>JAKSVK010000009.1 GCA_024408075.1 Bacilli bacterium | reverse complement strand
AAGGAACAACTGAACCATTTGAACCTAAAACGTTACCAAAACGAACTGCAGCATACGCTGTATTCTTAGATTTCTCTGAAAAGTATTGAATTATGGTTTCTGCAAAGCGTTTTGTTGCACCCATAGTATTTGTAGGTCTAACAGCTTTATCTGTTGAAACAAGCACCATTTTCTTAACTTTGTATTTATCCGCGAGTTTAGCAACATTGTATGTACCAATAACATTTGTTCTAATAGCTTCTGCTGGAGAATCTTCCATTAATGGAACATGTTTATATGCAGCAGCGTGATAAATGTAATCTGGTTTATATTTCTTAATGATTTGTTCTACACGAGTTTCATTGTATGTTGAACCAATTAATGCAATAAGTTCAATATCTTTGATATTTTCATTTCTCATCTTACGAACAAGTTCTTGTTGAATGTCATAAGTACAGTTTTCATAAATATCAAAAACAATTAATTTCTTTGGATGTGTTTTGAAAATTTGACGCATTAATTCTGAACCAATGGATCCGCCACCACCTGTAACTAATACTGTCTTGCCAGTTAACATTTCATTAACTTCAGTGTTATCTAATTTGATTGGATCACGGTTAAGAAGTTCATCGATATGAACATCTACTACTTTAATATCGTTTGGGCCTGACATTTCACTTAAAAGTGGAAGTCTACGAATTCTGACATTGCATGCTGATAAGTAATCAACAATTTCATGAAGTCTTTCTTCTGTTAAATCTGCAATAGCAATGATTGCTTCTTCAATTTGGTGTTCTTCTACAATCTTTGAAACGTTGCTAATTGGGCCAACAACTTTGATGTTTGAATAAATTGACCCAATTTTCTTTTCATCATCATCTACTAATACGACGATGTTGTTCTTGGATTTAAGGTTATTTCTTGAATCATCAATAACAATTTTTGCAGCATCGCCCGCCCCAATAATCATTGTGCGAACACCAAGTTTTCTTTTTTCAATCATTCTGTGTAATGTTTTAATTTCTCTTGGTAAGGCACGAATGATTGTAAGCGCAAATAAAATTGTTGTAGACAACAAAACCCAAACAATAATATGATTGGTTTCGAAATGAAGTCCATCGACTGTTAGTAAAACAATTAAACCCGTCAATGCAGGAACTGAATAACCAATAGCGACTCTAACACAATCTGCTAATCCAAAGTTCTCATAGGCCATATGATAAAGCTTAAGAACAGCAAATAAAATAACTGTAACTAAAGCAGATCCTCCACAATATAAAAGGATTCCTGTTAAAGAATTGTTAAAAACATCTTTGGAATATGAATCAAAAAATGTTAAAAATGTAATTCCAAATATAAGAACTATATCTGCCAATATATATAATTTGCTAAATGTAAAAAATTTCTTCATAGATGCCTTAATTATATCAAGGCATTAATAATTAGCAATTAAATAGTTGCAATACATGCAACCATTATCAAAACGTACATCACAAAAGAAAAACGATACTATTACGAGTATCGCATTTAAAGATGGTAATTTTTATTTAACGTTTCTATATTTTTTTCTTGAATATAAAACGTATTTTAATAAATACCAACAAGATTTAATAAGGTTAAACTTTAAAGCTTTATGATAGACATTGAATAAAGGTTTTAAAAGTTTTGCCTTATTTGAATTCTTACTTCCACTTATTATTCTATAGGTAGCAAGGATTTTATCGTTGCCTTTTACTATATATCCTTTATTTAATATATTAAGCCAAAAGATAAAATCTTCATGTCTTTGAAGATCTTCAGGGAAAAGAATGTCTCCCACCACTTCACGATCATACATTGTAGTAAGGCAAGAACAATCATTACCAGTTAATAATTGTTTATAGGTTATTGATTTTCTAGGAATGAAGTTTGTTGTGGTGTTTTCTGCCATTCTTCGATAACCAGCGGTAATGATTGGACCATCATCCTTAATGAATTTAACTTGTTCCTCTAAATAATTAGGATCGAGTAAATCATCTGAATCTAAAAAGGTAACGTATTTTCCTGATGCATTCTTTAATCCAATGTTTCTTGCAACAGCGGATCCTGAGTTTTTCTCACATTGAAGTAATTTAAAATTACTATAATCTTTTATTAATTTTGAAATGATTTCAAATGATTTATCTGTAGAACAATCATCTACGATAATCCATTCAAAGTCTTTAAAAGATTGCTTTAAAACACTTTCAAATGTTTCTTTAAACCATTTTTCACAATTGTATGCTGGAGTAATAATACTTGCTAAACTCATAATATACTGCTCGTTTATTTTATCTTGGCAATTTATTTATCTCGACATATATTGAGGAGAGTTCATTATCTAAATTTTTAATATATTTGTCACCTACATCATGAAATAAATCTGTTTGCCCTTCATCAGAAAAATTCAATTTGTAAATATTTTCCTTATCATCGACAATTTTCTTCAACAATTTAATAAAAAAGTCTTTTAATTCATCCTGGCTATCACTAGTTAATGAAAGACTCATTTTTTCTTCAAAACCAAAATTTAAAATTGCTTCATTTTCTTTTCTTTCGATTGTTACATCAATTATCTTCTCCATAATAGTAGCCTCTTTCTTTAAATGCTTTTTCTCCGCCTTCAAGTGTTCTTTCACTTTCAGCATCCCATTTTACTATTTCATTATCAATTACACTTTTTAGTTCATTTGTGTACATGGATCCTATATAAGTATTATATTCGCTATTATTTGCTGTCTTAAGAATCGAATTTATAGCACCAGTTCTTACAGCAATATTAGCATTGTGAGTTGCAATAACGACCGTTTTTCCAGATTTAGCTAAATCCTTTATCAATGGCACAATATTTGTTTCGATATATTCATTTCCTAAACTTAATTCTGGTTCATCAAAAAGAAAGATACTTTTATTTGTTTTATTTTTTAATATTTCATACTCTATTGATAGTATTGCAATTTCACCCGCTGACGGCTTGTAAGGTTTTGACCCTAAAATAAAAGATTTTTTATTAAAAATTAAATCATTCAATGATTTAATCACGCCATCATTATATGCTGTTTTAAATTTAGAAACTTTATCAAAAAGATTTTTTGTAAAAGCCTCATTTTGAACAGATTTTAACTTCTTTAATATATCTTTGCAGTCTGTTTTGTTTTGTTTTAACCACTTTGAATCGATTTTTTCAATATTTGATGGGTTTGCAAATCCGCACTCACTTGTTATGCTTCCAGAGCCCTTGTTTCCAAGTTTACCTAAATAAGTAGATTCAACAACAACACTTTCCTTATTTAAGTTATTAAAAATTGCATTTGCATTATTCATTAACTTTATTCGTTCATCTGCAAACTTAAAAAATCCTGTCTCTGTCGGTAGCGTTGGTGTACCTGTACATTCTGATACGGCTGTGTTTATCGAATCAATAGAAAAATCCGACAAAGAATTGGCCTTATTTTTAATCCATTGGTCTTTATAATGCTCAGCAGATTTATTCAAAACATTAGAAAGATCATTTTTTAAATTAATAAAATCATCATCAGTAACAAAATGTTTATACATTTCAGATGAAGTAAATGAGGATAAAAATGATTTAAATGTTTCATACTCAGATCCAAGTTTTCTTATAAAAACATCATTATTGCTATTGATTTTCGAAATTTTATTTAATTTAATTAAAGCACTATTCTTGTTTTTGTTAATAGTCTTAAAATACTTTTTGTACGATTCTATCTCAACAATTTGAGGGTCTACATAATTAGCAATAGCAATAAAATTTTCAACTAAATTAGAATCGCAGCCTAAGGTTGAAGAAAAATATAGGTTAGGTGTTGGCAACAAGAGAGTGCTAAACCAAGATTCATTAGCTCTTGATACTAAATATGAAACAGGAATCCCTTTGGAAATATAATAATCATTTAAAGATGCCAAAATTTCACTTTTGCCGCTTCCTTTATCTCCAAAAATAATATTTACATCGTTGTAAACAGGTATCCTAAATGGGTGTTGCTTTGTTTTATTATCTCCATAGACTTCAATAATTTCTTTTTGCTCTTGGTTTATTAAATCATTAATATATGCAGAATCTTTATCTAAAAGTTTTAAAAAGTTTTTATAATCTTTAAAATCATATTTAAATTCAGAAAATGTTCCTTTTTCATAAAAATTCCAGTCTTTAACGTCAGAACCCAGGACACATTTTTGATCGTATGCATTAAGAACTCCAATAGAAACAATATTTGAAGGTTCTTTTAAAAATCTGTTCTTATTATAAATTTTACTATTCAAAAGGTCTAAATCATCTTCGCCCAAAGACTTTGGTTTCAAATAATGGGCTATGAAAATTGGATCCAATTTATTAAATTTAGAACACAAATTATCAATATTAATAACAAATGAGTCGGGAGTACTATCGCCTATTGTAGATTTAATCAATGCATTAAAATCTTCAACTTTTTCAGGATTTACAATAACAATAACGTGCCCTGCTTTTGAACTTAATTGCTTAACATCAAATTCTATTCCAGGCCAAACATCACACACATCAGCAACAGAGGCTTTTAATTTGTTGTATTGCTCAATATCAAAACAATTATGGTTAGTGATAGCTAGAACTTTTATACCGGCCAAACGAATTTTTGAAGAAAAAAGCTGCACGGTAACTTCCCTAGTTTTATCATCACCACTCTTGCACTTTTTTGTATGAACATGTAAATCTACTAACATAATTCAATTATATCATAGTATATAAAAAACACAAAAAAAGAATAGACAAAGTCTATTCTTTCAAACCAGTGTATTGAAAAAACATTTCAATACACTGATTCAACTTATTTTAAATTATCAAATTTTTCTTTCATTGTTGGATTATTCTTAGTTAATTTCTTAATAGTAATATCCTGCACTTTATCATTAGCAATCCTCAATTGATTACCAGAACCAAGTAATGCATCTTTAACTTTTTGAAGATGTTCAATTGTCTTATCTATTTCTTCTATAGATTTATCAAACTTACCTTTAGCGATTTCGACATTTCTTGAGAAATTTGCTTTGAATTCATTTAAATCATCTTCAAAATGAGTAATATCAATATTTTGATTCTTTACTTCTACTAATTGTTTTTGATAATTAATAGAATTCTTTGCAGCGTTTGCAAGTAAAGTGATCATAGAAATAAAACATTGAGGACGAATAACATACATCTTTGGATATTTAAAAGAAACATCCACGATACCGGCGTTATAAAATTCGCTATCTGGTTCCAACATTGAAACTAAAACTGCATATTCACAGCCTTTTTCATTTCTGTCTTTGTCAAGTTCTTTAAAGAAATCTTCATTTTTATGCTTTGTAGCAGTTGTATCATTTTCATTTTTCATTTCAAACATTATAGAAATGTATTCTTGACCATCTGCAAAGTCTTTAAAGATAAAGTCCCCTTTTGATCCTGATTCTTTGCTTACTTCATTATCTTTATCAAAGTATGCATTTGGGAATGCTGTAGTTCTAAGCTGATTAAATAGGTTTAAACAGTGTTGTTCAAGGGTTTCTCCAACAAGTTTGGTAGAAAGTTTTGTTTTTAAATCCTTATAATATGCAACTTGTTCTTCCATAAGCTTCATATCAGAAGCATGTTGTTGTTTTAAATTTGAAATACTAAGAAGATTTTCCTTATCTTTCATAGAAAGCTCATTACTAAGCTTAAGAATTTCTTTTTCTTTTGCTTGGACTGCTTCTTCTACTTGAGATTTAACACTTGCGTCTTTAGCTTTTAGATCACCGTTTAATCTAGCAATCTCTTCTTTATATTTAGCATTAGAAAGTTCAATCTTTTCCTCCATTGAATTATTAAGTGATTCATTTTGAAGTTTTAAAGATTGAATTTCTTTTTCTTTTTGAGCTACTGCTTCATTAACAGCGAGTTTAATCTCAGATGCAAACTTTTCTTTTAAAGCATTAGCCTGTTCTTGAAGTTCCTGTTTAAAAACTTCGTCTTTAACTTGGTTCACTATTTCGTTGTAGCCGGATTCATCAATAGTAAATTGTTCACCGCATTTTGGGCATTTAATTGTTTTCATAAATTTTCTCCATTCATTTGTTCATATTGAGCTTTTTTATTCTTAAGCATATTAAAATGGGTTTTATCAGCAGTTTCAATTTGCTTAACTAAAAATTTCAAAGCTTTATAAACTTCTTCACTATTTCTTGCTGCCTCATGAGACTTTGAATTAATTACTGTCAATAATGACATTAATTTTACATTTTCTTTTGCATCAAGAGTCTCCTTGTTGAATAAACCTATTGTAACGTTATTAATATTTGATGCGGTTGGAGAACAATTTAGAACTTTAAATTTTAAGAAAACTTCAAGAACTCTTCTAATACAGTTAGGCAAATGATAAACATCACCATCATCAAGAGAATCTGCTGTTTTTTTAGAAAAATCGATTAGTTCAAAGAAATCATGTTCGTAAGGTGTTATTGTCGGTTTTCCAATTACAACAGTAGAAATTCCATTTTTGTCTTTTTTAATTTCAAAACTGGCATATTTTGATTTGTCAACATTATAAAGCAATTGACAATAAGCATCCCAATCATGAGTAAACACAAACACTTGAACATCATTTTGTTTAAAAAGCATTTGCAATATAGAAATTAAATAAGTCCTATTATTATCATCTAAACTTGAAAGTGGATCATCAACCACAATATATTTAATGTCTTCTTTGAAATGTTCTTGCATATTATCTTCGAAAAGTTCGAAGTAGAAAAAGAGTAAGGACAATAAATTTCTTTCACCTTCACTAATATTGTCAATATCTATTTCATCATCGCTTTTTAAAGGTACTATTCGATAGTCGTCTTCGACAATATCTAATTTAAACTTAATATCTAAATCTAATAAAATACCGTTTATAAATTCAGCAAAATCGCTTGTAACTTTTGATTTATTTTTTAAATTTTTAATTTGTTCTTTTATTAATTCATTAGATCGTTCTATTGTTTTTAAACTTAATATTTTGCTATTGGTTTGTTTTGCTAAGTCAGCAATTTGTTTGTTGTTTAAAACTTTTAACGCGATTAAGCCCTTTAATAAATCATTGAGCTTATTCTCTTCTTTTGCTATTTTGGCTTTCGAATCTTCCACAAATTTTTGTACTGTATATAAAGCTCCAGTTGCTTCAATGAACGATTCTTTAACTTCTTTAAAATCAACAATATACACGGACTCAAATTTTTGAAACTTTTTTTCTAGCACATCTTTAATTGAAACAAGGTTATTTTTGTAACTCAACAAGCTCTTAATTTGTGAAGAAACTTCAATATCGCAATTTTTAAACATATTTTCATTACCAACAAAGGTATCAATTTTTAAAATCTCTGAATCTAATAAACCGGAGAAATTCATTAAAATTCGCTCATCTTTTTGCCTAGTATTGTTTATATATTCTTCAAAATGCTTTTTTATACTCGTAAGGTTATCTAAATTAGAACCGCAAAATAAGCATGTTGCACTTTCTTTATGAAGATCTAATCCTTGTTCAATCCAATCAAGAACTTCAGTTGCTGGTATATTTTCTGTTTTGTATGAATGATTTATTATTTCAGAAGCAATATCCAAAGATTTATTAATATTGTTCAAACTAACTGATGGCAAAAGTTCAAGTTCGTTTCTTTTCTTTTCAAAATCGATGTTTGCAGTAATTGTTTTTAATTTATCTTCGGTTGTAATTTTTAGCGCAGCATCTTTCAATGTTTCGAAAGTTGTTTTATAAGTTGTTAAATCTTCCTCTGTTAAAATTGAAATATGGCGTATCTTTTTTGAACCTCTAACACCATCTTCTATGGTTTTTACTAAAGAATCCATTAAGGAAAAATTTGAATTTATTTCTCCCATAAGTTTAGATGTGTCTTCCAGTTTTTCCTTAAGCACCTCAATTTCTTTGTCGTTTTTTACATTTTTATTTCCAAAAACTGCCTTAACACCTTTTAGCCTTCTTTTATCATTAATTAATTTTAGTTTTAAATAATCCTTCGAAAAAATTCTATAGTTTTCCTCCGAAATTTTATCTACATTTTTAATTTCGCTAGCAACGCCTTCTGCTAAAGATGATTTTCCTTTTCCATTGCAACCAAAAAATACATTTACTTTTTTGAAAAATAAATTTTCTGGAGTTGTATAATTTTTAAAGGATTTTAATGAAAAATTATTTACTTTTTGAATCATAATTAGCAATCTCCTTTATATTAAATATAATCGATTCAACGATAAAATTAATTAGATTAATATATTAAATTAATACAAAAACTTTAAAAGGTTTGTTTTGATGCAAACCGACAATCGGCTTATTTGCTGATGCGATCGCAAAATTTTGAAAATTTTTATTGAAGTAAGTTCTAAAAGAACCATTGTATGGTATTTGTAAAGTGTTGCACATCTGAATGCATGTGAAAGTATAGCCAGATTGGCAATTAGAAATTAAGTAATTAAATATTATATTCATCCTTTGATTATACATTTTAATTAATTTTACCGCATACAATAAAAAAGGCAATTTTTTGTAGAACGCAACAATGTCACCATTTTATTAAAATTTAAAATAAGTTTTGAATTTCAAATTTAAAAGAAATTGGATACAAATAATTAGCCTTGATTTTTAAACCATAAAAAAATAAGAGAAAGAATAGAATCTTCAATATAAGAGAAATTAAATGTCAATGATTGATTCGTACTTCTATACTCTAAAACTCGTATATGCATGCAAAATCTGTTGATACTCCTTCTATAAATATATAACAATAAATTCCTCTTAGATAATAAATAAAACTAACTTTTTAAAAAATAGAATTAAGAATCAGTAAAGATTAATGATTTCTCAATCAATAAGAGGAATCATAAACAAAAAGAGGCTTTAGCCTCTTAATGTTTTTCGAATAGATAGTCAGAATCGTAATGAGAAAAACCGTAAATTATATTCTAAATGGAATAAATTTTAGATAAAAAAATCAAATAAATTATATATGAGGGATATCTTCAAGTTCATTTATCTTTGAAATTTTGCCAAACTCAAGACAAACCTTTTTTGCATTTTCTGAACTCTTTAAATATAGTAAAAAATTAAGACGAATATAGTATTCCGGAAATACTGTTGCCTGATACATTTTTTTATCGTTGTTATAATTTTCTAATAATAGATGTTTATTGGCGTCTTTAAAATTAACATAAAATGGAACAGCATAATCTCTTTTTCTGTCTAATTTATATTCTCCAATAATAGGAATAATGCCATTCATTTTATTTAAGTAATCGGTATCATAGGCGGTACTTGAACCATTAAACGCAACGGACATAATAAATTTTGAACCGTTTTCTTTAAAATAATCTAATCCACCATAGTAGAAATCCATATAAGTATTTTCAATATCAAAATTTAAACTTGCAGGCGTTAAATATGAATTACTAAGCGAGCCATCTTCATTAATGTCGTATATTCTAGTAATCTGATATTTTTTTCTTAAAAAGAACGAGTCTTTCTGAGAATCATCTTTTGTAAACGAGTTACAACTTGTTAAAAGAACGGCAAACATTAAAAAGAGTAAGTGCGGTTTTCTCATACATTTACCTCCACAACGTAATCTTTAATATTTCCTTTTTCTTTGCCAACAGGCGAAAGCATAAGTGAATAATAAAGTGAAAAACCAGAGCCTGAAATAAAAATTAAATCATCTTCCACCAAACTAAAAATTAATAGTCCAAAAAATAATAAAAGTAAAAATGAACGCATTTTAAAGTTCTTAAAATTAATAGTTAGTCGAATACTTTTAACAATTAAAAATACATAAAAAACTAGACCAACTAATCCAGACACAGAATAAATAAACACTAATGAGTTATGATATGAAGTAAATCCTGTTCCGATATAGAAACTAGATGATGCATATAAGTGCTGAGGGCCATAGGACCAAGTTTGTCCAAATAAAATCTTAAATAAATTAGTGTTTTTAAAACTTAGAGACCAAATCTGGAATCTTGTTGTTAATGTATATGCAACATCATGTGATAAAGCAAAATCAACTTTTTGTTTTAATCCACTTAGCGATGGAAATGCATTTGACAAAAGCAAAATAAAGAAAATAAAAATTAAACTAATAAATGAGACAAAAATAACTTGAGATGCCTTATACATTTTTTCATTTATAGATTTTATTTTTTTGATCATCGTGGCAAGCATATAGAAAAGAATAATGACCGCAAATAAAAGTGATGTTTTGCAACCGCTCACTATTGAAAAAATCATAAATATTCCTAAAGGAACGTACAATAATTTATAAAATTTAATTTTTATTTGCTGCAAATACAAACAAGCAAGTGAACCAATAATTAAAAATGCACCAAAATCGTTTTTAGATGCAAAAATTGATGATAAATTTAAATTCAAAATGTTCCCAGATTTAAATTTAGATGTTTCTAAAATGAAGCTTAAGAAACAAGCTAGCGCCAATAGGCCAACATAAAATATTGAAACTTTTTTAAGTAACTTCTTTCCAACCACTTTCGGAACAATAAAAAGCAATACATATCCAAAAACTAAGCCAAATCCAATCCTAAACAAACCTTTCAAAATCGAAAAATAACCTACAGTATATTCAGATATATGGAAATAATGGTTATTACTAAGAAAACCATCATTGTAAACTGTGCCATCACCATAAATCACACTATTTGGAAGAACCAATGTGCCAATAATATTGGTAAGCAATAATATTCCAGCAGCAATTAAATATAGTTTGTTAACCTTGAATTTATTAACTATAGCAACAATAGCGAAAAAGCCTGCAAAAACAAGACTGCCAATTGCTCTATAAACAATGGCAAAGCTTCCGCCCGAAGTAAGATTAAATAAAATCGGCACTCTTGTGCTAACAAAAGGTATGGTTACCCAAACAAGATAAAACAAAAAAATGATTTCGCTTATAAGCTCTAAGCGAGAATTTTTTGTAGAAAAAAATGATTTAATCTTAGCAATCATATAATCAAATCCGCGACCTTAACAAACAAAAATGCAAGTCTAACCTTTTTCTTCATTATAAGCTTTAATAGAATCCTATAAAGAAGGCCAAATTGATTAACATTCATATTATTAACATTTTTTGAAAAAATCTCATTTTCTAAAAAATTCTTAAGGAAAGAAATTTTTGTTTTATGACTATATTTCAATCTTGAAACAACTATAAAAATAGATAAACTCACTATTAATAAACGGTTGCTTAAATGTTTTCCCCATTCATTAAGTTTGTCAAATTCTCTTAAAATATTTTCTTGAATTTTATGCTGTTCAAAATACAAGTTTAAGGTTTCTATTTTTCTTTTATGAGTATAGGAACCAGTATGTGATACATAATTATACAAACACTTTTCGCTAAAATAACCATTTTGAGCATATTCCAAAAATTGCATATTGAATATCGCGTCTTCAGAACCACCTATTTTAGCCATTGGAACAAATTCTATGTTGTGTTTTTTAACAATGGATGTTTTGTAAAACTTACCGCAATTGCTTGAAAAAGTATCCAAATCAAATGGGTTTTTAGATTTTACATCCCCGAAAATCCAACGTTGAATATCAACAATATCGTTTCTTTCAAGAACTTTTTTACTAACTGGAAAAATTCTCTTAGATTGTTTACCGCCTTTTATTTTGTTCCAATTAGAAAAATAGAAGTCAAATTGCTCATTTGTAGGATATGATTCTATCAGATCGTTTGCAATAAAATCATCAATATCAATAAAACATAAATATTTTCCATTTGCTTGTTCTATAGCAATGTTTCTAGCTGTACTTTGACATTTAATTTTTGAACTTAAAACATGTATTCTGTCATCTTTTTTAGCATATTCTTGTAAAATCTGGATACTATTGTCATCTGAACCATTATCTACAACGAAAACTTCCCAGTAAGGAACTGTTTGAGAAATAATACTATCTAGGCACGTTGAAATAAATTTTTCGCCATTTAGGCAAGGAATTATAAACGAAACCAAAACCTCATTTTGCATATAATTAGGATAATTTATTAAGACGTGATTTACAAATTATATTTATAAATTGAAGCTAAATACAAACAATAATCAATGAAAAAAGCAATGAAGGAAGAGAACAACCAATTAAATAACAATCTTCAAAAAAGCCATACAACACGACTGAAAAAATGGAAATGATTCCAATCACTTTATTTATTTTTGATGTAGAAATTTTAGTTTTCTGAAAAACTAGATAACCTAAAATTGCTGTGTATAAAATTAATTTAATTAATCCACCATTTAATAAGATGTAAATGTAGGAATTGTCAATTGGGCGTCCTGCAAATGTATAAGCTAGTCTTTCACCATATCCAAATATCCAAATTAATGGAGAATCTATTGAGCTAAGTTTATTTGACCAATTTTTAAATCTTTCACGAATAACAACTTTTCCATCATAAATTAAACCATAATCACCAAAAATAACATCGAATATTTTTGCAAAAAATCCAACCTTCAAAATAATAAGTATCAAAGTCATCAAAACCAAAAATATTAACGAAAAATAAATGATTATATTTTTAATTTTTTTGGTTTTAACATCACAGACAATACAATATACAAAAGATGAAATTAATAAAATTAAAGATATGAGTAATGAGGTTTTAGCACGAGCAATTCCAGAATAAAGTACAGAAAAAACCGCCCCAAACAAATAAAGTCTATTTTTAGTAATTCCTAGAAAACAAAAACTAGTGCATCCTGCAAATAAAATTAAACCAAAAGTGTTCTTATCGAAAAAGATAGATTTCACATCATAGTTCGAATGGTCAAATTCAGTAAAAGTACTTACGATTGCATTCCAATCAATAATAAACGATAAGAATATAAGAACTATTGATGCATAGGCTAATACTTTTACAATCAGTATTTTATTAATTTCCCGAGATTTTAAACACGAAAAAATAAATATCAAAGATATAACGGTTGAGGCAATTTCGCCAAGAGAAAGGAAATAATCCAGAGTTTTTAATTCTAAATTAGGTTTGGCGTTAGTGAGGCAAAGCGAAATAATGGAGAACGCTAAATAAATTGATATAAAAATACTAAAATATTTTGTTTTGTAATGTTTATTAAAAATGAAAGATATTACGCCTAATATTCCAAACAAAACAAGAATAATGCTTCTATAAATGATTCCAGGTAAATAATTAACAGATAAAACCTTAATACAATTAGGAAGCAGTAGCAAAAAAAATGAAGATAAAATTAAATAAGTGTGTGTTTTATTGATAAAATTTAAAATTTTACTTCTCATAAACTTTTAGATATTCATCAGCAATAATATCAATAGAATATTTGTTTAACGCAGCTTTTTTAATGGATTCTTTATTTAATTTTTTATTGAGCATTTTTAGCAATGCTTCTTTTAATTGTTTAATATCGCCATAATCGACAAATTCAGAATAATTATTAACCGCAATAGTTTCAGGCCCGCCCGCTTTAAATCCGACGATTGGAGTACCACACATTAATGATTCTGCAACAACCATTGAAAATGTTTCTTTTTGACTTAATAGCAAAGAGCAATCTGCAGTTTCATAAAGAGAAAATAAATTAACATTTTTTTCTTCAATAAAAACAATGTTTTTTAAATTAGTTTTATTTTCAACCGGCCTTCCACTTTTAACATAAAAAGTAATATTCAAATCTTCACATTCTTTTGCAAGCTTAAAAAGATTATATCCGCCCTTTTCAGGATTGTTAAAATCTGCTGTAACATACAAAACATTTTTAGTACTATTTTTAAATCTATTTTCTTCAACAAAATTTTTTATGATAACTGGATTAAGTACAGTGAAACAATTATTCGCAATTTTAGCAAACATTTCAGAACGTTTTACACGTTCATTAAGCCATGGTGAAACACTTGTAACTTTTAGATTTGTAAATGAAGAAATGGAATTAAACATTTTTTTATAGTAATGATGTGTTAAATTTAATGAATACTTACCATTGAATTCTTTAACTCTTTTGCAATTTTTGCACCTTCCATCAATCCAATTATTGCACTCCATTGTATAGCCGCAGTTTCCGGTATACATGAATTCAGCATGATTGGTTAACACTGTCCTAATGTTTTCTTTGTTTAAAAATTTCATTAACTTAGGAATGTTAACAAAAAAGCCATTTAAACAATGTAAATGAACAACATCCGGTTTTATTTGCTTAATAAATCTAATAATTCTTCGAGTTGCAATAGGACAAACACAATACAAATTTCCTGTTACCTTAGAAAGCAAATGCCAAAATTTTGATTCAAAATCAGAGGTAAACTTAAAAACTCTATTGTTATTGCCAGTTGTTTTTCTTCCTGAGATTACATATGAATCATGATCAAACTGTAAAAATTTATTGTGAAGTGTCTCAACAATTTTACCAGTGCTTCCAATTCCATAAGTTACATTAATTTGTAGTATTTTCATTTCTTTTTCGTCCTATACGCAATGTTTTTCTTAATTAAAATTTCGTCAATATTCACACGGTTCTTTGATGTGTAAATTTCAGAAATCAATTCATAATATGAGTCAAAATCGATTGCTTTTTCTAAAAAATAGACAGTTTTCTTTTCCTTTAAGTCAATATAAATCAACTTATTGAATTCTTTTTTTCTCTTTAATGAAGCACCAATGTCATAAAGTTTTAATATAGTTGATAATTTCAGATTGTTCTTTTTTGATAATTTTAAAGCGTGTATACGCTTAACAATAAAATAGAAGTTTTTATATATATTCTTACAAACAAAACCTTTGCTTATTAAAAATCTATAATCGCCAAAACCATTAAAATAAGACGAATTATCTAAATCTTCTTCGATTTTAAAAACAGGATCACTCGAACGATAAAATAAACAACCGCTATCAAAAATATTTTTAATAAAAGTTGAATCTTCACCTAGAACAATAAAATTAGGGGTTCCTAGTTTCTCATCAAAACGAATGGCACTTGATTTAAGAAAACTTGATTTTGCTGAAAATCCTGGCCCCCCAACACTCGACACATCATGAAATTTTGTAACTTTTTTGCTTTTTGAATTGTGTATCAAAACATTACTATTTTTTTGTGGCAAAAAACCATTAAAGCAAACACAATCACATGAATTTTGCTCATAAAAATCAATAATTTTTTTACAATACCCGCTTACCATTGAACAATCATCATCAATAAATACGCCAACATCAGCAGTGCATTTTTCAATTAAAATGTTTCTATTAACACTGACACCCTTGGTTGTATTAAATATTACGGTTACCAAATGATCTTTAAAATAGAAAGACTTTTCTTCATAGTGATCGGATTGAACGCTAATCAATGCATCGGTTTCAAGATTCCAAAAAGAACATTTATTCTGAATGTCTTCAATTTTTTTATTATAAGTTGGAATTAGTACTTGAAGTGAAAGCACAAGTTTAATCTCCTAATTTTAATTCACAGCAAAAATGATGACTGATCTGTTTTTCAACAGGAGGAGGCGTCATATAGTTATTACCATATTGTTTTTCTAAATAACCTTTAACATCCGTCGGAGCATAAAATAAACTATTTTCAAATTTTATTTCGCTAGGTTTTTCAAATATTTCTCTTTTGTATAATCTTTTATATTTTGATTCAACAATTACGAATTTTGAATTACTAAAATCTTTTTTTAATAAATATTCATTTAATTTTTTAGTAGCTTTTTCCGGATTCATGAAAAGAGTTAAAAAACCAGATAAAAAATTATAAATTTTTCCTTTCACGGATCTTTTTTCATATAGTTCATTCAAACAATATCCATTACTTATGCGTTGTTTTAATAAGCTGATTTTGAAACAATAAAAAAACTTTTTTAGCTTGTTTTCTGGTATTCCGTCAATAGGGAAAATATCAATATAAACGCCTTTTGTTATGTCTCTTTTCCTAGTTGAAATTTCAACAAAAGTAGTGTTTTTATCAACAACCTTGAAAAAATCTCCAATAAAAGCAGGCTCAGTTTTATAAGATGAGATAATATGATTCTTTTCTAATAGTTTTTGAGCTTTTTCAATAAACAAATTGTAATCTTTTCTAGGCATTTGAATATCAACGTCATCATCCCAAGGAATAAATCCGCCGTGTCTGACTGCCCCAAGAAGAGTGCCTGCGCATAAATAGTAAGTAAGATTTAATTCTTTGCACACTTTATCAACATCTTTCAAAATATCTAATTCGATATTTTTCATCTTACTTAATTGTTCGTTTGTTATTTCAATTAATTCCAAATTTTTCATACTGATATATTACTAATAATAGTAATTTATTTCAACAACATCGACGTCAATCTTGTTGTTAAATGCAATATTAATTTCGAAAATCATTATTAAAAATAATTATTTCTTTTATAATATTAATGCTATGCCAGAAAAAGTGAATCTATCTGAAAAGAAAAATATATCGCTTGGAGCAATACTCTCATATGCAACAATCTTTGCAAGTTTATTGCTCTCTTTCTTCTACACAAGATTTATTTTAGAAAATCTTGGTGAAGTAAACTGTTCAATTCGTAATGTAGCAACTTCAACCGTTTCATATTTGGGGCTTATTTCTTTAGGAATGGGCACAGCTTATTTCAGATTTAGAAAGCAGAAAGAAAAAGAAGGTGGAATTGAAGCCACAAAAAGATTCAATGGTTTATTTTTTATTTGTTTTACTATATTTGGTGTAATTGCTTTTGTACTTGGCATTCTTTTAGTGATTCTTGCTAAAACAGGTTTTTTTAAAGTTGAAGATCCATCAAAAGCTTACTTATTAGTTCCGGTCATTGGCATTACCGTTTTAAACGTTTCAATCAGCTTCCCGCTCTCGGTATTCAATTTTATTGAAAATTATCATAGAAAATTCTTTTTTTCCAATTTAATCAACTTTATAGATACTATTTTATTACCAATCTCATCAATGGTTATTATTTTATTATTGAGAAAAAATAATTCACCAGACCAATTAACTATAATAGTAACTTGGGTAGCGTTTGTTGAAGCACTTGTGATTAAAGCAATTCACATTATTTATGTTGTCTTTCACCTTAAAGATAAAATTTCTTTGAAGGTTAAAAAAGAAGACTTTAAAGTGATGAAACCAATTATTGTATTTAGTTTTTTTGCTTTCATTGTGACAATGATTTCAAAAATTCATACCAGCACTGATCAAGTTATTCTTTCAGCAATGATAAATACTACAGCGGCATTAATTTACTCTTACGCTATGCTATTCCACACATACACAAACACCGCAATCACAACCATTACCAACCTTTTTACACCTCGTTTAACTAGTGATGCAATTGATAACAATGTTGAAGACATGAACAAAGTTTTTGATATTTTGAGCGGAGCCATAACTATATTAGTAACTTTGATTCTTGGTGGTTTTATAGCTGTGGGAAAAGACTTTATCGCTATATGGTTAAGAACGTTATCTCCGGAAGATCATAAAAATATCTATATCTTTGGTGTTCTTCTAATTTCATGTTGCTTGTTCTCTGCATATTCAAATCTTTTGTATTCATACCATATTGCAAAAAATAAACATAAATTTGCCGCATTGTTTTATATTGGCTCTTTCCTAGTAAACATTATTATTAGCGTGTTACTTTGTATTCCATTTGGAATATTAGGAACAATAATTGGAACAATAATTGTAAGTGTAGGCGAAACCATAGGAATGACAATATACACAAGAAAAATTTTAACAATTAAATGGCAATCTTATGTTTATAATTTAATAAGAAATTTAGTTATTCTCGGAATATCAATTGGCCTGTTCTTTATTATTTTTAAATTCATACCATTAGGTTCACTTAACTTAATAATTCAATTCCTCATTAAAGGATTTTCATTTGTAATTCTTTTTGGAGCTTTTGAGCTTCTCATAAATAGAAAGTTTATTAAATACTTTTTAGAAGTATTAAAAAGGAAATAAAAATGAAATACGTAATTAACGCGGATGATTTAGGTGGATATGAAACAGTTAATAAGCCAATTATAGATTTGCTTAAAGAGAAGATTATATCTCAATCAACAATAATGGTAACTTTTTCTGAATACTATTCTGAAGCTAAGGAATTAGTGTTTAAAAACGATCTTCAAGACTGTATTGGCGTCCATTTATCATTGACTAGAGGGAGACCTTTAACGGACCCTATCAAGAAAACCCCTTTTGTAAGTGATAAAGGATATTTGTATGGTAAATATTTAGACAATAAAATCCACTATTTCTATATAAAAAGAAAAATTAGAAAAGCTATTGAAATTGAATTGGATGCTCAAATGAAAAAATATATATCTGATGGCTACACATTAATGCATTTTGATAGTCATGGAAATATTCATGCTTATCCTTCACTATATAAAATTTTCTCTAAAGTCGCTAAAAGAAATGGGTTTTTAAGCGCCAGGCTTCCTTACAATGTGCACACAAAAAATCCTCTATTAAATTTGCTTAAAAATAAGGTAATAAAAAATTTCAGAAAGAATTTTAAAACAACAGTTTTATTAACTTATTCAATAAAAGAGACCTTAGTCTCAATGCCAACTGACGTTTTTGAACTAATGACGCACCCAGGCTCAAATGAACCTAATGAAATCGAAAACATTAGGACAATTAGAAACGAACTTGGCATGCCTATTTCGTTCAAGAATTTATAGATTAAAGTTTTTGTTTGATTCTTTGCAAAAGATAAATTATTTTTTCTAAAAAGGTGAGTTTTTCGCCTTTTTTAAGTTTGAAATTAATAATAGCTCTTCTTGTTCTCCAACTACCAGAATAATGGTGAATTGAATAGGTTTTTTCACAAAAATAATGGTCGTTTTTTTCAAAACATATTGGGCACATATATTCTTTAGGAAGCATTATGTTATTTTCGATTATTTCAACTTCGGTTTTCTTTGAAAAGCCTAAATCGGATATTGATTTTTCATTTTTTGTTGGGCAAGGAACTTCGTCCGTGGCTCCGCCATCCAAGATGAATTTCTCATATTGTAAAAGCATGGTATTTAGATAAGGATGATTTGGGATACATCCAAAACCTTCTCCTGTATTAAACATATCTCTTTCATCTCTACCACCAAAGAAATCGTATTTCAAAAGATCGTCAATTGGCTTAACCAGTTCTACATCAACATCTAGGTAGACTCCACCATATTTCTGAAGAACCAAAATTCTTGCTACATCGCAACAAAATGCATATTTTTTATTTTCATAAGCTTCTTTAAAGAAGTTATTATCTTTAAATTCGAAATTATCGTAATTCCATTCTTTAATTTCATAATCAGAAGCAAATTTTTTCCATGAGTTAAAACACTTTTGGAAGACATCTGGTTTTTGTTTACTACCAAACCAGAAATAATGAATTATCTTAGGTATCATTCTGTGTTTCTCCTATTTATTTAATTATTTTTTTAATACTGTGTTTAATTTTTAATATAAATTTATTTGGAAATAAATAATGTTTAAACGCTTTATCGGGATTATTTTTATACATTTCTAAAAATCTTTCATCTCGCTTTAAATTATTATCTCCACACAATCTTGGCTGCGAAAAATCATTAATATCAATTTCTTTATCGCATATATCCTTTATAAATTCTAAGCCTTTAGATGAATGAACTAAAATAAGTGATGCGCCTTTGTTGTCGTCTAAATTTGGATAAACCTTTTCTAAACCCCAGGCATCTCCTATTGTAAAATCCGAGCATCTGTACACAGATGTAAACTTACAATTAAAACAAGAATCTCTATAAGCATTTGAATTAAATATATTTGTCCAATATCTTCCGACAAGTGTTTTGCCATTTTCAAATTCATATTTATCAACATGACCATGCCATCCAGAAGTGGATTTGTCTCTAAAAATAATATGTTTTATCTTAGACTTATATTTTTTTTCTAAAAATTTAGAAAAATCTTTCCATAATTTTTGCGAAGGTACACCATGACAAATCAAGTCACAAGTATATAGATTTGTTGAATCAATATTTTTTAAATCTAAAAAATTAATTAGCCCTTGAACTTGACAGCCTGTCCCCACAAAAAGAACTAGCTTTTTATCAATTAATAAATCAGCACATTCTTTAAATGTGTTTCTCAAATCACTCTGAACATACTTTGATTTTTTATATTTTTCTATTCCATTTAAATCATTTGAAAAAGAGTGGAAAATGTTTTTGTCTTTATCAATTTCAACACCAAAAACATAGCCACCTAGTCCAATAATTTTTTCAGCTAATGCATTGAAAGCTCCTCCGGATTGAGATTGGCTTCTCTTTTTTTCATCTTTTTCAATATAAAGATAAGAAGATAAATATTTCCCTTTCTCACTTGTTTTAAATGGACAAGCCTTTGTACACAAGCCACAGTTAATACATAAATTAGAATCCACACGGGGATATACGAAACCATATTCGTCCTCAAACATAGTAATGGCTTTTTTTGGACATATTTGTGCACATCCACCACAACCACAACAAGAACTTTTAGAAAAGTTATCCATTATATTATTCATCAAGAGACTCCTTTAAAAGTTTTAATGAATGCATGGATTCATCTTGAATGATTTTATTAACCTTATTCCAATCAACTTCTTCTTTATTGAAATCCAAAACTTTTGAATCTTTTATTTCCAAATTTCCAACATTTAATAAATTAATCAGGTTTTCTAAACGAGAATTATTATTGATTTTGTTCATATTTTTCTCAAAGAACACTTTTTTGTTGAAAATTAAACCTAGTGATAAACCATGAAATGAGGTTGTAACAATATATTTAGCATTCATGATGTATTCAACGAATTCACGAGGCCCAATTGAATTAACAATTTTCATATTCTTAGGAAAATCTTTATGATTTGGATTTAAATAAATAAGTTCCAATCCAGTTTCCTTTGCAAGATTATATGCAAATTCAGTTGAATTAGTTGGTTTTGCAATGTAATAGACCAGAATATAATCTTTTTTATTTTTCTGTTTTAAATTTAACTTTTTAATCCATTCGTCTTTAGATAATAAAAATACAGGATCTAAAACTAAATTTGTTTTTTTATTAGGAAGCAACTTGTTAACAATATCAATTCCATCTTGTTCACGAATTAAAAAATTTTTAAAGTCTTTTATATCGTTTTTAAGTTCCACTAATTCTTCACTAGAAAAATTATTTGTTCCTAAACTTGCTGCGTATGAATTTCGCTTATTTTTGTCTGCGAAATTTAAATAGAAAACCTTATCTTTAAAGTTTACATGTGGATTCCATACTTGATCTGAACCACTAACAAAACAATCATAGTTATAATTTGCGTTAGAAATACTTTCAGCATCATATTCTTTTGACAACTTAAAATATTTTTTCGAAAATTTACTAAAATTATGATCTCTTTTTAATTCAAAATATGTGTCTTTTGTTCTTAACACCATTTTAGCACTGAGTTTAATAAAATATTTTAAAGAATATTTAGGATAGTAATAAAATGCATCCATTTCTTTTGAACGGTAATCGATAATATTAATAAAATAATCGTTGCTTAAAGATTCTTGAAGAGCATACGCTTGTAACATGGCACCAAAATTTTTAGCTCTATGAAAAGTAACAATTCCAACTTTTTTCATTACAAAGACTCCATAATTTTAAAAACTTTTTCTGAAACTAAATCAGTTTTAAATTCTTTATAAATATCGCTAGAAGCATAATCGTCAGATTCAATGTAATCAATTACTAAATCTAAATCAGTTTTATTAGTGGCAACAACTTGCTTCCATTCTTTCAATAAGAAATTAATTCCGCTTATTTCTTTAGGACCATAAGCTATTATCTTTTTTCCTGTAACAAGGTAATCAGATATTTTAGTTGAAAATGCAAATCGACAGTCATTTATGTATTCTTTTGAAAAACCCTCGACATGTAAAAGCGCATCATTTTCTGAAAAATGTTTTACTAACTCAGAGAATGGAACGACACCAAAATAATTAATGTTAGTATGTTCTTTAAGAAGTTTAATGTTTTCCTCACTAGTTTTTCCATAAATGTTTAAAGCAATATTTCTTTTGTTCAAAACTTCAGCAACATCGATTATTGATTTAAGTCTGTTGTCATAAAGGTTGCCACCATATAGAACATTTTTAACTTTTTTTGTTTTTTCTTCTCCAAAACGTTTTAAAGAACTACCTAAATATATAACTTCTCCATTTGTTGTTTCGGTTTCTTTTTCGTATAAATTTTTCAATTCAATATTGCAGTAAATATTTTTGCTACTTCCTTTGTAGCATTTAATACATTGTTTCCTTAATTGTTTTTGAAAGAAATTAAAGAAAACGTTGTGTTTTTTGAAATAACAATACTTTTTTAAAGGGTAATCTTCACAAGTGATTGTTATGTACTTAATGCCTGTTTTATTGGATATTTTACGGATAAGTTCATATAAGAATGGAACATTTGATCCCCAAATGACCAAAGCTTCTATTTTGTTTTTTAAAACATAATCACAAAGTGCTTTGTAAATAGATCTATTATTCGAAAAACACTTATTTCTAGCCCAATGATAAAATGGGTTTGCGGATTTGTTTGAAATAGATTCTGAAGCATTAACACCAGACTTAATTGCATTTGAATTCAAAGGAGGTTTCTTTATACCAAAAGTCAATTTTGACAAAAGAGCATCTTTGTAAGATATATTCAAATATTTAACGTTCTCTAAATCTGGATTTCCACGAACATAAAAATTATGAAGATGGATTCCATCTAAATATTTTTGGAATTGTGTCATGTGAATTCTGCCGTTAGATTCTGAATCACTAGCGGCACAATTCGAGAAAATTAAAACGTTCTTCATCAAATTTGCGTTCCATTTAATTCATCGTCAGTAAAGTTTAATAAGGCTTTAAAAAATGCTATATCTGATTTAGTTGTGATTTTTATATTTGCAACAAAACTATGTGAAAAATAAATTGGAACATTATTTAAGATACAAGCTGAATCAGCGTAAGGATACTTTGTGTTAGTTTCTTCAGCTTGTTCATAAATGTTGTAAAGCATTCCGAAATTATAAGCTTGAGGAGTTTGCACACGCATAATGTTGTAACGATCACCGATTTTTGTTCCGTATTCTTCCGTGTCTTTTATAACTAATCCTTCAATTGATTTAAGCGATGCACAAGCAGCTTTGTGTTCAACGGCTTTTTGAACAACATCAGAAATACATAATTTGGTTATTAATGGTCTTACCGAATCATGAATTATTACAATGTCATCATTCTTAGCAATTTTATTAGCTTCTTTTAATCCGTTGAAAATTGAATCGTGGCCTGTTTGCCCGCCAGGAATAATCGAAACAACTTTTTGGAAATTGAACTTTGCTACGATTTCCTTTGTGAATTCAATCCACTCAGAAACACAAACAATAATGATGTTGTCAATATCGTATGATTCAAGCCTTTTTATTGTATGTGCAATAATAGGCACTCCATTAACTTCAACAAATTGTTTTGGGATATTTGAGCCGAATCTGTTTCCAGATCCTCCCGCTAAAAGAATGACTATTTTTCTCATATTCACTATTTTATATAATTTTATATTTTTATCAAATATAATTAACCACTAAAGGAAATAATATCTAATAATTAAAATAAAAGGAACCATAGGTTCCTAATACAATAGATATAAATTAGAAGTTAATTATATTTAATATTTCAAAAAGTATTAATCATCTAAAGAAGAAAAGAATTCCTCTAAAGTAGCCTTATACTCAGGTTCATCATTATATTTATCTAAATCAATTAAATCTATTAGTCGATTCATAATACGATTGAAGATGAATGGGAACTTCATCCGACAATGAAGAGCAAAATCACGCCGATAGTATTAAACTTTATGAATAAAAAAGGAACCTTTAGGTTCCTAATACAAATCAATCACAAAACTAATTGATTATTCTTGCAAAACAACTGGTATCCACTTTATGAAATGGTTTTTCTATTATGGTTGGTTCTTTTGTTTCTTCTTCTGTGTTCAATGAAAGGAAACCACCAGTCCTCTTGATTATGGTTGTTTTAACACTTGACTCCTTATTAATTGAATATAAAGTAGTTATCTTAGGCTGTAAATGCTTCACTTTTCCTTTTCCACACAAAATTTCAAGATGGCCGAGACTTTCATTTGTATCTGGATCGAACAGTTCCTCTCCAAGTTTATAAATCAAAAATTGGGTTGTTTCTTCAATTCCGTCATCACTTCCACAATTAATGACGATTTCAAAATCGCTATTAACTTTTATTACTTTTATTTCCTTTTTCATCTGTAAATTCCTCTCTAATTGTTATAAAATCAACATTAATATTCGGCTTAACACTTAAACAATTTCTGATTTTTTTAGTGTTCGAGTATAAATATTGCGACACCTCAATATTATAAATGGAATGTACTAAAAATTTAATAATTCTAATCTGAGTAAAATTAGAAGTTGTCCTTATGCTTTCTACCACCCCAATACCAATTGGTTTTTCTATATCTTCATCAGTTTCTTGAAAAAAGATAGTAACAAGGCAATCTTGAGACAAATAATCAGAATAGTCCTGAATAATTCTTATCTCTCCATCACCAGAATCTTTTGTTATTGTCCTTATTAATGAAAATTTACTATGCATGAGTCTTTTCTCGGTAAAATAACAAGTAAATACATAAACCAAAAGAATTAAAAATAAAAAACCAAGAACAACTAAAACTAACGACCAAAGTGGCAAACTCTTATTTGAGTCGGGCTCTACCCAAAAGACGAAGGCTAAAACTAAAGCTACTATCGTTAAAATTCCACCAGCTAAAATTTTATCGATTGATTTAAATATTTTCTTCATATTTATTTAATTTTAAATATATTTAAATTCTATTGCAAATAAAAAATAGAAATCGAAGTAAACTACATTCACTTATATGGATTGAAAAAGATAAATCTGGACATCTAATTATTCGTTTTTTGTCATAACTGTACAAAACACCATCAATTGAAATAAAGGCAAAATTATTTGGTAATTTCACAAAAATGGATTTACCTTATGCTGTAACATACAAGAAAAGAAAGCAACAAAACAAAAAGTACGAATACCCTAACAATAAAATTGATAAAAGTGATCGTACCCATGTTGACTATCTTGCTTATATTAGAAATAGAATCAATGAAATGACAGTACAAATGGATTTTCTTGGTTCTATCAAAATAGATTTGAATCTATTTTAACCATTATCATACTCGAATTACATTTTGTTTTTCTTTTTATCTTAGAAAACAAGAATGCAACTAGTTATAACGATTCCAGAAATTCACATTCCGCTTGATACATATCATATTGCTGTATCAATTATTAAACATAAATCGAAGTATTAATTTATATCATATATATAAATATGCTTGCTTATTATATTTGCAACTTCATCCAATGCACAACATTTGTTTTAAGTTTTCTTAAAGCAAAAAAGAAAAACATCCTCAACGTTACAGGATGTTTGTTCCGAGCATAGCTCACGGCAGATCACCGTTCTTTTTATGTTGATATATTATCTCCAGAAGGAGAGCGTGTCAATAATAATTTTAAATATTTATACAAACTATTGATTTGCCTATATTTTTCTAATGCAAATCGATCAGTCATGTTAGCAATATAAAATACAATAGAATAAACATATTCAGAATTAATTTCTTTAACAAAAATATTATCTTTGCCAATAAAATGCTTTGCTTTATTAGAATGAACCAATTTATAAACGCCTTTCAAAAAACGAATTTTTTCCTTATCACTACATATTTTATTGTCATCCCTAAATTCAGGAAAGATTTGATAAATATCAATAGTGTTTTCCCAAGACTTGCAAGTTGACATTATCCTATTAAATATTGAGGTCAGCATCTTTTGGTCAATCCATCTAGGATTTTTATACAATTTTTTAAAAATTGATTTCACTATTTTATCAGAACGAATATCAAATGTTTTAATAATTTGTGAATTTCTTATTTTAGTACTGACTAAACCTTTAATATAATCCATTGAATTTTGCTGGTCTATATTCATTTTTAAAGTGTTACATGCATTGCAGTAAGAAACTCCATCAATATAAAATGATCCTAATAATTCAATAATTTTTTTAATTTTAAACGTTTCAGGATATCCATCAATTTTTTCAATATAAGATTGAGGTAAAATTTTAGATATTTCATCATAATTAATAATAAAATCTTTCGTAAGCAATATATCATGCATATCAGACAGTCTTTGAGAAATTTCATCAGCCAATGCAACAATTTGTGCTTCAATAGCATTCTTGTGTACTAATTTAATTGTTTTCGTTCTTCTATCAAAATTTTTTAAATAAAAACTAATGGTATTTTCCTTTTGCTTTTTTGTAAGGCAACAGTTGCTACCATAATCTAGATTCGTGTGTAAAATAATACCTGCTAATACCTTATCTAACTTTGTTTTGTCATGATTAATTCCTAAAGCAACTTTTGCAGAATAATAATTATGTTTAAAAATAATCTTATCTGTAAGAGAAGGAACGATAGTGTCTCCAAGCAAATCCTTTTGGTATGTAATATCATTAAGTGCTCTTTCGCCAGCATGCCCAAAAGGTGTATGCCCCAAATCATGGCATAGGGCAATTGCTTCAACTATATCAGAGGAATGCTTATGTTGACATACTCTATCCCATATCTCATTAGCTATATCTGCAACCTCAAGTGTATGAGTCAAACGATTATGAAAATGATCATTATCATAATTGCTATATAATTGAGTTTTCCCTGCTAATCTATGAAATGATCTTGAAAAATATATATTTCTGATATAGGTCTTCATTAGCGATATTTTACTAAAATGAAAAATAGTAGTAAATAAGTATCAACAAAAAAATATATTTGTTAGTTGACAGAATCGTTGCAACAAATTGATTTATAATAGAGTCTCCTGCTGCTAGAAAGGAGATTTTTATGTCAAAAGCACGATTAATGCTGGATAATCGTATCAATTTACAAGCAGCAATAAATAAAAATTATTCTTTGGAAGAATGTTCAATTCTTTTAAAGAAATCCAGATCAACCATCTATAGAGAAATCATTAACAATAGTTACTACAAACAATGTAGACATACTTGCTCTCATTGCTCAAAGAGTTGCCCTGTTTTAAAACCTTTTGTTAAAGGGGAATGTAAGAATTTCATGCTTATCGATGCGAACGATGGAAGAAATTCCCTTATACATGCAATGGATGTGAACATAGTCAATTTTGCACACATCTAAAACGTTATTACGATTGTATTGAAGCTGAAGAGACATCAAAAAGAAACAGAATTGAACCAAGAGTCTATTCTAAAATCTCTAACCTTGATATGCTCGCGATGGATGAGGAACTTATTCATGGGATTAGAGATAATGGTCAATCACTTCATCATCTTTATGTTTCAAGCAAATTGCTTCAATTAACATGCTGCGAAAGAACAATTCGTAGATACATCTATAAAGGGTATATGACTGTTAAAGCTCATGAGTTACCTAGATACGTTAGATATTCGCACAAGTATGACTACGCCAAAAAGAAAATTGTTAATGTAGAAAGAATGTTAGGAAGAACATTTTCAGATTTCCTTAACTATGTTAAAGAAAATCCTGATAGCAAAGTTTGGGAATATGATTCAGTAGTTGGAAAGGTTGAAGATAAGAAAGCGATTTTAACAATAACATTTCCTCAAACAAGGTTTCAATTTGGCTTATTAATCACCAAGGAAAGTTATAGATCAGTAAATGCAAAAATTAGAAATCTACAATCAAAATTAGGCAATTTATATGAACAAATATTTGAAGTAAATTTGTCAGATAATGGAGTTGAGTTCACTAAATTTCATGAGTTAGAAACCGATGAATATGGGGTTGTTGTTTCAAAAGTATTTTTCACAAACCCATACAAAGCAACCGACAAACCACATTGTGAAAGAAATCATGAATTCGTAAGATATTTGATTCCAAAAGGCGTAAGTTTGGACTTTTTAACTCAGGAAAAAGTTAATTTGATGTTCTCACATATTAATTCTTATGTTAGAGCATCAAATAAAAATAAAACTCCTTATGAACTTATGTTCGAATTGTTCGGAGAGGAGTTTATGAATGCGATTGGTATTAAACGCATCCGCAGCAAGGATGTTTGCCTTAAACCATCGCTAATTAGGACTACCAAGAAATAGTCCAAGTTTATAAGCAGCAGGAATTGATCTTTGAAAACTTATCACAAACTAGTTGTTGCAATGAGTTAGTCACTATTCAGAGCTCAACTCTTTTTGCTATGGAAACAATATAAAACATAATTGCTTTAAATGCAAATCTTGTCAGACTAAATGCAACAAATCTTATTTAATTCTTTTCACTAGTAAGAAAAATGCCCATTATGTTGCATTAACATTTTCATCTAACACAAAAAAATATATTTATTAAAAACTAATATCTGATTTTTAACAATAATGGCGAAAATTTTGCCATTAAATCATTTATATAATTTGGCAAAATTCTGATATTTATTAATTTATATCTTGTTTTATATTCTCTTAAAAACATATAAATCATCAGAGTCTTGATGTCTTGTATATTGATAATAGTAGACTCAAAAAATTTGTCATAGTATCGATTAACTAAATTTTGGTCGTTTTGTTTTAAATATTGCAAAAAACTGTTGTTTTTATCTCCATAACCAATTAAATCGTTATAAAACAGTGTATTAAAATTTGTTCCATAATAGGAAATTGCCCAACAAATCATCAATTCACCACACATCATATCAAGTGGCCTTCTTTCTTCCTTGGAATATATAAGTGAATCGATATATTCAGTATCTTTTATTATCTTAATCCTATTTCTCATTGAAAAATCAGAAAACATATTATTAATAAAATCATATATGCTTTTTTTACTAATGCCTAAAGTCGGGTCATCAAATCTTTGAGAGAACTCATCCAACAATATACTAATATTTTCATTAATCTTCCCATTGTCTAAAACATACGTAAAATCTATTATTTTTCTTAAAAAATTAGATGCAAGTCCACTCTTATCATTTCCATAATATTTTTCAATTACACGAGTTAACTGAAAACTATCAACACATACAATTGTTGCGGTTGAAGGAACACGCTCATTGATGTGATGCATTCTTTCTAGTATCTTCATTGCGTATTCTGGTTCACACCTATCTAATTCATCAAAAAATAAAATAATTGGTTTTTGTTTTGAAATATCTCTCAAAGAATTACAAAGAAGTTCTTTTGCTTCTTTAACTTCTTTATTTGGATTAAATGTGTTGCTAATTTTTTCTATATTTACATATTGTCTTACCTTGCCAAAAAGTTTTTGTGTTTTATCAATGGGTTTAAAGCCAATTTTTCTATAACAAAATTCATCCAAAAACTTTTTAATAGTGCCAGCTATATCTGATAATATTTCTTTAATATTAGCATTAACTTCATAATGTCCTAATTCATTTAATTGATCTATTAGCGAATCAAGAATTCCAATTACAGGCTCATCATAAAAATCATTATCCCAAGCATCGTAATAAAAACACAAATAATCATTCTTAGCTGCTTCACTTATTAATTTTACTAAATGTGTTTTTCCTACACCCCATTTCCCATCGATTGCAAAAGAAATATTCTCGCCATTTTTTGTTCCATTGCCAATTAATTTTAAAATAGTTTGTATATCTCCAGTTCTATCCAATAAATCAGACTTAACGTTTTTCATTATTCTCCCCTTCTTTTGTTGTTATCAAAACCGTTCTTGTTACAAAAGTTAACAAATGTAATAATAATGAATAAAGTTCTAATATAAGTGTATAAGATGCTAAGTTATAAGCACCATTTTCTCTGTGCATAAATTTATTTCTTAAATCCTTCCCAACATCATTATCATTTCTGCAGAGATAATATCCAATAAACTTGTATAAATCATAATCAAAGTTTTTCATTGTCTTATCAAAATCCTTCTTATCTCTAATATTTAAATAGACAAGAATGCTTGCGCTAGATATCGTATCTTTTTTAATGTTCATTTGATATACGTATCTCAATATTTTTTCTATTAAAGATATTACATTTAAAGCAATTGAATAATAGTATGCTTGTTGAAATTTTTTGTCTTTTATATAGATAGAATTCAATATTAGATTAACTGTACCCACCACTTCATCGGTTAATGAATTATCTGAAATTTTTAATTTCTTAATAATTGTCTCTGAACACGATGATAGATATGAAGCAAAATCATTTACTAAATTATTTTTGAAAATAAAATCAATACAGTAAGAATCAATTGATATTGTTATATTATAAAAATCAATTCGTTCTTCAGTGTAATAATCATCGACCTTCATTCCTACAACATTGGTAAACATTGAAAACACACTTTGAGCTTTATAAGATGATACAGCGTCAATTAGTGACCCATTTTTTTCAACCAATGTTATTGAAGAAAACTTTTGTGGAATTGGTATTTCCTTATTTAAAAGAAAATTATTAAGTTCACTAGTATTTACTTCGTGACTTATTGTTTCGCCAAAGTCAATCAATGCTTTTTCAGATCTTCTTTTAAATTCTTCAACATTTACTCCATTAGGTAAGAATTTTTTCTTAATATTTTTGGCAATTTTTTCCAAGTTTTCCACGTGATAAATAATTTGTATATAATTTCTTTTAGTAAATTCACCAAAATAACTATTTTCGTCCAAATAGTGTTCTAATGCTATACTGGTTTCTTCTAAATAGATGGATCTTTTGCGTATAATAAAAGAGAAATTAGCAACATTTAATGAATTGTCTAGAATAAAATTCTTTTTATCTAATAAATATTTAAGAAAATCATTCTTATTTTTCTTATAATATGAAACTATTTTTGGATTATCTTTAGAAAAATAATAAAAAATTAATTGTTTATATTTTTCCTGAACTAGTGGTAATAAATTTTTATATAGAGAGGGCATATTAAAAATTTGTTCAATATAAAATTCTTTTTGGTGAGCAGATTTCTTATGACCTTCAAAAAGGAAATTGAAATTTTCAAACATCTTTAAAGCAATTTGATATGAATTATATTTTTTTAATTCATTTTTTGCCCAATCAACTACTTCTAAAATGTTTGTCTTAAATTGAATAGTGCTTGTCCATTTTTCATAGTTCACTATTTTAGTCAACCAGAAATAATTAATTACACTTACACCAGAATCCAGTTTTGCTTTTGAAAAATAATTCTTAATTTTTATAAAATGTTTATTACAAACATCTAAAACATGGCCAAACATAAAATCGTTTGGACCATAACTTTTTAAAGAAACATCATCAATTATATCTAAAATAGAGACATCATCATTCATACACGAGGTTGCATAAAAAGAATCAAAGAATTTGCACACGTCCTCAGGCAATAAAGAAAAATTTAGATTTTCGTAAGATTCTATCCAAGAATAAATCGTAGGTCTTGAGACGTGAAATCTTTCCGCTAGGCTTACTATTGAAATTTTTTGATTTTTAATTTTATCCTTTAAATTTTCCATACTATAATTATGTATAAATATAACAAAAATGTAAAGTGTAAAGTAGGTTTATTTCTATCGCTTATGCCTTTTTATAGAAATATTTTATGAAAATTCATTTTAAACATTCTAAAAATATCCCATTTTGAATTTTTGTCTCAAGGACGACTAATTTTGAAAAATTATTTGTCTAATCTAAATTAAAAGAGGAAAATCGTGTTCACTCCCATAAAGTTCTATAGACCAAAGGGATATTGATTTTTCTTTTGCATTTAATATATCAGTCCGTATTGTAATCCAAGACCAATTGTCTGGACTTTTCACATCTTTTCCTTCTTTAGTTAAACAATGAAACTTTTTATTGAAATCCCACCACTTACGCAAACTTAGAGGTCAGGGTGTTCTTGCGTGTTTTCGATAAATTGTAACTGTTAATGTAGTCACAGAAGTTACTTTTATTTTTCAAATCGTGTTTTATGAGAATAATCAATTATTTATATGTAGGATCAATTTGTTTAAGTTCATCGTATGAATCAATTTCAACAATTTCAGAAGAATAAACTAATCTAGGCTTTATCTTAAATATATCTTGATTGATATCAAATATACACATTTCCCAAAATTTATCTCTATTTTCAATATCTGAATACATTTCTTTTAATTTATTTCTTAAAGTAATTCCATCTTTCTTATTCCAATAAGATATCCCAAAGGCTTGAAGAGTATTACTTCCACCTTTTCTATAATTAACTAATTTTTCTCGTTTTTTATCATAGTCAAAACACCAATCGTCTGTAGTATCTACTAAAGAACATAAGTAATTAGTTTCATATTGATATTTTTCTATTACATCATTACCAGTTATATAAAAATCAGCTTCACATATATATGCATTTTCAAATAAATCAGTAACAAGTATTGCAGAAGATATATTATTTTCTTTATCAAATTTATCGTTATCTACAAATTTAAGAAAAGGATAATCATTTAATAAGATATCAAACTTATCTTTTAGATATCCTCTTACAATAGTAATATCAGTAATTCCTACTTTAACTAATCTTTTAATTAAAGTATCTATAAATCTTACTCCTTTTACTTTTACTAAAGGTTTAGGAGTAGTTAATGTTAAAGGCACCATTCTAGAGCCAAATCCTGCTGCCATAATAACAGCTCTTTTAACTCTATAAGGTTCTAATGCATTTAATCCTTTTTCATTTATTTTATTTTCTTCATCAACGAAATTTAATTCTCTTAAAATAGATAATTCATTTTCATTTAATGAATATCCTTTTTCTAAATTTTTAAGTAATTCAAATGTTTCTTTATTTAGTATTTCCATAATAATTCTCTAATACATAAGTACTATATTTTTTAGCCATATAATACCAATTGTATAAAGCCTCCCCCATTACTGCACCACAGTTTTCTCTAAATAACGCCCATACAAACCAATAATAACCAATAATAGCTACATAGCTCATATAATGCTTTTCTAATTCAAATGTATAATCATTACCTAAATATTCTTTTACGAATCTTTTCGCATCTTCAAAGTCATACATTGCATCAACAATATAATAGCCAACATCAACTCCAGGATCGCTATATCCAGCGTATTCCCAATCAATTAAAACAACTTCGTTTTTATCATTAATTAACCAGTTCGGTTGATAAGTATCACAGTGGCAAAAACACTTTTCTACAAGTCCATCATTATCTACATAATCAAAAAGAATTTTAATATTAGCTTTTAGTTCATCAAAATCAGGCATTTCAATACCTTGTCCTTTACGAACAATGTTTTCCATTTCTATTGCATCTTCCCAAGGTTTAAAACACCAATCAACTTTAGCTTTATGATTATGAAGCTCTTTAAGCTTTTTAATAATAAGTTTACTATCTTCAAAATTAGAATAATCAGGATATCTAACATTATAAATATAAGAAGAAATCTTCCATCCTTCTTTATCGCTCATTTCAATAAAAGTTGGATCTATACCTAATTTTTTTGCCAGCAAAAGTGAATTCTTTTCACTATTTCTTTTAATAATGTTTTCTGTTCCATCTCCAGGATGACGATAAACATAAGTCTTATCATTTACTTTAAAAGTATACGAAGTATTTGTCATACCTTCTTTAATTGGTTTAAATTCGTAAATATCTCCTTCGTTACAATTAAGTACTTTGCTAATATTTTTTAATATTTTTGAAGAAGTATTATGAATATATTTCTCATCAAACTTTCTAAGTTGATCTAAATTATCAAATTCAAATATAGTATCTTTATTTCTCACACTAACATGCATTTTAGGAAGGCGATTTATATTATCTAAAAACGCACTTTCCCAAAACATATTATCAAAATCACCTATATCATGATGATTTTCCAGTAAGGTTTTAAAAGCTTCTGCAAAATCATTATTCCAATAAGAAAAACCTAATAAAATTAACCCTTCTTTTTTCCCGCTTTCTTGACGAACAATAATATCATTATGACCTTTTATAATATAAGGTTCATTTTCTTTTATATCAGTATTAACTGCAGTATAGAAAGTTTCATATTCATATTTATGAAAAGAATTAACAGTGAAATATTGATCACAAGAACAAATATAAGCATTAGAGAAATGTTGTCTTGCTAAAAATAAAGTCTCACAGTTATTTTTGATGTTATAAGAAGGATTAATAATAATTTTTAAATTATATTTTTCAGTTAGATAAAAGAAAGACTCTTTCTTATATCCAAGAACTAAAACAATATTTTTTATTCCCACTTCAAGCAACTGTTTAATTTGTCTTTCTAAAAGAATTTCTCCTTTAACTTCAAATAAACCTTTAGGTGTGTCAAAAGACAAAGGAGCAAGTCTAGTAGAAGGACCAGCCGCCATAATAATAGCAGTTTTAACTTTATATTCTTCTAATTTGGATAAACCTATATCAGTAACACCATTAATATCAATAAAACGAAGTCTTTTAAGTTCGTTTAAAATAGAAGATATACTTCCAATAGACAAGTCTATATCTTTGGAAATTTCTCTAATAGATCTATATCCTTTTTCAAATATATTACGTAAAACAAGAAATTGGTTTTTTTCCATTAAATCCTACTTCTTTTAAATATACCTTTAAAAATGATTGCAAGAACTGATTGTTTTTGCTCTACATACGATTTGCCACCTAAAATAGTATCCTCTACTTTAAGAGTATTTAATTCTTCTTCTTTCATATTAAGAGGGTTAGAAGAAAGAATAACCATGTCTGCTATCTTTCCTACTTCTAAAGAACCTCGTTCTTTTTCATCAAAAGTAGTCCAATAGCCATTATATGTACATAATCTAAGTGCTTCTTTAATAGTTAATGATTCACTCTTATTTGAGTGGTTGCATGCTTTACATAACCAATCAATAGGATTAGGATCAGTACATGGTCCATCACTACCTGCTGACATCATAATTCCAGCATTCATAAATGTTCTTAAAGGATTAAGCCTATTCGCTCTTTCTTTTCCTAAGATTTCTTCAAGATATTCATCTGGTTCTTGTTTCCATCTAATAAATGCGGTTTGTAAAGGTATTTGAATATGATATTTAGAACAAATTTCAATTCCTTCTGGAGTAGGCAAACAGTCATGAATAATACCATGTCTATGATCATCACGAGGATAATCAATAAGAGCCGCTTTTAAACATCTAGTGGCTTGATCAAATGCTTTATCTCCAATTGCATGCATTTCAATTTGAAGACCAAGTCTATTTGCTTTTTTACAAAATTCAGTTACTTTTTCATCAGAATAATAAAGAACTCCATCGTTATCTTTATTATTTAAATATGGTTCATTAAGTTTTGCATCTTGAGAACCAAAGCATCCATCTAAAGCGCACTGGAAGCATCCACCTATTCTAGGAAAACCTCTTCTTGTAGCTACTTTAGTATTCATTGCTTGAGCAAATATCCTAAGTTGCATTCCATTTTGTAAACTTTTACCAAACATTTTTTCTAAAGTAATATCCATATTAAAAGGGAATCCTACTCCTGAAACACTATGGACCATACCTATACCGTGCCTTGCTTCATAATCTGCAGCTTTCTGCATATCTTTAATTAATTTGAATATAGATAAAGAACCACTTATATAATCAGATACTGCAAAGAATGCTTCTTGATTCATTTCTCCTGTATCTGGATGATATCCTCTAAGAGGTTTTACTTTTTTATCTATTTTCTTTAATAACGCTGAGTTAACAATACAAGCATGTCCATCATATTTAACAATCATCAATGGTTTATTTGGACACACTTCATCCATTTCACTTCTAGAAAGTAATTTACCTTCTTTGACAGAATATGGAGAAGCTCCAAAAGCAATTAATATCTTTCCTTTAGCACTCTTAACATATTCTTTAATCATAGATTTAATTTCTTCATTTGAAGAAGCATCCATAACATTAAGTCCTGCATGAAACATTGAAAAAGAGGCAAAATGTTGATGGGTGTCACAAAAAGATGGAATTAACGCTTTATCTTTTAAATCTACCATTTCAGCATTTTTATATTGTTCAGGTAATTGATTACCTACATAAACAATCTTTCCTTTATCCTCAACAAGGTACTTATACACGTTATTGTTTTGATCTACTGTAATAATTGTTCCACAATAACATTTCATATTATTTATCTTGTATTCTAAATTCTGTCTTAGGAATTGGAATTTGAATACTTCCTTTCTTGA
>JAKSVK010000008.1 GCA_024408075.1 Bacilli bacterium | reverse complement strand
AATCAACATTATCAAATTTAACTAATAATGCAGGGATTAATTCACCTTTAAGTTCGATTCCAAGACGCCATTTAATATTGACGTTGCTATTGTTTTCAACATTCACTTTTAGAGAAATGTCATCCATTGGTGTCATTCTGTCTAAAGTAACGGCTACACCAGTAGTAGCAGAAGTAATTTTAGCAGTGTTACCATTTTCGTAAACTGCATCAAATTCAGTTCCTTCGGCATTTTCGACTGCATCAAATGGAGTTGCATCTTCATAACGGCTTCTTGCAAAATCGATTGTTGAAGTCATTGCTACTTTAACTTGACCAGCAGTAATGTCAACTTTTGCTTCTTTCTTGTCAGTGAATAAAGCATAGGTAGCTCCAATACTAACAGCTGTTAGTGCAGCAATAGATAAAATTGGAGCAAAGAGTTTTTTGTTCATCAAAACTTTTCCTTTCCTAGAAACAAATATAAATATTTATTTCTTCTTTACTCTTATTCTAGAGAGAGAGAGAGAGAGAGTCAAGCACTTTTAGTAGGTGAGTGCCAAAAATTTATATAAATATAAAAGAATAACCGCTACTTTATGCAACGGTTATTCTTTCTAAATTGATTTAGAAATAGATTAATCTGCCTGATAAACAGGTGAGAAATATGTTTGAGCACCACCTTGAGGTACTGGTGAGCCCCAATATCCATAACCAACTAAATTGTTGTCGGCGTCATATAAGCAAACTCTAATTTCTAATTTTAACCAGATTTTGAAAATCTGACCAAAAACATCAGTTTTGCCTTTGTTATTTATAACAAAGTATCCGCCTTCTGAATCAATATGATATCCACTTGTGTATTTTGCATCATCAGCATGTTCAAATGGGATCATTGACCATTCATATCTTTCTTTGTCTTTAATTGTTCCAGCATCTTGATAAGTTCCAGTTGCTGTTTCAGCGCTTGGTTTTACCCAGCCAACACGCTTCATTTCTTGGAAAGATAAATTTGAAATGGATTCAGCTTCTTCAGTAAATGCTGTAACTCCACCGCTAGAAATCATATGGCTTGTAGCGACATCAAATGAATCAATAGGTCCAATACTAGCATCTAGACTTACTTTGGTGTATGCAGGAATATTTGCAGCACTTGCAGTAATTTTATGTGTTGTTTCGTCAAATCCTAAAGTTAATGAAGCAAATGCTCTTTCTTTAACAAATTTATTAAATAAATCTTCTTTAGTAGCATTATCAGGTTCACCAACATAATGAATTTGTGTAAGGTCAGTCAATAATTTGAAATCACCTTTATCCTTAACATTATCTTTTTTATTTACAGGAACGTATAGGTCGCCACTATTGATGTTTGTTCCAACATAATTAACAGTTTCGCTATTTGCAATTTGTCCGTTGTACAAACCGCAAGTGACATTTGCAAATGAGAAAACTTCTCCATTATTAGCACAATCTTCAAATGTACGAGTTCCACCACCACTTTGTGAGCCAACGAATGAACCAACTATGTTATCTGCACGAACATTTCCGTTATTTGTGCATCTAATAAATTTCATGACTCTACCGCTTCCGCCAGAAACACTTCCAGCAAATGCACCTGTATTTGATCCAACCGTATATACTTCAGCATTATTAACGCAATCGACAAATGTCAAGTTTACAGCATCTCTAGCACTACCAATAAATGCAGCAGCATTTTGCTTGCCATGTACAAAACAATTCTCATTGATAGTGATGTTTTCAAATTTAATTTCATGAGAACCTGTTGAATACGCAGCAAGTTTGTTTGGATAGCCAGCAGCAATAAGTCCTGCTGGTTTGGCTTCTGAGTTTTCAATAGTTACTTCATCAAGAATAACATTTTTAACTTCGGCATCGGCTATTCCACAGAACAAGCCACCTAAATCGCAGTCTGTTCCTGAAACAGTTTGTCCCATTCCAAGATTTGCAGCAAGATTACTAATTGTATGATTTAAACCATCAAAAATACCAGTAAAAATAAAGTTATTGACTGTTTTTTCAGGTACGACTTCAAAATATTTTCCTTCTGACAAATTGAACCATGGAGATTGACCTAAACAATCTAAATCCAAAGCTTTTAATTGATAAACTGTTTTATCATCACAAAAGTGGGCACCTTCAGCAGGTATTGCATATGTTCCATCAGCAACTTTGAATGCAAATGTAGCCATGTTTCTATATTCTTGAAGGTTTGAAATTTCATGAACCCAGTGTTCGGTTTCTAATCCTTTATCAACAATATAGGAATCTAAAAATCCATAATTTGAAGGATCACTAGTGGTCGCATTTCCTTGTACAGCTTCAACAAAAAATTTAATTGTTGCTGTCTTTTCTTGATACTTATTATCAGCATCACCACGATCAGGGAAAGCAATGTGAAGAACGCCATCTTCGACAATTTTTGTAACACTTGGATCAATTACTTCTGACCACTTAGTGTAAATTTTCCTTTCTTTTAAAGTTGTTGAATAATCAATACCATTGAATACAACTTCTAAAGCAGGAACCAAATCTCCGTTTAATTCAATACCAACACGCCATTTAATTTTAACGTTGCTGGAATTGACAACATTCACAGACAAACCAATATCATCCATTGGTGTCATTCTGTCTAATTCGACAGTAAGACCAGTAGCACCAGAAGTAACAGTGGCAGTATTGCCATTTTCATAGACAGCACTAGTTTCGCTGGTTTTAGCATTATAAGGTGTTTCGTCTTCGTAGCGACTTCTAGCAAATTCTAAACTAGAGGTCATGCCTAATTGGACTTTACCAGCAGTAATGTCTACTTTTGCTTCTTTCTTGTCAGTGAATAAAGCATATGTTGCTCCAATGCTAACAGCTGCTAATGCAGCTATAGATAAAATAGGAGCAAAGAGTTTTTTATTCATTTAAACTCTCCTTTCGATTGTCTTTATTATATTAAAATAATAAAAATGTGTCAATAATTGTAGTTTTTAATTTTTCCATTAGTTACAGCATTTATTGATAATTAAAATTATGTAGAGATAGCATGCTTTTACGAGCTTAAAATTATGCCTTAAAATCATCTGAAAATCCTTTCACTATTTTTAAAGCTGTTTTCTCTTTTTTTGATTTAAATTTTACGTTATAAAATAAATTATACAAATTTTAAATTTTATTTGATTTAATCAATAAATTTTTATTATACTTATCAACTAAAAAATATCAAATGTAATCACATATCAAATGGACATAAATTTAGTAAATATAAACGCTAATTATTAACTCAACACTAATGTAATTTTTGTATATCAAATTATAGTCTTCACGTACGAATACGCACAAACATATTAAAAATATATAATAAAAGAACAACCAGGTTTCTCTGATTGTTCTATTTAATTCTAGTTGTCTAATATTATCGTCTTAGATGGGACAAAATTGATTTTTGTGATGTTATCAATAATCAATTTTTAATATATTTTAGCAAACTTGATATATTTCAAAGAAGGAAAATGATTCATCTATTTTTAAATAATGAAAGAATTAATACAATTTGCGTTATATTAAATAATTTTCCTTATTAATAGCATAAATAAAGTCAAGATTGCCCTCAAAAGAGATAATTAAAGACAAAATTAAAAATTAGTCTTCAACGTGAGCGTTGCCTTGAACGGCTTCAGCAAAAATCAATATATTGCCAGACTTGCCTTGGTATAAATCATCAAAGCCGTCAGCATACCCTTCTTTTCCGTCATGGTCAGGGAAAGCAATATAAAGTTTTTTATCTTCTACTAAAGATGTTGTTTCAGGGTCAATAACGCTACTCCAAAGAGTGTGTTTTGTGGAAGGTACTGTACTAGTTGAATAATCCGTGCCATCAAAATTAACTTCAAGTGCAGGGATTAATTCTCCTGTAAGTTCAAATCCTAAACGATATTTAATTTTAACATTGCTTAAATTAGCCACTGAGATTTTTAAAGTAATGTCATCCATTGGTGTCATTCTGTCGAGTGTAATTAATACACGACCTGACTCATCGCTACCAACTGATGCTGTATTAGAATTTTCATATACAGCTGCATAAGCCGTGCCTTCAGCTGCAGCTTTTGCATCAAATGGAGTTGGATCTTCATATCTACTATATGCACTACTAACAGATGTAGTTAAACCAACTTTTACTATACCTGCATGAATAGATACATTAGTTTCTTTTTTATCAGTGAATAAAGCAAATGTCGCTCCAACGCTTACTGCAGCAAGTACAGCAATAGAGAAAATTGGAGCAAAAAGCTTCTTATTCATTAAAGAGTCACCTCACTAAATAAATTAGTTTTGATGAGCGACAACTTGAGTTGCTGTAAGAATTGAATTAATGATAAATAAGCAATTTTGATATTCGTTTTGATCTGCTTCTAAGCCTAAGAATTTGAATGTTAATGTAGCTTCAATAGCTTGACCAATAAGTACAGTTTTTTCTGCTTTACTCCATTCAACTGAAGCAGTAAAGTTCCCATTAACTTTATCATCTGGAATTTGTGGTCCAGAAGAATAATAGCCAGAAATAGTTTTTCCCATATCAACGTCAATTGCAACAGTACTATTGTTTACAACCATGAATGTCAATTTTCCTTCCATAGTTGGAACAAAGTTATCAAAAACGAAATTTCCTTGGTAACCGTCTTTACCTAAATCTACACCATTGCCAGTTTTTTCTTCATCGCCAACTTTATAATCAAAGCTCTTATAGTATCCATACTTAGTAGTAAGATCAGCTTCTTTAGGAACTATCATACCAGTTGAATCGATTTCATCGACTACTTCTTTAGTAAGATAAAAACCAACATTTAAATTACCTGTGTTAACATGAACGTTGCTTTTTGTTTCTGTCTTAAAAAGAGCAGTTGTCGTACCGACAGCAACACCTCCAATAGCAAGAATGGCCATAACACTGGTCGCAATTAAGATTTTACTTTTCTTTTTCATAAGCATTTTCCTCCTTTCTTAATTGTTTTTCCCCTGATTATTTAAATCAGATTTATTTTGATCGTCTTTATCCACAAAATGTAGAATAAATAAAACGATACAAAAACATAGTAATAAGACAGCAGAAATAAAGAATATGTACCACATTACTTCTGCTAAAGAGACTGATAAAAGTATCATTTTTTCTCCTCTTTGTCTTTTGATTTGGATTTTTTCTTCTTTTTGATTTCAGCGATTTGTTTTTCCAAATCATAAATTTCTTGTTCTTCGCTGCTCATTTGTCCCGATGCCGCTCTTTCAGCTTTATCTTGTTTAACAATTTTAACAATCTTATAAGATTCTAAGCCTATAATTGCAGCACAAGGAACAATAATAATTACTGCCATAACAGCCTTGTTTGATATAACTTTTGTATATAATTGGCCAAGGAAGAATGAGGTATTTACAACTTTACCTATCATATTTCCTGGAGTAATTTTTTCAGTAACACCTATATCGTTGTTATCACCATGAGTAATAATTTCGCTAATAGATAAATCCTCTAAATTTAATGTAATATCTTGAATTCTATGGGTAACAATAACTGATGGGCCTTTACTAGGATCAAAGAAAGTAATAACATCACCAACGCTTAGTTGAGTAACATCCTGAGTATTTTTAATAAATATTAAGCTCCCGGTTCTAATGCGTTTTACTTTCCAACCAGTTCCATCATAATAGCTGTCATTAGATTGGTCCATAGAGCCAGATACAACTAATCGAGTTTCGTATCCAAATAATGATGCACTAGTTTTATCGCTTGGACTTTTGCTAGCAAAAACAGCAATAAAGGCAATAAAAACAACGCAAATTGCAACCCCAGTCCATTCAACAATTTCAAGGGCAATATGTTTTCTTTTCTTCTTTTTTTCAATTTCTGGAGAAACTACTTCAGAAACATTTTGTTCATTCTTTTTCATAATTAGTTAGTTATCTTCCCTTCTGCGCAAAAGACGACATCGAAATTAAATTCAGTGGATTCAGATAATAATTCAGAAACACTGAATGTAAAATAGAAAATTTTAGATTCTCTTGAGTCAAGAACTTTATTATAAATTCCATACCCTTTATCAATTATTTGATCGAGTGTATTGTTTATATATGGTTCATCACCAGGAGAACTAATTGAAATATAAAAGTATTTATCATATTCGCTCTTTTCGTGATTAGAAAAGCCAAAAGAATATTTGACTCTCTCAACAAGTAAAGATGTAACGGTCACTTTATAAGTTTTACTCTCACCAGGAAAAATTGATTCCTGATTTAAGTTAAGGCTATTTGATTGTTCAACAGAATTGACAAGAATTTGATCGTAAAGTTCTCTTCCTTTAACGCTGTGTTTTGTAAACAAAGTAAAAGCACCACTGACAAGCATTGTTGCGCTAGCGACAATAGCTCCGGTTAGAAATATACGACGTAATAGTTTTACAGTTTCCATACTATTTCTTCATCCATATTTTTGTATCTTGCAAAATAACATTTGGCACAGAGAAATTAAAGGTAACAGGATTAATTTCTCCATAAGAGTTAGTGACAGATTGATAATATTGATTCGATAAATTTGTTGGAATAATAGTAATCAATCTTTGATTTGGACATTGAGGTTTAGCTTGATATTCAAGTTTTAATTCGCTAAGAGCATCATAAAGTTGTTGTTCTAAACTTTGAGTGTTAGTGTTAGCTTCAGTATAAGCAGGAGCAAAAGTTGGCTCAACTAAAGGAGGTTCAACAAACAACGGCTCTTCAGTTTCTGTAACAAATTCACTTACATCAATAATATTGCTATAACAATTAGCAAGAATAATAAAAACAATCGCAGCTAAACCAACGATAGGTGTAAGTAAATAAAGTGTTCCTTGACCAGCATCACCATTTTTTAAAGAATCAATGCTGTGTTTAAAGTTTTCAATAAAATTATTGGTATAAAAACCATGAATTAGATAAGTCGCAACAAATGTGCCAAGTAAGAAAAGAAGTACATTTCCAACTTTTAAGCCAACATATTTTTTTCTTGTCACTAATACGAGCATGTGCGCGAAAAGAAAAATAACTAATCCATAAGTAACAACTATAGTGATAACTTCAAAAATATTTGCAACAATAAAATTACCTAAAGTTTTAAATGGCTCTGCAAAAGCAAAGTTCAAATTGTTTTTAAACAAAATGCTATACAAAACAACAAAAAGTGCCGAAAAAGAAACAGCAATAATTGTGTATAAAGTAAATTTTCTTTTTTGTGTACTCATTTTCATTTGATGATTTACAAGAATACATTCTTATAAACTCAAACCTTTACTGTACCATTATATTAAATATAAAAATAAAATCCAAATAAATTTGCTTAAACCAACAGCTGAAATTATCTAAATATTAAAAAAAGAAGTATCATTACTTCTTTAATAGTTACAATGTATCAGTTACTCTTCCTCAGATATTTTGGAGGCTTCTTTTATAGCATCAACAATCTTAAGTTTTTTCTTCTTTTTACTGTTATCAATTTTATCGACTTTCTTTTTAGGATACATCATTTCATTTGAAATTGCCTTCTCTTCATCATTGGCTCTTGGTTTTCCAACTGGATCAGGTGGATTAACTACTAATTGTTTGAATGGAATAATGACATCGTTTTCAACAAAAATTAAGTAAAGTTCTCGAAGAAGTTTTCTTTGAGTGCTTACTCGATCCGCTTCTAATACATCAGCAAAGAAACAAAGTTGTACACCACAATCATCTAAGGCTTCTACTCCTTTGTATTCAGGAACATTTAGTAATTCTGGAATCCTTTCTTTAATTCGATTTAAATTTTTAGCAATAATGGATTCTACTCTTACTAAGTCTTCATTAAAGGAAATATCAATATGCACGATTGCAACTGATTGATATCTAGAAAGATTTGTAACAGTTGCAAAAGATGAGTTATTAATAGATTTCAAATTACCTTGCCAATCTTTGATTTTAGTTGTTCTTAAACCAATTGTTTCAACAAATCCTGTAAATCCATCAATAATAACTTTGTCGCCAATTTGGAAATAATTATCAATAACAATAAATAAACCAGAAACAATATCACCTACAAGTGTCTTACAAGCAAGACCAATAATTAAACCTACAACTCCTAAACCAGCAAAGATTGCAGTTGCGTTAACTCCACATATTCCAAGTACAATGCATACACCAGCAATAACACTTGAATATTTAACTAATGATTTAAGTAATGATCCAATTGTTTTACTTCTCGCACTTTTCTTAAAAGCGAGATTAATAATTAAGAATAAAAGGAAATCTAAAAGTAAAATGAAACCAATACTTAAAAAGCACCACAAAATTGTGCTTGCTTGATTTCTGAACCAATTTCCAATTGCAACAAAACCATTAGGAATGCCTGCGCCTAGTAATAAGTCTCCTGCTTCATCACCTAAAATTTGACGTGCAAATAAATATAAGCAAAAAAGTAAAAGAACAATAACAATAATAGCCAAAACAGCTATTCTTTTTTTAATTTTTTTGGCTTTTGCTATTACATTATCTCCAATTTCCATTACCCTACCTCTTCTTTAAAATATACAATACGATTCCAATTCCAATCAAAACCAAAGCAAGACCAATTATAACGCCTCTAGTAACCGCAACTCTTTTATCCATTCCGGTCATTTTTTTGCCTTCAGGATCTACACCTTGACCTATGATTTTTGGTTTGTCATCCATGTTTTAATTATATGACTTGAAAAATATTTATCAATAAATATTAACCCTTACAAAGTAAAGTCTTGAGAAATACATCTTTTAAATAATAATGCTTTTTTTAATTTATATTTTCTATATAATTAAGACCAGAAAGAGGTAAAAAGATGAAAAATAGATTTAAAAAATTATTCTTAGGGCTTCTCCTTATTGCAGGTGTAGCAGGATTATCATCATGCCAAAGTGCAGAGCATAACGCCACCATTCCTACTACTGAGTGTGAAGTTCGAATTGTTGAAGATGCCCATTCAGGAAAAAGAACTGCTGTCATCACTTTAGGTATTGTTAATAATACAATTTACAATGTCTTAGAAGAACAACTCACCTATACAGTTTATAATGATGATATGCCAGTACCTGGCTATATTGACATTACAGAAACAGTTAAGTTCCCTATCCGTCACGGTGCACAAGGTTACATTTCTTATACTTATGAACTACCACCAGAAGCACCAGAATGTGACTATGTCAAAATCACAAAGACATCTATTAGTAAGTATGCGACACTATTCCAAACATATGCTGTTCCATTTGTAATTATATTTGTCTTTGCTGGTATTGCTATTGTCTTCTTTGCAATTGATTTGTTTAGAGGTGGATTAACAAAAGAGTCTATTAAAGAACGCTTTAAAGAGAGAATCGCTTCTTCAGTAACAATTATGGCGTTATTATTGATTATTTTCTTAATTCCATTAATGTTCTCAAGCTGGGTAACAACATTAATTCTTGTAGGAGGATTTGTTGGAACCGGAGTTGTTTGTGGATTATTAACTCTATTAAGACTCGCATTTAATAAAGATTAATTGTTTGAAAATAGACACAAAAAAAGTTGCTGAATATAGCAACTTTTTTGTTTTGTCATTATATTATAATGAAGTTATGTAAACTGAGAGATTGGATCCAATTAAGACAAGTCCTAACACCATTGAGAAGGCATATAGACCAGCAAAGAGAAGATCCCACGTTTTATTTCTTTTTCCAAGATGTGGATGGTAAAGAAGAATAAATGGAATAGCAAACAAGATTACATAATATCCACCAGCGCCAATTACGTTATCTGGGCCAAGCACATTAACTAACACAATATCTAATATGCCTAAGATAAGAACAATTCCACAAACAAGTAAGTTTTTAGTAAACATATATTTATTACCTGCTTGATAAATTAAATAATTCTCACCATATTTAGCTTTAACGTGTCTTTTATAAATAAAGATGATAACGCAATATAAAATTGAAAAGACAGTAAGAATTAAAGCTTTAGAGAAAAGAAGAGATGTGACTGCAAAAGGCCAATTCCATCCCCATGCTTTGTTTCCAATTTGATATAAAGAAGAAATAAGCATATAAGCAAGCGGGAAGATAATCATTGAACGATAAATAATCATTTTCTTCTTTTGATTACCTTTAAATTTAGGTGTAGAGAACAAAATAGAAGATAACAAGTTAAATGCCAAGATTCCCCAAACAATATTTCCTGGTAAGTAAGGTAATAATTGCTTTGAAGTTTGAGCAAGTGTTGTTGTCGAATTGGACAACGAGAATTGAATAATCATCAATATTGCATAGAAAATAAGACCAAGGAAGAAAAGTATGTAATTTACTAAGAATGTATTTTTCTTGCTTTGTTGTATATCAAGTTTGGTAAAGAAGAGAAGCATCATAGCTAATGTAGCCGATGAAGCAATCTCAGCTTTAAACGAAATATTTTCTAACAAAGAAGGTATATCTCCTCCTTGAACAGCTTGGAAAATATAGAAAATTCCAAGAGAGGAAGCAATTGAAACAAGCAATACTAAAATACGAATTACCATTTCAGGAATAATAGGTTGAATTGCTAAATTCTTCTTCAAAACTGCACTATTTTTTGAAATTTCGCAATTTTCTATTTCAATTTCATCATCTGTTTCTGATCCATTTACAAACACTTTTGTTTTAACTTTATTAATTCCAGTTTTAATAAATGAGAACGCAAGGAAAGCTAAGAAAAGAACCGATAAAATAAGCCCCCACATAGTTAATCCTTGAACCTTGCTTGAATACTTATTGTAATCAGCAATTCCTAATCTCAAATCAGCATCAAATGTCTCGAAAGTAGTTCCTAAAATTTCACTATTATCTAAAAATAATCCTTTAAGAGATTTATAAAATGACCCATATTCATTTTCCATTACCGAAGAAAAAATTGCATATTCTAGTGACGTTGAACTTACCGGTATTAAAGAGCCGGTAACAGAGAATAAATCAATAACTTCAACTAAGTTATAAACAAATTCATCTTTGTTATTATCGTAATCAGCAGATATATGTGCAATTGGATAATCAAAATTAAACCATCCTTCTTCTTCATCAAAAACATATGAATTAAATTGTAAACGAACTTTTCCGTCTAAATATCTAGCTTCATAAGTACACGCCACAGGAAAATCAGTAAGTCCTAGTATATTTAAATCAACACAAGACATCCCTGCATAAAATGTAAATGGAAGGTTTTCGTCATTTTCAACAAAGTTTACTGCTGAATACCAGAAGCCAACAAATGTAGTAATATCAGGGATGGTAACTTCTCTTTCAAATGAGTCAAAATCACTTAAGCAAAGAGAACCGCTATAACTTTCTTCAGCTTTATGATGTGTACCATGTTCTTTACTTCTAGCAACTTCTTTTACATGATTAAAATTAGAAGAGAAAAACGACGCTGTATCATTAGATAGTCTTGGAGATAAAGACAATCCACAAATGCTCATGGCAATAAATCCACACATCAATACAAAACAACCAATTTTAAATTTCTTTCCTGTAACAACCTTACTAAACTTTGTCTCTCTTTTTGGTTTTGGTTCAGCCTCTAAAGGGGTTGGATAACCAAGCTTGTCATTAGTAAAGAAATCCTCGCTTAATTTATATTTTTTAATAAATCTAGCTTGGAGTTCTGGGTTGTGCACTTTAATATAACCATTTTCAATTAAATAAAGTTTTGTTTTTGAAATGTCTAATCGAATAGATGCTTCTTTTACTGAATAATCAAGTTCAAGACGTCTATCATATAATTTTTTGTTTAAACCAATATAGTTCATATTGACCTCCGAATCATATTGCTATTATATCTTACGCGATATTAGATAATTTTCAAATATTATAATTTTTAAATACAAAATTATGTATGTTAAATAACCTATCAATTAATTATAACGATTCCTTATTTTTTCTTTATGCTTTTCAATATCGCTATCAGATCCCAAATATTTTACTAATTTTTGAAAAATTTCCTTAATTTCTTCTTTGCTCAATTTATCGAAAAATCAGCAAGAATACCCCCATCCTCTAAGCTTGCATAGGTGGAGGGATGAATTGCATTGCTTTAAATAATTTAATTAATGATTGTATATTATTATAGATTAAACTATAATAATATTATGAAGATAAAGAAAACTTATAAACTTAGAATCTATCCTAAACCTTCTCAAAAAGAACTAATTGAAAAGACTTTAGGGTGCGTTAGACAGGTCTATAACGATTTTTTAGCTATGTGTATTGAAAAACATGCTGAAAATCCAAATTTTAAAATCAATAAATATGATTTGATTAAAATGCTCCCTGAATATAAAGAAACTTTTCCTTATTTAAAAGAAGTAGATTCCATTGCTCTACAACAAGCGATTATTCATCTTCATACTGCATATACCAATTTCTTTAGGCATAATGCAGATTTCCCAAAATTTAAGAAAAAGAAAAACGATTATGGCTATACGACAATGAATATCAATTCAAGCGTGCGCTTAAACGGGAATGAAATCCAAATTCCAAAGTTAGGCAAAATCAAATGTGTTAATTCATTTCATATACCAGAAGACTTTTCTTTTACCACAGTTAGTGTTGTTAAATGTGGAAGAGCTTACTTTGTATGCTTAAACGGTGAGGAAGAAAACACATTTGCTGAAGATATAAAGAAAGCGTTAGATCCAAATAATTCAATTGGATTAGACTTTTCTATGTCTTCACTATTCATTGACAGTAATGGCAATAAATCCGAAATGCCTCGATTTTACGAAAATGCTCTTGAAAAATTAGCAAAACTTTCAAGAAATGCATCCAGATGTAAAAAAGGTAGCAAAAACAGCATCAAAGCATATGAAAAGTTAAGAAAGTTGCAACAACACATTGCTAATCAAAAGAAAGATTATTTACATAAACTGTCTTATAAATTAGCAAATCAATATGATTATGTTTTCGTAGAAGATTTAGACATCAAATCTATGCAATCAAAAGATAACGATGTTAAATTTGGCAAAGCATTATCGGACAGATGTTATAGTATGTTTTTAAATTTTCTAAATTACAAACTTGAATGGAGAGGCAATAAACTAATTAAGATTAATCGATATTTTCCTTCTTCAAAAACTTGCTCTAACTGTGGATATAAAAACGACAATTTAACTCTATCAACACGTGAATGGATTTGCCCAAATTGTGAAACGCATCACAATAGAGATATTAATGCCGCGATTAACATTAAAAAAGAAGGCTTAAGATTGTTGGCCTTAAATTAAATAATCTAACCGTAGGAACTACGGGGCTAGCCTACTTACTGGTTGCAATAGCAACCTTGCCTAGGAATCTCCCACCTCTAAGCTAAAGAGTAGGTGGTGACTAGTTCAAATTGTGAAAAGAACATAAGCAATCAACACGTGAAAAAAGACCTATCAAGAATAGGCCTTAATGCATAAATTAAAGTTTAATTAGTTTGCTTCTTTTGGAGCTGCTTCAATGCTTTCTTCACTGATATATAAGTGGAATTTGTAAGCACAAAGTGTCCAGATGTATCCAAAGATACTTGCTAATGCATAGAGAATATAAATCATTATTGTGATAAATGAAACCATTGCATAAGAGAAGAATACAATTGGCCAGCCCACTAAATAGACAACAACTTGAGTTGCATGTTTAACACATTCTCCTTCTTCTCTAAGAATAGAATGAAGATATTTAATTGGTGACTCTAACAAAGTGAAGAAGAATGAAAGAGAAAACAAAAATAGTAACAAAAATAATTGTACTAACATAAAAGGAGACAAGATAATACAAATTAAAACAGCTTCAACCCTGCTCATTGCTTTGTATTTCTTAAAGCTAAACGAAGCAACTGCTAAGCGTTTAACTTGTTCAAAGAAATTAACGTTTTTCATAAAATACCTCGACGTTTTAATTTAATCTCTATAAATATATATTGTCAATATATTACATGGCAGGGTTACTGTAAACTTCTTTGCCTTCAAAAAATGTATTAGTTATTCCTACTTGCCAAACATCATCAACTTTTTGCTCAAATGGATTTTTGTTTGTAAAGATGAAATCAGCATATTTTCCAACTTCAATAGATCCTCTTTCGTTTTCCAAATTGTTCATCCAAGCTCCATTAATTGTAAACATATCGATTGCGTCTTTAAGAGTAACAAATCCGGTATTTCTTCTAATAAAAGTATCTTTATTTATAGGTTTTGAGTGATCCCAACCATTAAGCATGACTTGGATATAGCCAAACAAATCTAAGTTTCCTGGCGAACATGGATTATCAGTATGTAAAGCAGCTTTTATTCCGTAGTCAACATACTCTTTATAAGGGTACAAATTTCTTAATACATCTTCACTGATGAAGACAGAAGAAGTATCAATATCATCTTGAGTAATTTGGCTTGCCCAGTTTGCTCCACTGGTCACTCCTATATCATATTGTTTAATTCTTTTAAGTTCATCTTCTCTTATCATAGCAACATGAGCAAGAGAATTTCTTATATAACCATTATTACCATAAGAATAAACAAAGGCATCAACCGCTTCTTTACAAGCTGCATCTCCCATAGTATGAATATGAACAGAAATACCAACTTCATTAGCTTTATCAACAATTGATGTCATTGTAGAAGCATCCCAAATTTGAGTGCCATAATCTTTAGGATCAGTATTATACGGATCAATCCTAAAGCCAGTTCCGCTTTCTACGATTCCATCAGCAAATAATTTTAACATTGTTGGTTTAAAGTGATTGGAAGTATATGTATTTTTAAGTTCTAATGTTTTAAGAATCATTTCGTCAATTTTATCTTTTTCAAAAGACTCAATGCAATAAGCACTAGAGAATAAAAAATCTAGATTTCCCTCTTCATCCGCTGCATGGATTGCTTTATACATTTCATCTGTTCCATCAAAGTTAGACCAAGTGTCATAATGCATAACATATCCATATGAGTTCAACTCTCTTGCAGCATTTCTAACAGCAATTTTATAATTTTCTGGTGAAACAACAGCACCAAAAATTTTATTTCTAATGTAGGTACAAGCTTCATCTCGGGCAATGCCAATAACATGTCCTTTTTCATCTCGATCAATTTTAATTCCATCTTTATCTTCATTAAGTACTCCGGCCATTTCAAAGCATTTACTATTTACGTATGCTCCATGAAGAGAAGATTCAGAAATAAATACAGGAATATCTGGGAAAGCTTCATCGAACGCTTTTAAGTCTGGAAAATAGTTTTTAGTTACGTCAATCCCATACCCATATATTCCCTTTTCTTCAGGATGTTGTATTCTATATTCTTTTATTTCATCCAAAATTTGATTAAAAGTTTTAGGTTTTGGTTCTCCATCTTTATAATTCATTGGATCAATATAAAAACCAAGTTTAAAAGCTTCATTTAAAATCCAGTGACCATGAGATTCAATTCCACCAGACATAGCAAATTTTGCATTGTAAACAACAGTATTTTTTCCAAGAAATCTTTCAACGTCTTTTTTGCTTCCTACAGCAACATATTTGCCATTTTTAATTGCAAAAGCCTCAACAAATTGATTATTCTCATTTGATGTATAAATGGAGTCAGCAAAAACAATCACATCAGCACCAGTTTTTTTCTCACATGAAGAAATAGACAATGCTAATGGGATAACTGCAAGAAATAGTATTTTTTTCATAACCCATCTTCCTCGTATTAAGTAATTATTACTAATTAATTATATCAAATTAAGGTCTATTAACAAATATCGAATTGGCTCTTGTAGGTGTATCTTTACACCATTCCTGCAAATACGAATATCATTATCAAAAAATATCTCAATTAAAATTGAACTGATTATGAAACAAATTTTGAATCTGGGTTTGAAGTTGGATTATATGTAAAAACATTTTTACCTTCAAAATAAGTTTTTAATATCTTGGCGTTATGAATCGTCCCAAGTTCATCGCCTTTATAATTTAAAAAGTCTTTATCTATCATAACAAAATCGGCATATTTGCCAACTTTGATTGAACCTCTTTCGTTTTCTAAACCTAACAACCAAGCGCCATCAATAGTCAAGGCCTTCAAAGCTTCTTTTACACTTAAAAGTTCATGTGTTGCAAAAGGAGCAGCATCATTATTATAAGCTTTACCTGTTGTTGCAACTTCAATCACATTGAGAATATTTCCTTCTATGTCCATAGCTGCAGGGGCATCAGTCGAGGAAGAAATAAGAACGCCTTTATCAATTAATGATTTCATTGGATAACCAGCCATATAGTAATCTTCCCCAATATTATCCATTACTTTATCTCTTACTGCCTTAGCTTCTGGATCAGTAGTGCTATAGTCATAGTGCCAAATTAAATTTGCTGCAACAGGAATATCGTTTTCAGCACATCTATCAATATCTTCAGTTTTGATATTTCTAACGTGATCTAAGCTATTTCTAAACTTACCATCATTAATGGCGTTTGAAGTCACGTACGAATCTATCATAGCATGACATGCTGCATCACCAAATGTGTGAGTATGGACTGTTAAACCTTTAAAGTTTGCATATGTAACAATTGCATCTAATTCAGGCTGTTCCCAAATAATGTTTCCATGTTCTTTTCCAGGAAGAGCATTTTTATATGTATGAGAGATCCATCCGGTTCCACTTTCAACAACACCATCTGCAAATAATTTTATATAAGCAGGATTGCAGTGCTTACCAGTGTATTTATCCACGATATCCACTACTTCATCAACTCTAGTTTTGTAAACTTTAGAATCAAAACTCTTTATATTGAAGCATTCAGCTACATTAATCTTTAATTCATTATCGTCATCCATTTTTTTAATAGCTTCATAAAGACCGGTTGGATCATACATATTTGTGAAAGCATCTACAGCGTTAGTATAGCCATATCTCAAAAGTTCATTTTGAGCAAAAATACATGCTTTCCTATATTGATCATCATTAAGCGGTCTTGAAATAGTTTTATCAGTCATATAAAAAACAGCTTGATCACCAACATAACCTGTTGGAGTACCATCGTCTAATAAATCAACTTCGCCACCTCTCACTGTTGGATTTTCTTTAGTAACGCCAGCCATTTCAAGCGCGGTTCTATTACAAACCGCAGCATGACCTGCGTTATCAATTAAAACAACTGGAATGCCAGGGGCAATACTTTCAATTTCGTCAGCAAAATTGTATTTTGCAGCTCTTCTTTGCATTAATGAAACTGTGTTCCAGCCAAATGAAACAAATTGTGTTATTTGATGTGTTTTAACTTCATTCTCAAGAGTTACTAACACTTCTTCGTATGATTGATTACATCCAATAAGTTGGTTAGAAAGACCTGTACCATCAAAATAATGGGCGTGTCCTTCAGTACAGCCAGGGACAATTAAACCAGAATGATCAATAACTTCAGTTTTCCCTTCCTCAATATATTTATCAGCATCTTCTTTAGATCCTACAAAAATATATTTTCCATCTTTAACTGCGAAGGCTTGAGCTTCACTATCATTCTCCTCTTCTGCAGTATACATATTAGAAAAAACTACTAAGTCTGCAATTACTTTTGGAATTTCAGTGCCTTGTTTTTCGCCGCATGAAGCTAAAGCACCAAGTGCTAAACATACTGTTGGCATAGCAAATGCCGCTTTGGTAATCTTACATTTTTTCATAAACGTACCTCTACTTTTATACTAGGACAAAAATACAGTTAAAAAAAGAATTTTTTGAACACCAACAGAATGGTATAGGTTCTGATTACTATTTGATAGTATTTGTTATGTTCTGATTATTTCAGCGATACTAAACACTTTAAATAACTTATCTTATATACATCGTGCGAATATAAATAAGGTTCTATATAATATAATAATAAAAAGCCTCTTCTCTCGCTAAAAGCCAATTAGGTCAATGAGATGGGGCTTTTTATAAACCGATAAACGGCCACGGTCACCTAGTTGTTCATGATTACTAGGCTTAGACTTATGTTTGGTAAGTCACAAACTTTCATGGCGGCGTATGAACTCGCTCTTACTAACCACTAGGGTGAAAGGAGACCATAATTATTTGTCCGAACATAATAGCTCCCTCACTCTATTTAAAGAATGGATGCATCGGATTACTACCATGTTAGAGGTTGATTTTCCTCCTATATAGGCTCTTATATATAAAAGCCTATATAGCAAGAAGGAACCCCTAGTATTCCTAAGGGTTCCAATTGTTATAGATTATTAAATCTCTTTACGTTTACGTAAGAAGAAGTAACCACCAATAGAAGTTATTGAAATCATTGAAATAATAACAATGATTACAACTGAATTAGTGTTTTCACCAATAATGTTCACTAACGGATTTACTAATGCCGATCCGGAAATCTTGCCAGAAGCAATTCTTCCTAGATAGTCATAGGAAGCACCATATTTGGCGACAACATAATCATATGTTGCTAAGAATTGTTCTACTTCATTACCGCTAGCATTTGCTCTTGCATAATTAAGTTTATAAGTATCTTTATAATCAGCGAGAACTTCACCAACATCCTTCCAACCATCTCCATCAAATGTTGCTCCATCTGGATCGCATTTAAAGAAATCACCACTATAGTAATAATCCATTAAATCATTGAATAAATCGTCACCAACAGTGATTGTGTCTGAGCCACCAGTTAATTTATAAAATGTTATTGTGGTTCCTGTATTATCATTTCCATAACAACTAAATAAATTACTTGTGTTTGAATTGTTATAACGCATTCTATTTCTGTTACTAGATTCTGTAGCTACTACATTTCCGTTTTCATCAATTGTAAAGCTAGCATTAGCATCAATCTTATCTTGCGATTTCATATTGTTGCTGCCAGTAGCTGCAGCATAAAGATATTTTCCGCTTGAATCCTTGAAAGCAACACTTCCGTCTACTGTTCCTTCTTCTAAAGTATAAATCATTGTTGAAACAACACCTGTAACTTTTGTTCCGGAAACAGTTAGTGTGTTTGTAGTATCAGCAGGAACGTTATTGCCACTTGAATATGTTCCAGCAGCATAAGTAACGCTGTTCTTAACACCAGTTAAGATAACTTGGTCACCAACAGCTAAATCAGACCCACTAGTTTCAACCCATTCTTCTGGGATATCATATGTGATAGTCATTGCTTCACGTGTAACTGTAACATTAACAGAGGCACAGATATCAGCACTAAATTGACTTGTAACCTTGATAGTTGCAGTTGAGCCAATTTTGCTACCAGCAGAGATTAAACCACTATCGGAAACAGTGATTGAACTCTCTGAACTAGAAGCAGTGATAGCATAAGTAACCGCCCTAGTACTTGTTGTATTATAAGGAGTGTAACTTACTTCTAATTGATGAGATTTGTTTCTATTTAAACTTAAAGAAGCACCTGTATCTAATGAGATAGCAGTTAATGGTCTATCTGCAACTTCGATATCAACATGTGTTGAAGATACATAAGATTCATCAAATGAAACGAAGACAAAGATTTCTCTATTTTCGGTTTCACCAGCGTCTAAAGTATCATCAGTAATTTCATAAACGAAATTGCCTAATCCAACAGCTATACTTCTATTATTGCTGTAAGCAAATAAATATTCACCATCAGCAATTGTTCCTGTTTCACCGAAAAGTGTTGTGGTAGAAGTTGCCGAAATAATATCACTGACTTTTAATGGTTCACCTTGAACACCACTAGCTGAAGCGACGTATGTAATGTTATTAACGCTTACATTTCTATCGCTAATAACATTGACAGTTAAATCAACAAAAACATCGGTATCATCATTTAATTCATATCTAACAACAGCTGTTCCAGCAGTAGAGGTTGGGGTAATTCTTGTTCCACTAACGCTAACATAGGAACTACCACTTTGAATTGATGGAGTAACATCAGCGGCGGCAACTGCATATGTATTACCGCGGATATCTTTTCCACTAAATGTCATTTGTTTATAAGCTCCACCTGCTTTAAGATCAAGTTGGAGTTTGTTGTCTTTTTCATAGACATCACTATGAGTGATTGTAATAGATGCAGGCTTTTGACCGATAGTAATCTTAACTGTATCTTCACAATCAGTTCCATCTAATTGAATATTTAAGATTGTTGAACCAACTTTTTTAGCAGTAATAGCAAATGTCGAAACATTATTTGAGAATGCTCCTGGGACTACTGTGACATAATCAGAAGAAGATAATCCTGTATCATCATCTTCATCAAATGTTAAAACCCAAGCGGTATAATCATCGATGTTTTTGGCAAGAACTTTTACTGTTGAATTTGTATCTCCATCAAGCATATTAACTGATGTAGCAGAGCTTACGTCTAATTCAACGAGTGGATCAGCAGAAGCTAGAGTAACAATGATTTTTGTAATTCTGGCTTGCTCGCCACTAGCAGTTGGAGACGTCCAGGTACTAGCGTTAGGGGTATATGCAGACGACCATCCACCTCCATCATAAGATGCGCTATCATAAGTGAATTCGATTTTTGCCATATCTCCAACTGTTGATTTAATGGTCATGGTCTGATTTTTATAAACACGATAATCAGTCTTATTTGTTAATGTTCCATCAGTCACCGTTAAAGTGATTCCTTGGTAAGGGAAAGAACTCGTGACAGTAGGATCTAAAGTGATCTTGCTAATCTTGTTAACAGTAATAACATAGCTTGTATAAACAGTCGTGTTATTTTCGGTATAAAGCACATAGACTGTCTTTCCATTGTGGTCATCCCTGGAAAGCGCAGTTGACCCCGGAGTAATTACTGTTCCGGCACTTGTTGGATTAATTCCAGCATTGCCAATTTTAAATGATGTTGGGGAAACAGTTTTACCTGTAGAATCTGTGTAAGTAGCGGTTAAAGTACCACCATAAGCAAATGTGTCACCAGCGTCAAATGTTGTGGTTTGTCCAGAAGATGAAACGCTTGCTGGTGTTTTCGGAGCAGTAACTGTAATAGCTTGCGAAGTTGATTTACCACCATATGTAATTGTTACTTTGGTATCACTAGTCGATAATTCTGTCAATGTTGATGGGCTAAATGAGAATTCGCTAGTGTGATTAGCATAAGTGTATGTATCACTGCTAGACGGATTTGTGTAATTTCTAGTAATTACTAACCCAGTTGGATCGAATTTTTCTCCTTCGGAATATATTGTTTTTGTAGGTGCTGTTTCAACAGAAATACTAGAAAGTGTTTTTGTTGATGCGCCGGCATAATAAACAGTTACCGAGTTCCATCTAGCTTGCGAACCTGGTTTAATAGTTAAACCAGTAACAGTCCCGCTTGTTGTTCCAGTCAATGACGATCCACTTGAAGTGCCACTTATCGAACCAGTTCCACTTGTTACAGCCCATGTATGGGATATGCTTGTATAACCGGATGCAACAGAAACAACAACGCCGTTAATTGAAGTAGCCAAACTCGAGTCTGCTATCTCAATAGTGAACGTATTATTAGCATAGATTCTAGTAGGGTTAGAATACGAATTAGTCGCACTGTTCTTAAACTTTATAGCGCCTTTTGTTGTATAGCTTGTACTAGCGGCATATGAATCCGAACTATTAAATAGAACTTGTTCTGTTCCATCAGTGGCAGCAGCATGTACAGGTACAGCTTCTTTGCTAGCCCCAATACCGACAGCAACACCAACTCCGATCGCCATGGTGAGACCTAACGCTGCACCGACGATCTTTGTAAATAATTTATTCATAATAATTTCTCTCCTTTCGATAAAAGTCTCCAAGGCCGTTTTGGTTATTTAGCCAAGTGAGTATGAATAAATCTTTTAATGTAAAGTCAATTCATTCACTAATCAAAGTGGCGTCCAATATCAGCCATATTAATGAATAATCGACTAAAAGATTTTGCCAGTTCGCTACCGATTGTATATGTCCCCTATTGGACCAATGATAGCTACGCTGACGTTTGAGACTCGGAGAGAGTACGAAGAGTCATGTGCACGTAGATTCTTAACTGTCTCGTTATCACAAACAAAGAGGCGAATCCTTAATTAAGCTAAGACGCCTTGACCATTAGCGTCTCTCCCTTTTGGGGAGCCCCCTCTTATGTTGATAATTATAAGAAGAAGAAGAAGAAGCAAGCACTCGCCCTGCTTGAGTGCCAATTTATTTACTTAGTAAATAAAATTTTATATAAAAACATGACAATCTTGCGTCTTGTATCACAAACCACTACTTCCTGTGTGCCCTATTTTTGAAGAATGCACCCCTTATCATGTCAAGCAAAATTGAATGATTTTTAATATTCAAAAAATCCATGTGTAGTACCTAATTGTGACATAAGTACGAGGGGTTGTAGTGAGTTTATTATGAGTCGCGTTTCCAAAACCGTTGTCGCTTGCTATACTCTCGAAGGAAAGTTATTAAATTATCACAATCGACAAAAAACTAAATAATAATATAATTTTTATATCAAACTTGATATAATAATGAAGTAAATATTAACAGACTATTGGCGCTATGAACTAGCTTAAAGCAAAGTCGACCATACGCAGGTAAACAATAGGACACCTTAATATTTACTGGTAGATTGGACGTGTTAGGATCTACCAATGTGGAAAGCATCGCCCAGAAGGTGAAAATATCTATAAACAAATGGCGACCTTTAGGACACGGTTTATAGACTTACCTTATCACTCACGCTCCACACAAATTATTTAATTTGATTCAGAGGCCATCCAACAGAGGATGAAACACCAGTAACTATTGCTGATAGGGATATCAACAGTTAGTTACAATGCGTGTTTTAAGTTGGATGGCTTTTTCCTTCTTAAAACAATGTGGTCAAAGGAGGAAAAGAAATGATAATCGACCAAAACTTTAAAAATTGGATTGAGGGTTTATCCAATAATTACAAAAAAGCCCAAATTAAAGCCGCTATACATGTTAATAGCGAACTTATCAAATTCTATTATGAATTAGGTGAGGAAATATCAAAGACTTCTTACAAAGCTACATATGGGAGCAAATTCTTTGAAATTTTAAGTTGCGAATTAAAAAAGAAGGTTCCAAACGCAAAAGGATTTGCACCACAAAATTTAAGATATGCAGAAAAGTTTTATACTATGTATAAAGAAATTTTCCCACAACTTGTGGGAGAATTACTAATGGTTCCTTGGGGACATCATAGAATAATAATCGATAAATGCAAAACTTTAGAGGAATGTATATTTTACATAAATCACACAATTGTTAATAATTTATCAAGATCAGATTTAGAGTCTCGCATTTTAGCAAAAGTTTATGGAAGAAGCCAAAATGCTTTAAATAATTTTGATAAATCTCTTTCTACAAATGAAGAAATTAAAAATTTAACAATGAAAGATCCTTATAACTTTGATTTTCTAACTATTAGAGAAGATTATGATGAAAAAGAGCTTAAAGATGAGTTAACTCAAAATATTGAATTATTCTTGTTAGAGTTAGGAAATGGTTTTGCGTATGTTGGCAAAGAAGTGCGCCTATTTTTAGGTAGAACCGAAATGTTTTGCGATCTGTTATTTTATAACATCCCAAATCATTGTTATGTTGTAATTGAAATTAAGACAAGCACATTTAAACCTGAACATATGGGCCAGTTAATTGGTTATACGGCCACTATTGATGCGACATTAAAAGGTAAAAACGATAACCCAACTGTTGGATTAATAATTTGTAAGGATAAAGATGATATTCTTGCTAAACATGTTGTTAACACACTTAATATTCCACTAGGTATATCTAAATATCAACTTTCAAATTTAATTCCAGAAAAATTTAAATCGTCGCTTCCTACAATAGAAGAATTAGAAAATATAGAGGAAAATAAATAATATGAAAAAATTTAAAATCACTTGGGGAAGAGGATCGGTAGAAGGAATTAAAATTGTTTACAAAACAATGGAGATTAAATCAAATGATATTGATTCTGTAGATTTCTTATCAATATTACCAAAAGAACTAAAAATAAAGTTCTGTATTATAGAATAATTCATACCTCCAAAACAAAAAGAAATGTAGATTATGGCAGTTACATCGACTTCATTGAAGTTGAAGAAATGTCTTAATATTTATCTATTAAAAAATTATTTTTATTTTGATATATTATACATGTAAATATTAACAGACTATTGGCGCTATGAACTAGCTTAAAGCAAAGTCGACCATACGCAGGTAAACAATAGGACACCTTAATATTTACTGGTAGATTGGACGTGTTAGGATCTACCAATGTGGAAAGCATCGCCCAGAAGGTGAAAATATCTATAAACAAATGGCGACCTTTAGGACACGGTTTATAGACTTACCTTATCACTCACGCTCCACACAAATTATTTAATTTGATTCAGAGGCCATCCAACAGAGGATGAAACACCAGTAACTATTGCTGATAGGGATATCAACAGTTAGTTACAAAAATTAGGTGTTTTCATTTGGATGGTTTTATTTTCTCCTTATGTTCACACCAGAAAGGAGAGAAATATGAGGAATCCAAATCGAATACCAATAATTTTGGCAGAAATTGAAAAATTGTGGCGTGAGTATCCTGACATGCGTTTAGGACAATTGATTGGAAATGTTTTGGAAGGCCCAGCATTGTATTATATTGAAGACAACATGTTAATTGATGTATTGAAAAAAGCATATTCAAAATATAAGTCATGAAATTCAAAAAGTACAAAGGGCCCGACAAATATCATTTTAGGATTTATAAAGGCTCTATGGGTCATCCATTTGTAGTTGTTGCTGTAAAAGAAGAAAATATAAATGGGAAAATTATGATAGATGGTTATCTATTAACACACTCTTTGGAAAGAGTTTGTGATAAACCTGGCACTTATCAAAGATTATCAATAAATCCAAATCCTAGAGATGATAGACCTACATTCATCAACAAATTCAAAGTTTTTAACTTACCATCAAACAAATTTTCAAAACCTTATACATCATGGCATTTATCAAAAAAAGATGAAGAAATGATAGATAAATTAGAAAAACGGAAAAAGTGAAAACAAAAAGGCCCTCAATAATTGAGGGTCTTTGTTACATACAAGAAGCCACTCTTCCCAAAGGGCTAGCAAAGCACGAAGACTTCTTGCGTTTTGTGTATTCAACTTACGTTTGGGAGATACACCATCATCGACATCCGCTTGTCCTAACAAGCTATTGCATGACCTCTAGAATGTCAATCTTGTGTGAGAACTTGTATACGATAGGAGTCTCACTTAATCAAAGAGGGGTTCATCCTCTAATGAACTGGTTGTCCAATAACAACTAAGTTGATATTTTACTATTATCATAGATAATACCTAAACAATTTGTATTGGAAGTGAATTTATTTTATCATGCAGAGATAGGATTTACAATTTTTAATATTTATAGCAAATTTCCATCATGAATTCTTATAGTAAATTCCGTTTTTCTTTAAAAACCTGCTTTTAGTCTGAGAATTTACACATAAAAAAAGCGGAACTACTCCCGCATCCCGATGGACCTAGAGGTTTCCCTCAGCCCAATATTATATTATAATAAAAAACCTCTATTCCAAGAGGGAATTATAGATTTTGGATAAACGGACAGGAACGATACAAATGAGCCCCCTTTCACAAAAAAGTGAGCCCTGCATTATTCTTCCTCGTAATAATATGAGGTATCAATTCCCTTCATAAATAATTCTCTATCATTTATATTATCTGTTAGAGCACCATTTAAAAGTTGCTTAATTTGCTTATCATTAGAAGGACTTTGTTTCATAGCAGATAAATATTCATCTTTATCAATCGTAGACCAATCAATACATTTTTTCATATTTTTAATAAATATTAAGTCTAACCAAATACGTGTCGCTCTTCCATTTCCTTCTCTAAAAGGATGTGCAATATTCATTTCAACATACTTTTCTACAATATGATCAAATGTATCTTCTGACATTTTATCTATATTTGGGAGAATTTGTGGTAAAAAATCACCATTAGCAAAAACAAATCCTCCTTTAGATATAGTTTTTTTTCTTATTTGCCCAGCAAAAGAATACAAACCTTCAAATAAGTAAGCGTGTATTTTTTGTAGACAAACAGTTGTGCCTATTTCATCATCAGAAATAAGTTCGGTTCTATATAATTGATAAGCTTTTCTTTTACTTTGCTCATCAATCGGGTCAAGCATTCCCTTTATCCAATCGCTAATTTCTTTTTTGTATTTTGAAGGAATTATTGTAATCAATAGTCTTACACCTTCTTCGTTAATAACATCAGAAAGATACTTTTTGCCGTCATCAGCATATAATTTCAGTTGTCCACAAAACGGAGACAACTCGGAATTTCTGACTTTTACATTATTCCAATATCTACGTGGAGAGTTAGGATCTGTTAAAACGGCAATAAAATCAACTGCGGAATACCACCAAATTGCTTTATTACTATCCCACACTGCTCTTATTTGTTTGTTGTTAAAATACCTAATCGAATATTTTATCATATTAATATGATAACAAAATATATTTCAGTTGTCCACAAAATTAGGACAACTAATTATTAAATTGCCGTTGGAACAAATGGATAGGAATGATACAAACGGCGCCCCCTGTCCTCAAATATTATAAAAATAATTTAGTAAACAAACTTCATCATATTTTGCAAGTAGCAACACGGTCATTAACGTATTTACTTGCTCTTGCTGATAATTTTTTTGTGCCATCCTTTTTTCCCACACTTAGGACATTTCATATATCTAGTTCTATTAATATGTAATGCAAATAAAACTCTTTTGTATGTTGGAATATATTTTTCCCCACAATTAGGACACACGTAATAGCCTGCTTTTTGTTCGATTCCTATGAGCAATAAACAAAGTGGGACAAAAATCACAAAACCACCAACAATTAAAACAATCCTTAACCAGGTTTCAATGTTCAAGAAAGAACCAAGCATAATTAAACTTAAACAAGTAATTGTGCCAAATATTCCAAAGATTATTTCTAATCTCAACAAACGTTTGTCAGCTTCCTCTTTTTCTTTAATCATTTGAAGCAGATTAGCTTCGATTTCATTATTATAATTTTCCATATTTACTTTTTCGCCGCACAATAAATCATTAACTGTAATATCTAAACATTTGCATAATTCAAGCATAATAGATGAATCGGGTAACGATCTTCCATTTTCCCATTTAGAAACCGCTCTATCTGTTACATATAATGCTTCCGCTAATTGCAATTGAGTTAAATTTTTGGCTTTTCTGCATTCAGCAATGAATTTGCCTATTTTAATTAAATCCATACGGCACCTCCTTGCCTATACTTTATTATATTGTCAACTAAATTTAACCATACTGCTAGTTGAGTTACAAAAAACAGCACTGAATTGTATCAATGCTGTTGTGTTTACTTGGAAGAAATGCTCAGGAATGATACAAATGAGCCTCTGTTTTTGAAAAAGTGGACCTTTGCTTTTAAAAAAATAAGAGAGCCAATGACCCTCTTTACAAAACTTCCGTTTTCAATTGTGCTATCATATTACAACCTTATTTAAATATTGTCAATGACCCTCTTCAAAAAATTATAAGATTTGATTATTTTAAAATTATTTTTAAAATAATCTTTATTTTCTAAACATCGTTTGTTAATAAAATCATTAAGTCTAGATAATTTACTTTTGTCATTAACTTCTTTTTTATGAACGTATAGAAGACAAACAAAGTCATATACAAACATATTGTGAAGATTATTTTTTCTTGTTTGTTTTCCGATTCCTAAAGAAGCAAGAAAAGCATTTATTTCTGACACAGGTGTATTTAAATTTGGAGTCCTATCTACAAAATTGTACAACAAGCAAGAATTATGAGCTATTGCGTTTCGAAGATCGCGTACATTATTTAGTATTTTATTATCAACAAACGTTTTACTATAATTTGAATTATACCAGGAACAAAAAGAAGAAATGGTTCCAAAGGAAGATACCTCAACAAAAACCCACACTGGAAAATTTGGACTGTATTTATTTACTATTTCATGAATAAAACATGTATTTGTATTTTGCTCATTAATACGAATAAGTGCTCTTGGATTTATCAAAAAATATTCAGAAATAGGTCGATATCCATCAGAAGTATTAACAATTGTTTGAACAATCTTGTTTTTAACAAAATGTTCAATATCCATACATAAATCAAAACATATGTACCTAAGTTCTCTATCTAACTTAGATAATTCAACCAAATATTGAAAATCTAAATCTAAATATTTTCCGCTTGCATCTTTTAAATAATTTTTACGATATGAAAGAAGTTTGAATAAATACGTAGATTGTTCAAGATATTTTTTTGCATCCTCTTCGGAGATATAGTTAAAGGAGATGCCTTTCGATTTTATATGTTGAATTTGTTGATTGCTAACTAATTTCGATTTCATGATTCTATGATATGCCAATTTATATTTCTTGTTAAACGTAATTTAAAAATACTTTATAAATGTTCAAAACATTATCTTAAAGTAAAGAAAAAAGACACTATTTTCGTGTCTTAGATTTTCGTCTTTCTTGCTGCAATGAAGTTAATAGTTTTTTAACCAAGTGCAACGAAGTTAATAGGTCGAACACAACGAAGTTAATATGTGTTTTCAATCAAAGGGGTCACTTCAACAATGGTTTCATTACTGTTGTTTTAAATAAAATTTACATACGCAATAAAAAACGTTGAAATTTTGCAATATTTTCATTATAGCCACCAACAAATAAAAGGGGGTAGAGTTGGAATTTAAATTTTTACTAATTGTTCTTTAATACAGTAATTTTTGAAGAAATGTCACTATAAACATAAATCGCTGAATATGAATATTTAGTTGTTGTGGTTACTTCTTTTCCATCACCAAATGTGACTTTATAACTACCGGTTGAATATGAACCGCTAAGTGTGTAATTAGTAACTCCACTACCTTTGGTTGGAGTTTTTTCAGTTTTACCGAATGAAACGAATGTACCACCATTAATTTTTGCAGTTCCGTCGCAATCTAAGCCTGTAGACATTCCACCATTTGCTCCTTTTGTAATTACATAACCGCCCATTTGTGTGAATGATCCATTCGAATCTATTCCATCAACATCCTGTCCATAAACGGTGATATCTGTAACGCCACCACTAATATTAATTGCAGGTGTTTTTCCAGCTTTATTCGCAGCATTAAGACCATCATCTGTTGAATATACTTTAGTATAACCACCAGTAATGTTAATAATATTTCCTTCAATACCTTCATATGATTTAACAATATCAATTACAGCATTGCTAGAGATTGTTAATGTATCATCAGCATGAATACCATCATCTGAAGCATAAATTTCAAAGTCTCCACCTGAAAGAGTAATGTTACCTATACCTGTTGCTCCATTTTCAAAAGCATCACCATAGTTAGCGTGAATTGCGTCGTCATATGATTTAATGAAGAATTTACCTGCAGATATGATAATTTCGTTATCGGCTTTTATTCCTTTTGCAGAATAATCGGCTTTTTCGCTGTTTCCTTCATGCATTCCGCCAGGTCCGCCAGGTCCGCCAGGTCCACCGTGTCCTCCCCCAGGCTGAGAAGTTTGATAGCTAGTCCAACCTGAAATTGAAATAGTTGAACCGTTGTTGCTTATCTTTGCAACATCATAGTAGTTATTAACTGAATCATACTTGGACATAATTGCAGTTGCATTATCTTCAGACATAGTTGTTACGCTATTAGCAAAGTATGCAACCTTTAATGATGTAGCATTTTCTGGTTTGCTAAGTTCAAAATAGTTATATCTTGTATCAGTACTACTAACTTTAGAAGCTTTTACCCATTTTGTTTCATAGGTATTTAGCATGAACTCTACAGCGTAATAGTAGTTTGAATTGTATGAGGAAGAAGTTCTTAAATACATTTTTGATGTTGATGTATCGGAAACTTCGCCTGAATATTCTGAAAAATTAGATGTGTAAATATTAATGATTGGATCATCTCCACCATCAATTTTTGAAATTTCAACATTATAAGCAGCATCAATACCATCTTTAGCAGAATAAATATCAATATGGCCACCACTTATTGAGACCGTTCCTCTTTGGTTGCCTTTACTTGATATCCAATGGTGTCTATTGTTGTCTTTGAATAAATGGCCAAGAATAATACAAATAAGCCCTCTTTATCAGAAAAGAGAGCCACCAGTTCTTCGTTATTGTAAAGAGTGAGTTTTTTAAAACTAACAATAGGAATTATTTGTAAATATAAATTCTGCTAATAGTTCCATCATCGCACTTAGTCATCGTTAAAAATGTAAAACCATATCGTTCATAAAACCCAATATGATCAGTAATCAAATATACAGTGGAAATCCCATTCATTTTTAAATCTTCTACTGCAAGATTAAGGAGCCTTCCGGCTATACCTTTATTACGATATTCTTCCTCAACATAGACTGCACAAATGTTCGGCGTTAGATCCTTTCGCTCATGGAAGTCATTTTCTATAACACCCAAACCACCAACAATTCTATCTGCGTCTAAACAAAGAAACCAACCTAAATTAGTCTTATTGTTTAGATAATTATTCATGCACTCTAAATAAGCTTCTTTAGGGACATTCCATTTTGAACTAAACCATGTAGCGGCCTTTTCAATTATTTCGGGTTCTGTTCTAATTGTAATAAATTTTAACTTTTCAATCATAGGCAAATAATAACAAAAAACATATCAAGCTTTTTCTAACTCGTTTTCAAATAATTCCTTAAGTTCATAAATGTCTTTAGTGATTATTTCATAAACAGTTGTGTAATCTGTTTTGCCATATTCATGTACTATTCCGTTTCTAAAGCCCACTATGTCTCCCCAAGGAATATCTTTATGTTTTTGTTTAAACTCAATAGATAAGTTTTTGATCTTTTCAATCATTTGTTGGAGGCGAAACATTGTGGCATCAATTGTTTTTACATCTGATATAAATTCTTCATATGAACAACCTTTTGTATACTCAATTACTGCATTAATATCAATAACTGCTAGCTCCATATAAATAGCGTTATCTTTGCTACCCATATATTTTTATTCCACCTTTTAATATTTCGTTTACTAATTCAATGTTATTTTCAAGTTCGCTACTACGTAACAAATCCACTTTTTTATGTAATTTTTGTCTTATTCTTTCAATTAATCCAACAAAGCGAATACCTGTTAAATTAGAAGATACATATAAATCGACATCGCTATTTTCTTTAGCGGTTCCTTTTGCATAACTACCAAACAAATAGCAAAAGTCAATTTGTCCTTTATATTCATTTTCAAATAAATCACTTATTTTATTTTTAATTTGTTCGATTGTTAATAAACCTTTTTCTTCTGTAATTTCACAATACTTTTCAATAGCAGAAATAAAAGCGTTTCGTTTAATGCTACTGCCATAAGTATCATCAGTTTCATATCTTCTAAATGTCCTTATAGGGACATTTACAATTTGTGCGGCTTCAATTTGAGATAAGCCGTATTCTGTTCTAATTTCTAAAAGAGTCATATTTATCACCACTAATAAAATATCATATTTGTCCTTTGTTGTAAATATAAAGAGGTCATTTTGTCCTGTATGTAAAATTAAAGAGGTCATTTTGTCCTAAAATAAAACAGCACTGATTAAATCAATGCTGTTATTTCCTTATGCCCAAGTGAGATAAATCCGCAAAAAATTGTGCGTTTTATTAACATTATCGTGGATTATATGAGTAAAGTGCGGCCACGATTGTTTTTGCTATTTCATGTTGATCGCTAGCCATATACATTCTTCTATAATCTATAGAAACGTATAAGTCACTTCCTTCATAGCTATCTAGAGATACATATGCCCCATTACTACTAGTAATAACATATTCAAAATCAATTTGATAAATTCCACGCAAAACATCTAGGTTGTCTTTAATAGGCCCTAAATCAGAATGATAATTTCTTATTTCTGTTTTAATAAAGTGATAACGTTCTAATCTACCAACAATATCAATTACTCCTGGTATTGAGTAAATAGGATCGGCTAACTTACCAACATAGTCAAAATGAAAAACATCGCCTGCAATTAAATTACTAGGTTGAAACACGCTATCAAAAGAGTGACCTAGAAGATTGCATCCATCATAAAATAATGTGGCATAAACACCATCATCATAATAATAATTAAGCGATATATTCTCCGTTCTTAATTCGTAATCAATATAGGTATATTTCCCTATGTTAACATTATTAAGAATTCCAAATGTTGTTCCTGTGACTATCCCACCCAAAGCAATAACTGAGGTCACTATTATTGCGGCAGTTTTAATTTTAGTTTTGTTTATTTTGCGCTTTGTTTCACTATCATCTTTTAAGTCGTTAACTTCTACACCAAAATAAACCGCTAATGCCTTTAGGGTTTCTTCACTTGGGTTACCATTGCCGTTTTCATATTTCGCAATTGCAGATCTTGAAATATGAACGGCATCTGCAAGAGCTTCTTGTGATAGTCCGTTTTCAGTTCTTATTTTTTTGAGCTTTTCTTTGAATTCCATAAATCAACTCATTTATATTTTAGCTTTTTTTCAAAAAAATGTTTGTTACTTATTGTTACTTTTATTTATTGCCCCTGTTACTTTGTATTTTTGAAAAGAATTAAAAAACAGTACTAACATTGTATTAATACTGCAGTTTACATTTGGTTGCGGGGGATGGACTTGAACCACCGACTTCCAGGTTATGGGCCTGACGAGCTGCCAACTGCTCTACCCCGCGATGTCAGGTCCCTAACTTGGAACCCGAGATAATAATTATTGTTTAGCTTTACGACGTGCGTTTTCGCTTTTGAGTTTTCTTTTTAAACCTTTCTTAAGGTAGAATTCTCTTTTCTTTGCTTCTTGGATTGTACCAGCCTTATTGACTTGTCTTTTAAATCTACGAAGTGCGTCATCTAATGACTCGTTTTCACGAACTTGAACTTTTGGCATGATATTCACCTCCTATAGCAAATTTGCTTTTAATATATTACATATAAACATAATTTCGTTCAACCTTTTTTTAAAACCATAAGAAAAAGCCGCGAAAAATTTCACGACTTTCCTTGTTTTATAGTTAAATAATTTTAGTTCCGTTAGAAGTACCTATACGAGTAGCTCCAGCTTCAACCATAGCAAGAAGGTCTTCGTGAGTTCTAACCCCACCACTAGCTTTAACTCCCATATTAGGTCCAACTGTTTCTCTCATGAGCTTAACATCATGCACTGTTGCTCCACCAGTTGAGAATCCGGTTGATGTTTTAACAAAATCTGCGCCAGCTTCTTTTGCTAATGTGCAAGCAAGTACTTTTTCTTCATCTGTTAATAAGCAAGTTTCGATAATAACTTTAAGCACTTTAGATCCAGCTACTTCTTTGAGAAGTTTAATTTCTTCTTTAACGTAATCTGCATGTCCTGCTTTAAGCATTCCTACGTTTATAACCATATCTATTTCTTCTGCGCCTTGTTTAATACAAAGAATAGCTTCATCAACTTTGGTTCTTGTTAGATTCATTCCTAGTGGAAATCCTATTACTGTACAAACCTTTACGTTACTTCCTTTTAAACATTCAGCAGCAAGCGGTACATAGGAAGGATTAACACAAACTGACATAAAGTCATATTGTTTAGCTTCATCACATAATTTAACAATTTGTTCAGGAGTTGCATCCTGTTTTAAAAGAGTGTGATCAATTAATTTATTGTAATTCATAATTTATTCCTCGAATTTATTATAACAAAAAAAGGCCTTTACGACCTTATTTTTATTCGTCTTCTTTTTTAGCTTTCTTTGAGACAACTTCTTTACCTGCATAATATCCACATTTTGGACATACGTGGTGAGCTCTAATCATTTCACCACAATTTGGGCAAGTAACTAATCCTTCAACTTCAAGTTTGAAGTGAGTTCTTCTCATTCTTTTTCTTGTTTTACTAATTCTTCTTTGTGGGACTGCCATAATAGTTTCCTCCTAAATCGCTTAATAATTATATTAAAAGAAGAAAGAAAAATGCAATAGTTTTTACACATCTTCTAACTTTTTTAATATTATCTTGATTATATCTTACTTTTTATAAACAGTTTTTATTATAGAACCTGGTTTTAACGCTTCTCCAGGAATATATACTTCTAGATAATTTGAGGTATGACCAAAGTTTGCTTTCTTTTCTTTATCATATCCTTCAATTAATACTTCTACTTCTTTTCCAATAAACTTATTTGTGTATTCATCCCACAACTCGTTAGAAAGCTCAATAAGCTTTAGACATCTCATCTTCTTAACTTCAGGAGATATTTGTCCTTTCATTTTAGCGGCTGGGGTGCCTTCTCGAGGAGAATAAGGAAATACATGTAGCATATTAAATCCACATTTTTTTATAAACTCATATGTCTGATTAAATTCTTCATCGCTTTCATCTGGAAATCCCACTATCACATCTGTAGTTAAACAAACATCTGGACAAACTGTTTTGATGTGTTGAATCTTTTCATAAAATTGAGCACAAGTATACTTACGATTCATTCTTTTTAAAACTGTATCGCTACCACTTTGAAGAGGAATGTGTAAATGTTTTGCTAAATTTTTGCGATTTAAAAGCTCTATTAAACCATCTTCAATTTCACTATCTTCAATGGATGAAATTCTAAGTCTATAAAGTCCATCAATATCTAATAATGAGTTTACAAGCGATGTAAATGTTTCATTTTGCAAATCTTGACCATAAAAAGAAACGTTTATCCCTGTTAAAACAATTTCTTTATATCCTTGAGCTACTAATTGTTTTGCTTCTTGAATAATTATTTCCTTTCCTCTACTTCTCGCTTTTCCTCTACGATAAGGAATGACGCAATAAGAACAAAAGTTATTGCATCCATCTTCAATTTTTAAATATGCTCGAGCATTTTCTTGATAAGAAGTAATTCCAAGTTCTTCATAGCAAAATAAACGTGGATTAGCTTCTGTTATGTCAATATTTTCTTTTGTTTCTAAATATTTATTTATTAGAGAAACTATATTAGCTTTTTGAGATGTTCCAATAATTATATTTGGTTTAATCTCTTTAGCAATATATTCGTGATTGCCTTGTGAATAACAACCCATTACAACAGAAATAGCATTAGGATATTTTTTAATTAATTTTCGAATATGTTGACGAGACTTTTGATCTGCTGTTGCGGTTACTGAACAAGTATTAATTAAAACAACCCCAGGATTTATTTCATCAAATTTATATCCATGTTTTCTTAAAGCATCGCAAATCGCGCTTACTTCATAATTATTAACTTTGCAACCTAAAGAAATGTAGTAAAAAGTCTTATTCATTTTTTTCTTCCATAAGGCTAGAAATTATTGATAATCCATAAAAAGAAGCCGTTTCTGCACGTAAAATTCTCTTTCCTAACGAAACTAAAGAAAAACCCATTGAACCTAAAAGTTCTATTTCTTTTTTATCAAAACCACCTTCTGGTCCATAAATAAAACTTATTGATGAATTGCTTTTAAAGGCTTTATAAATTGTGTTTTGTTTTCCGCTTTCTTCTTCGTATGCGAGCAAATTTATATTAGCTTTATGTGCAGCTATTTCTTTAAGTGAAAGTAGTCCTACAATTTCTGGAATCATATTTCGATGACATTGTTCGCTTGCTTCTTTCACGATTAATTTATATCTATCAAGTTTCTTGTCAAAATCTTTTTGAGAAAGTCTAATAATGCTACGAGAGGAAATAAAAAACACTATCTTTGTCACTCCTAATTCTGTAGCTTTTTGAATAACTAATTCGTTCTTATCGCTTTTTAATAATGGAGAAAATAAAACAAGATCATTTTTCAATTCGTTATTTCTCATTTTTTCTCCAATGAGATGAATTTTTAATGGACTAAGTGAATCTATTACAGCTTCAAAAGCATCACTATTAATGACAACTTCAATATGATCATTGATTCTACATCTCATCACTTTCGTAATATGAAAAACATCTTGTTGGTTAAACACGATGTTGTTTAATTTATCTAAGGAAACAAAATATCTTTGCATTAGATTACAAACTCTCCATGACCATCTTTCAAGTTAGGCTTCTTATACAAATATAGTCCAATTAAAGAATTAATTAATAAACTAGCTAAGATTACAATAATAAATGCTAAATACATTTTAATAGAAGTAAATTGCCCAAGTAAAAATCCGCCAAGACCAATAAATAACATATTCAAAATTAACGACAAAACACCCAATTTTTTATTATATAAATAAAATTGAGGTATTCCAAAAAAGCCTAAAGTTATATATAAAACAAGAAGTTTCTTTTTGCTTCTAGGATTAAAATCTAAGTCTTCAACATCAAGTGAAGTAGTAATTTCAATCGTATCACTAGAAACACCCTCAAAAGGCTTCTCTGTTCCGCATATTGGACAGCGATCTTTATTAAATTTATCAATTCTACTGTGACAATTTTTACATATTGGCATAATGCATTCCTGTTATTCATATTATACACGCGTAACATTTATTATTTACAAAAATTTGTCGAAAATTCAGCAAACATAGATATTTAATTCATTCTCAATCTGTAAAGAATCGAAAATAGAAAATTTTTGCAAAAAGAACACAAGAACTGAAGAAGCCGTAGAAAAAAGCACCCCTATAGGAATGCCTTATTTAAATCCTGGTCGGGACGACAGGATTTGAACCTGCGGCCTTCAGTTCCCAAAACTGACGCGATACCAAGCTACGCTACGTCCCGATTTGCTATCTCGCGTCAGTTTTGTAATTTAGTTTTCTAACGGAGATATATGTTTCTTATTTGGCGCGCTAAGTAAGATTCGAACTCACGACCCCAACATTCGTAGTGTTGTACTCTATCCAGCTGAGCTATTAGCGCATCTTATCTAACTGCACCTTCAATTTATGGAGGTTCCTGAGGGATTCGAACCCCCGATCATTGAGTTGCAGTCAATTGCCTTACCAACTTGGCTAAGGAACCACTTAGCAGCGAATAGTATTCTATCACTGCTTATTTTTTCTATCAAGAAAAGATTATTTGAATTTATTATTTCGAATCGAGCAATCTTTTCTTTCTAATATGTTTTTTAATAATAACATTGCTAATTGCTAAAGCAACTAAAAATAACAAGATGCCTAATATGACAAAGAATAATGTTAATGAACCATTAGGAAGAGGATCGCTTTTAAAGTTTTCCCACATTGCCATAACAAGTTTATTGTTTTCTCCATAATCTTTCATTACTCCACAGCGATTAATGGTTTCTTGATCAGGATATTGGCAATAGAATTGTCTTCCTACAGAACCATTACACTTAACTATTTCTTCTCCTTCTTCATCATAATAGACAAGTCTATGGTAACAATCCGAATAGAATATACTACTAGGGTCATCTCCAAAGAAATAAGTTAAATCAACTTCTTCAATGGTGTTTTCTGGGTCTAATGAATCAACAATAAGTAAATCACCATATGTCTTATTCTTATCTTCTTCGGTAAAGATTTCGATTTTATGATCTAATAAATCTTGGTAGGAAAGAGGTTCTTCAATGTATTCTCCTTCTTCATCAAGATAAGGTTCAAAAGCATAAAGAATTTGATCATCTTTACTATCATCATGATATTCAGTTAAACAATCCTCATAAGTCACTTCAAGAATTTCATCTTCTTCATTAATTTCATCAATTGCTTTCTTACCGTGATATATCGCATATTCATTTTCATCTTCGTCAAGGTAATAAACTTCTTCATATCTGATGTCATACCAAGAGCGAACCAATTCGCACACATCTTCTCCAGCAATAAAGGAGGTGTATCCGGTATAATCCATATTTTGTGCAGCATTAACTGGATCACAAATAAAATCTAAGAATAAATGTGCAAGTTCTTCTTGTTCTTCACTTCTTGAACAGTTAGGCATAATCCATGTATCAAACCACAAATTCGAGCCATGTTCTGGAACCGAATAGCAAAGTTCTCTAAGTGTGCCGGTCTTAGTAGCGTCTTCGGCCAAATCCATTGAATAAACAGCATCTCCACTCCAAGCCATATCGACTCCAATTTTGCCTGTAACGATATCTTGTTTTCCGCTATCAACTTCTAAGCCAAAAATATTTTTCTTCAGCAATTCTAGGTTATTTTCTACGATTTTGACACATTCTTCATCACAACGGTTAAATAATGCGGCAAATTTTTCTTGATAAATTTCTAGCGCTTCAGGAGTTTCACCAGCTTGTTGATATTCATCTAAAATTTCTTCAAAATCGGCATCAAAAGAATGGAGTAAACCCATCGCAAAAGTGTCTCTCATTGAGTTCTTAATTGAGATAGTTCCTTTGTATTTTGGATTCCATAAATTAGAGAAAGTTACAAAATCATCAATTGTTTCATAATCTGCAATATTTGCAAAATAATCAGGATTAAATAAAATTCCCAAAGTGCCCCACATATAGCCAACTGTGTAGTCTTCTAAACGAACTACTTTATCAACCCAGACACCACTTTCATCTTTAACTTTTTGAGTTGCAGTTAGATTATCTAAACGACCTCGAATTTCTTCACTTGCGTACTCTAAGTAATTAGGAATTTTTTCTTTATCTAAAGGTACTGCATAGCCAGAAGAAATAATTTTCTCAGCCATATAGTCACTAACATTCATCAAATCGTAATTACTTTTTCCTGTAGCAAGTTCACTATAAATAGTTTCATTAGTATCACTAGTGTCATAAACAACTTCAACATCTTTATATTCAGGATAATTTTCTCTAATATACATCTTGAACTGGTCAATCATATCAGGAAGAGACTCTGGGTCAGTTTCATCTTGAAGATAAATATAGTCTTCACTATTTAAAATTCTTAAAGTGTATTTAGTAGAAGATGAACATGAGGAAACTCCGCTTGCACAAACAAGAGCGATAGGAGCGATAAATAAATATTTAATTTTCTTATTCATTAAAATCCCCTCCTCATTTGTTTTTTCTCATTTCTCACTCTATAAAGAGTAACGAAAACTACTGCGATAATAACAAGAATAAATAGTAAAGTAGTTAACGCTCTCATTTCAGGTGGAATAGGTCCTTTTTTAATCTTCGCTTGAACTAAAGTAGAAAGAGTTTCAATCTTCTTTTCTCCAGAAAGAAGTCCATTTCCACGAGTAAATGCAGTAACAATAAAGTCATCAAGAGATAAAGTTACTGAAAGCAAGAATCCTGATAAAACACCAGGCAGAATTTCTGGAACAATAACCTTTCCAAGAGCTTGAGATGGGCTAGCACCTAAATCAAGTGCAGCTTCATATAAACTTGGATCCATTTGTTGTAATTTTGGTTTAACAGAAATATAAACAAAAGGAATTGCTAAGCAAACATGTCCAATTAAAAGTGTCCAGAACGAGAATAAATATGTGTGTAATAAGTTACCTAAAAACACGAACATAACAGTAAGAGAAAACGCAACAACAATTTCAGCATTAACAACAGGAATTTGAGTTGCTAAATCAATTGTATTTCTCACTCTTCTTTTAGAATAATATGCTCCAACAGCGCCAAGAGTACCTAAAATAGTAGCCACCACTGCACTAGAAAGAGCAACTAAAACAGTATTTCCAAGAGCAGTCATAATCTCTTCACTTTGGAATAATCTAGGATATAAATTCCATGAAAATCCAGTCCATTCACCAACGTTAGTAGCCTCAGTAAATGAGAAAGCGATAAGAATTAAAACAGGGAGATACATGAGTATCAAAATGAGCCAAATATAAGCTTGACCAAAAATTTTCTTTACCATGCTCCGCCCTCCTTTTTACTCTTCTTGTCACTCTTTTGAGAAATGACCATTGTAATGGCAATAAAGACCAACATAATGAGGGCCATAAATGAACCATCATTCCAGGCTTTATTAACAAATTCTAATTCAATATAGTTACCAAATAATGTGATTTTTCCTTCGGAAAGAGTATCACTAATAACATAAGACGACATTGTAGGCATGAAAGTCATTAAGCAAGCTGAAACAATTCCTGGAGTTGCTTGAGGAATAATATTTTTAAAGAAAACTTGAATTGGGTTAGCACCTAAGTCTTTAGCAGCTTCAATTTGACTCTTATCAAGCTTTGTCATGGTTGTATATAAAGGCAAAATAACAAATGGTAAATAGTTTTGAACCATACCAATAATAGTTGCTAAATAAGGATATTCACCACCGTTAATACCCATCCATGTTAATAAATCACGTGTTGCACCAGTTCGTAAAACGAAGTTAATCCACATTGGGGCAATAAACAACGTAACAAATACAGCGTTTTTATTAACTTTTTTATCAGCTAAGAAATACGCAAGTGGGAATCCTATTAGTAAGCACAATACTGTTGTAATTAATGCAACATATAATGAGACAAACAAAACATTTATCTTGCTCCAACTGGTAAAGAAATTTAAAAATGCTTGGCCAGAAGCTTTTAAATAAGTTTCTTGTGTGGTTGGATCAATATATTCATAAGTAAATGCATAGAAAATAATGATTCCTATAGGAACGATAACAAACAATAAAAGAAACACTACGTAAGGAATACATAGATATTTTCTTTGTAATGAATGATATCTTTTTAACTTATTCGACTTCATATTTGCTTATGTCGCCTTTAAGTGTAAGAGAAATGTTCTCAGGTTTAACGATGATTGAAACAGCATCTCCATCGTTCCAAACATCTTGAGTATCTAAAATAAAGTCATCTTCTTCATCAGTTCTAACTAAAACTGCGTAGTGATCACCTTTATAAATAGAGTTAACAACAGTAGCGTTAACATTGCCGTTATCGTGACCATCAACAATGTTGACGTCTTTAATTTCAATTTCTGCGATAACATCAGCATCACGTAAATCGTACTTTTTGCCATCTTTTCCAATTAAATAAAGTTCTTCATCAACATGGCTTCCTTTTAATAGTTGAGTAACATCTACTTCAAAAGGAGATTCTGAAATCATAACGTTGTTATTTTTATCAATATAAGCATCATTGAAGACATTCTTTTTGACTTCTTTCTTCATAATTTGAATGTTTTCTTTTTCAACGTCTACATATACTTCACTATTAACTTCATAGTCTTTAGTAGATTGAGCAACAATTTCATGTTTTCCACTTTGAATAACATATTGATAATGGATTCCTTTAAAGATTTTGTCTGTAATTGTTCCTTTTACAAGATCCATTTCTTTATTAGATGCAGGGATAATAATAACGTCTTCAGGTCTAATCACTACATCAACACGTTCATTAATTGGAAAATCATCAACACAATCATAAATATGATTAAGTAATTTAACTTTAAGTTTATCAGTTATTAAACCATTGAGAATGTTACTTTCTCCAATAAAGTTAGCAACATAAGCATTGACTGGTTCGTTATAAATATCAATTGGAGTACCAACTTGTTGAATTGTTCCTTGCTTCATAACTACGATTGTATCTGACATAGTTAAAGCTTCTTCTTGGTCGTGAGTTACATAAATAAATGTAATTCCAAGTTTTTTATGCATATCTTTTAATTCAAGTTGCATATCTTTTCTCATTTTTAAATCAAGAGCGCCTAATGGTTCATCAAGAAGAAGAATTTCTGGTTCATTAACAATAGCTCTAGCGATAGCAACACGTTGTTGTTGTCCACCAGAAAGAGTAGAGATATCTCTATTCTCAAGGTCTTCAAGATCAATAATCTTTAAAACTCTCATTACTTTTTCATCAATTTCTTGACGTGAAAGTTTACGAGTTTTAATGACAGTTTCACCTTTTCTATTTTTAGTTTGATAAGGAATTCTCTTAAGTTTTAATCCAAATGCAATATTGTCGTAAACATCTAAGTGAGGAAATAATGCATATCTTTGAAAGACCGTGTTAATTGGTCTTTTGTGTGGAGGAATAGTTGTAATATCCTGACCATTAAGAGTAATCTGCCCATTTGTAGGAGTTTCAAATCCTGCAATCATTCTGAGAGTTGTGGTTTTTCCACATCCAGAAGGTCCTAAAAAAGTAACAAATTCGCCTTTCGTTATATTTAGGTTAATGTCATCAACAACGGTTACACCATCGAACACTTTGCTGACGCCTTTTAAAGAGATAATATAGTTTTCATTCGCCATACCATTTCCACCTTTCAAAAACACGCAAAATTTTTCAATAATTTTACGCAAAAAATATAGAGTTATTTTTGCCAAAAAACAAACATTTTTTTATAAATTTTATTTTGATGCAATATCTTTGAAAGACCAATTGTTAGAAATATATTGATTAAATCTTAATTTTTGTCAAAAATTGTTCTTCAATATTTTTGTTGTTTTTTTACACGGAAATCTCATTAAAACCACCAACATTTTTTGCATATAATCTTTATATAAATTATAATAGCAACATGAAATTGAAAAAATTGTCCTGTTTATTAGTACCGTTTGCAGCTATTTCTGCAAGTGTATGTTTAAGTTCTTGTGGAGGATCAAATAATCCAGTTCAAGGACCAGTTTTCCTTGATTATGGTTACTACTCAAACAAGACTTTTTCACAAATAACTGAATTGTCTGAACTTAGTTATGAAGAACTGAATCAAAAAATCCAATATCAAGAATCATTTGTTCTTGCTTTATATTTGCCAGGGCAATGTGGCTGTTGGGAACAATTCAGTGAAATTCTTGCTCAATATTTAAATACTTCTCATATCCTAATAAATTATATAAATATGTCTAAATTTGAAGGAAAGAATTCTTTCGGACTTAACTTAGACACTACAAAAGCACCATATTTAGCTATTTTTAATAAAGGACAATTGGTTATTCAATGTAATAAACACAATGTAGATGAAAGAATATTTAATAGACTTGATTACTTAACTAATTTTATTAATGAGAAAACTTATGCTCCTGTTATGTACAATGTCGATACCACTACTTTGGATGAATTAATCACAAACAACACCGAATTCAATTTATTATATTCAAGATATACATGCCCTGATTGTAACGACCTAAAAAAGGAAGTAATTTTACCATGGGTTGAGAGTTTCAGAGGCACTAATAACAAAAAGTTATTTGTTTTTGATGATGTTAAATTTTCATCAGAGCAACGAACTGAATTAAAAGAGAAATACGGATTAACAGAAACATCAAATCCTACACTAGGATGGAATACAGGTTATGTCCCATCTATTCAACATCGAAAAGGGAATGAAATTCTTGATATGATCACTGTTAATAATGATTATCCAGGAATGAAAGGTAAAACATACTTTTCAAAAGACAGATTACAATATTTAACTTTTTTAAAGGATGATACAAGTATCGAAAATAAAGTATTGGATGAAGGTTTTGATGATTTATATGGAACTGAAGCATATAGAAAAACCTACCATAATCCAATTAGTAGGCTCTTTCTTAAAACTTATTGTGAGTAATTGACTATTTATCAGATATCACTTGTAAATAAAATGAATCGATTCGTTGGCTTAGAAGTTTTCTAAGCTTTTCTTTTGTTTTTATATCGGTGAAAGAAATATCAATAGAATTATTTAGTAATTGAGATAATTCATATTTGCTAAATTTAAAAACTTTATTTAAGTGAGCAAATTCATGAAGCACATTTGTGTTACTACAAGTCATATTATCTGAGTTAACAGTAACAGGGATTCCAAATCTCAAAAAGTCTTTTATTGGCACATCATTGTATGAAGACAACGATTTTGTTTGTAGGTTACTTGTTGGACAAAACTCAAACCCAATACGTTTCTCTTGAATAAGTTTAATATTATCCATTGAAAGATTTAGATGAATCCCATGTCCAATTCTTTGTGCGTGTAAATTTTTAATTGCATTTTCAACTTCGCTGGATCCGCAAGCTTCGCCTGCATGAATTGTAATATTTAAATTTCTTTTCTTAGCTTCTTCGAAAAGTTGAATATAAAAATCGCCAGTATGAAAGGCTTCAGGACCAGCCATATCTACAGCAACCACCTTAGATTTGCAGTACTTTTCTGCTAAAACTATAGTTTCCAAATTTGTTTGATAATCAGCTTGTCGCATCGTGCATAAAATCAAATTTGCATCAAAATCTGTTTTACCTTTTAGTCCGTTGTTTAAGCCAGCAATTGCTGAGATAACAGCATCTTCTTGGCTCATACCTTTTAGCGTATGAAGCTGAGGAGCAAATCTAATTTCTGCATAAATAAATCCTAGTTTATATAATCTATCTACTAATGAACTAGTCACATATGCAATTGAAAACTCATCTTGCATAAATGATAAAGGTAGGTCAAATTTAGAAAGATATTCTTCTAAACTAGTACAGCCATCAGGTACGTGAGTATTATTAGGAAAATCACTACCTAATTTTTTGTTTTGTCTATTGGCTAAATATCTAAAATCTTCTTCAGATAAAGAGCCGTCTAAATGTAAATGTAAATCTATCATATAAATAAAGATTAATTAAAAATGCTTTTAAAATAAAGAAATATTGAATTAATATTTATTCATAAGGAGCAAATTATGGCAGAAGAACAACCAAAGAAAAAAGG
>JAKSVK010000007.1 GCA_024408075.1 Bacilli bacterium | reverse complement strand
TAATCAATTTTAATAACAAAAACTTTTGTTTTTTTTCCAATTACTTTATGTTTCAATTTTGGTCAAGTTTTATACAACTCTCCAGGTGTATCACTTTCTATTTTATCTTTGATAAGCAAGTACATAACCTACTCATCAAATTTTATGATTTTACCTACAAATTTAACATTGTTTAAAACTTTAACAAAGTAAATTCAGAGAATTTATTGAGCATTTTCGTAAATTTCATTAACCAGTTAACAACAGATTATTTTAAGTTATCCACACTAAATGTAAGTTAAAACAATAAATCATAGATTTATTAATTTTGAAAAATACTGAATAATCTTCATTTTTCACATTTCCACAACGGAATTCACATTTTATCCACAACTTATAAATGTGGAAAACTTCTTTCTCAAAGAGAAAAATTTATAAGTAATGTGGAAAACTTTTTCGCTCTCACTTTCTCCTTAAATTAATTGTTAAATTAAACTATAATTTTGCTAAAAAATAGACAGGTAAGATTATGGTTATGACAATTACAGAAGCAACTCGATTCTGGGAAAAAACTCTCCACAAATTAGAAGAAAAAATCAACGAGAAAAAATCGTTTGATCAATTTATTGCAAATAGTTATTTGCACGAAATCACTTTTGATGAAGTAATCGTTGTTGCTGAAACCAATGTTGCAAAGATTGTTATGTCCACAAAATATCTCGATGTAATCAAAGAGGTTGTTAATGATTTATTAGACACTCCTCATAACGTTCGAATTGTTATTAAAGATGAACTTGTCAGTAAACAACCAGAAAATAGCGCCACTTTGGTGAGTAAAGAAACCAAATCTTCTTACTTTGAAGGCGCTGTATTAAATAGCAGTTTAACATTTGATAACTTTGTTATAGGTGAATTCAACCAAGCAGCTCAACAAGCTTGCTTGTTTGTCGCTCAAAATTCTAGTAATTTATTTAATCCTTTATTTATATACTCACATTCTGGATTAGGTAAAACTCATTTACTACATGCAATCGGAAACGAAATTAAGGCAACAAGAATTCCAGACGCAAAGATACTTTACATTAGTGCAAACGACTTTGTAGAAGAGTATGTAAAATTTGTTAAAGCTGAGAAAAACAGTGAATCAATTAAAGACTTTTTTAATGACATAGATGTGCTACTTTTAGATGATGTTCAATTTATGGCAGATAAGGTTAAATCACAGGAGATGTTTTTCACTGTTTATGAAAGCCTCATCAAAAAGGGAAAAAGAATCATTGTTACAAGTGATAGACAACCTAACGATTTAAAAGGAATTGAAGATCGAATAATTACAAGACTTAACCAAGGATTGACGGTAAAAATTGATGAACCTGATAGAGAAACTTGTGTAAAAATTTTAAAGAGAAAAATCAAAGAACACGGTCTTCCAGATGACTTAATCGATGACCAAGTTATATACTTCTTTGCAGAGAAATTTTCCAAGGATGTTCGTGAACTTGAAGGTTCATTAAATAGGTTAATTTTCTACTGCATAAATTTGAAGCAAGCAAAGCACATTTCTATGGACATCGCAATCGAAGCTGTTGGTTCATTAAAAGGTGGCAATGCTGCTAATCAGTTAAGTGAACAAAAAATTATCAATATTGTTTGTGATTATTACAACGTTACCCCTATGCAAATCACAGGAAAAATAAGAACTGGACAAATTGCATTAGCTAGACACGTTGCTATGTATCTTATTAGAAATAACTTAGATATACCATTAAAGAAAATTGGAGATACTTTTGGTGGCAAAGATCATACCACCGTTATGTCTGCGATAACTAAGGTGGACAAAGAGTTGAAAACTAACGAGCAATTAAAAATCGCAATTGCAGAGCTTACAAAACAAATAAAGCACTAATATTTATTGAAAATAAATGGTAATGTTCAATCTTGTTGTGATAAAATAAGATAAATTAACAAAACAGGAAGTTATCCACATTATCCACCGAGATAATAATTATTAATAATATATAAAAATAAAAGAAAGGAATAAATACTCATGAGATTCATTGTTAAAAGAGAAGAATTCTTAAAAGCATTATTAATAGCAGGTAGAGCAGTTAACTCAAAATCATCTGCTATTCCAGCTTTAAGTAACTTTAAATTAGATTTAGATGAATATGGTTTAGCAATTACTGGAAGTAATTATGAATTAACTATTAAAACTACTATTCCAACTAAAGTTGATGATCAAGAATTTATTCGTAATATAGAACCAGGTTCAACATTAATTAATGCCAAAATCATTACTGATATGGCACGTAAGATTGAATCTGAAGAATTATCTTTAGAAGTTGTTGATTCCACTATTGCTTTAATTACTGGTGGAAAAATTAAATATAATTTAAACTGCATTAAAGTTGAAGATTATCCAGATGTAGATCTTTTAGCAGATGGTACTCAACTTAAATTAACAAAAGTTGAATTTAGTTCTTTAGTAAACCAAACTGCTTTTGCAGCTTCCCAAAAAGAACAACGTCCAATTTTAACCGCAATGCATTTAGAAGCAGAAGATGGAGTTTTAACAGCTACCACTACTGATTCAGCACGTATGGCTAGAAAACAAATTACTGTTGATTCAAGTATTATGTTTTCAGCTAACGTTCCAGCTAAGATGATGGTTGAAGTTGACCACTTATTAGAACTATCTGATGCTGTAACTATTTCTTTCTCAGATAAAAAAGCTTTATTTGAATTCGATAATACAATCGTAGCGACACGTTTAGTAGTTGGTGAGTATCCTAATACTAAAAACATTATTCCTCACATTACAAACCATTCTTTAGAAGTTAATGCTCAAGATCTTATAAAAGCTATTGATCGTGTTAATATTCTTTCTATCGATCGTGAAAACGTTGTTGATTTACAAATGAATGGTGATGTTGTTGAAGTTTCAGCAAAATCTACTCAAGTTGGATCAGCTAGTGAAAAATTAGATGTGTTTAAGTTTGATGGTGAACCACTTCAAATTTCATTCAACAGTGAATTCGTTCTTTCTGCCATTAGAGCTTTAGAAAGCGAAGACGTTACATTCTTATTTGTTGGTGAAATGAAGCCATTTGTAATCAAGAATGCGAAGGATGAATCAGTAGTACAAATCGTCACTCCTGTTAGAACATATTAATTGATATTTAATAATATTAAGGGACATGAAAATGTTCCTTTTTTTTATGCTTTTTATTTGGGACAAAAGCATTTTTATTTTATGCATTTTTTGACATCTTCCATTTGGGACAAATTGATGTACAATATGATGTATTTTTACCTATTTTTCAACTAATAAAATGGTTATTTTTAATATATGCAAAACTAAGAATAATTTGCTCACTTTAGTATCATTACGTAACTATATTATTTTATGGAATATTATTATTCCATTTTGAGCATATAACGTGTATAATAGTCACAAAGGGTAAAAAATGACTACCACAACCGTAAAACTCAGAGAAAACCAAGAATACGTTACATTAAACGTGGTTTTAAAGTTAAGCGGAGTTATTTCTACTGGAGGGATGGCAAAAATCTTTCTTCAAAATAACCCAGTTGTAGTCAATGGTGAAAATGAAAATCGACGTGGTAGGAAGCTTTATCACGGAGATGTGGTTGAAGTTGAAAACAAGAAAATTGTTATTGAGTAATTATGCTTGTTCAAAACCTCTACCTTAAAAATTTTAGAAACCACACCATTACAAGTTTACTCTTCAATCCTGGTATTAATGTTATCGTTGGTCCGAATACCAGTGGAAAAACAAACATCGTTGAAGCACTCTACTATTTATCGATAGCTAGATCATTCAGAGGTGTTGATGATGTTGATCTTATAAAAAAGAAAAAAGATTATGCTGAAGTTGCAGCAGATGTCTCCGAAGGTCAACTTAAACGTCACATTCACATTTTAATCGCTGAAAAAGGCCGTTCCGTTGTGATTAATGGTAAAAAGGTATCAAAGTTAAGCGAACTATCAAAATCAATGAATGTGCTCTTGTTTGAGCCAAAAGACGCAATGATGTTTAAAGGCTCACCAAAAGAAAGAAGAAACTTTCTGGATATTAATCTATCTAAAAGGTTTCCTGCCTATCTCGATTACATGAACAAATATGAAAAAGTTCTACATGATAGGAATGAATTACTTAAAAGCGAAAAAGTAGATGAAAATTTACTTAATAGCTACACTGAAATGCTCGTAAAATTCGGCGCTCCAATCAGCAATTATAGAGAGCATTTTGTCAAGGATATCAATGATATCCTTATTAAATTAACGCGCGCGCTTACAGGCGTACAAAGAAAATTAGAAATCTTGTACAAACCATTTATTGAGTTTAGCGATCGTTATGAACAAGAAGCCACAGATGCTTATAAACGCGCTTTAGACAGCGATATTAAGCACAAGGTAACTTCTATTGGGGTTCATCGTGAAGACTTCTCTATTGCGCTTAATGGTAGGGATATCGCAACGTTTGGATCTCAAGGTGAGAACAGATTAGTGGCTCTTGCATTAAAACTTTCTCCTTACTTCTTATTCGAAGATAAAGAGAAGAGACCAGTAGTAGTTCTTGATGATGTAATGTCTGAGCTCGACAAAGTAAATCAAGAAAGACTCATTAAATTTTTATCAAAGTTTGAGCAGGTGTTTATAACTGCTACAAATCTTGAAATAAAAGGGGCAACCCATATTAAATTACACAAATCTAAGGAGGTCTTCTAATGGAAGAAGAAAAGAAAGAAGCTACAGTAAGCGAAGCTCCTGCTGAAGAGCAAAAGGTTGTAGAAGAACCATTTGTTGCTAAAGATGTTTCAATTTCTGAAATGAATGAAAATGAAGCAGAACTTGAAAAAGCAGATGCAGAGTATACTGCAACTAACATTCAAGTCCTTGAAGGACTAGAAGCTGTTAGAAAAAGACCTGGTATGTACATTGGTACAACCTCAGGTCCTGGTCTACACCATCTAGTATGGGAAATTGTTGATAACGCTATCGATGAAGCTTTAGCTGGTTATTGTGACCGTGTTGAAGTAACAATTAATGAAGGTGAAACAATTACTGTAAAAGATAATGGTCGTGGTATTCCAGTCGATATCGTTGGTAAAACTGGATTATCAGGTGTTGAAACTGTTTATACAGTTTTACATGCTGGTGGTAAGTTCGGTGAAGGCGGTGGATATAAAGTATCTGGTGGTCTTCACGGTGTCGGTGCATCCGTTGTTAACGCATTAAGTGAATGGTTAGAAGTTGAAGTCCATAAAAATGGTGGCATTCATAAGATGCGCTTTGAAAATGGTGGACATCCAACAGGTAGACTTACACAAGTTGGAAAATGTGAAGATAACGGAACAATTGTTACCTTTAAACCAGATCCAACAATTTTCGTTGAAACAACAACATATGATTACGACATTATTCATGATCGTTTAAAACAAGTTGCATACCTCAATAGAGGTATTACAATCGTTATCACCGATGCAAGAAAGGGCGCTGGAAATAAATCAGAAACCTTCTGCTATAAAGGCGGTATTAAAGAATATGTCCAATATATTAATCACAATAAAGTTCCTCTATTTGAAGAAGTTATTTATTGTGAAGGAAGCGAACCAATTGAACTTGCAAGCGGTAATACTTCTCACGTCTATGCTGAAGTAGCACTTCAATATAATGATGGTTATTCAGCTGCTGTTTATTCCTTCTGTAACAACGTTTCAACCCATGAAGGTGGAACTCATGAAGAAGGATTTAGACTTGCAATGACTAGAGTTGTTAATGCCTATGCAAGAGATAATAAGTTCTTAAAAGAGAATGAAGATAATTTAACCTATGATGATATTAAAGAAGGCTTGACCGCTATCATCTCTGTTAAACATCCAAATCCTCAATTTGAAGGACAAACTAAAACTAAATTAGGAAACTTTGAAGTTAGAAAGATTCTCTCTGGAATCGTTGGTGATCAACTTAACAGATTCTTGATGGAGAACCCAAAACTTGCTAAAACCATAATGGAAAAAATTGTCATGGCAGCTAATGCAAGACTTGCAGCTAGACAAGCACGTGACAACATGAGAAGAAAAGGAGGACTTGAGTTAACCACTCTTCCAGGAAAACTCGCAGATTGTTCCTCAAAAGACCCATCAAAATGTGAATTATATATCGTCGAAGGTAACTCAGCTGGAGGTTCTGCCAAGAGCGGACGTGACCGTGAGACACAAGCTATCCTCCCATTACGTGGAAAGATTCTTAACGTTGAAAAAGCACAAGCAAAACGTATCTTTGCAAATGCTGAAATTGGAAATATGATCCAAGCCATCGGTGGTGGACTTGATCCAGAATTTGATGTATCAAAAATTAGATATCACAAAGTTGTTATCATGACCGATGCTGATGTTGATGGTAGCCATATTCGTATCTTGTTATTAACCTTCTTCTACCGCTTTATGCGTGCGTTAATTGAACAAGGATATGTTTATATTGCGCAACCACCTTTATACAAAGTTGATTATCATGGAAAACCATATTACTGCTATAACGATGAACAACTTGAAACACTTAAAAAACAACTCAACCTTAAACCTGGATATCCATTCCAACGTTATAAAGGTCTTGGTGAAATGGATGATACCCAACTTTGGGAAACAACTATGGATCCTAAAAATAGAAAAATGCTTAGAGTTACTCTTGATGATGCAATTGCCGCTGAACAAATCTTTACTGATTTAATGGGTGACAATGTTGAACCAAGAAAAGACTTTATTGCTGCTAATGCTAAGTTCGTTAAGAACTTGGATATTTAATAAGGAGGAACAGATTTATGTTTTATGAAGATGAAGAAAATAAAGAAGTAATCGAAGAAGAACAAGAAGAAACTGTTAATGAAGAAGCTCTTGATGAAGTTGAAGCTGGTATTGTTCCAGGACTTCAAGATGTTTCTACTGTTGAACTTGTTAAAAGTTCCTTCCTTGATTATGCAATGTCAGTTATCGTTTCTCGTGCTATTCCAGATGCAAGAGATGGTTTAAAACCTGTTCACCGTAGAATTATCTACGGAATGCATGAAAGTGGCATGACTCCAGATAAACCTCATAAGAAATCAGCAAGAATTGTTGGAGACGTCATGGGAAAATATCACCCACATGGTGACTCTGCAATTTATCAAACATTAGTTAGACTTGCTCAACCATTCTCAATGAGACACACTCTCGTTGATGGACATGGTAACTTTGGTTCTATGGATGGTGATGAAGCTGCAGCTATGCGTTATACCGAAGCAAGAATGACAAAAATCGCTCTTGAAATGGTAAGAGATATTAACTGTGATGTTGTCGACTTTGTCGATAACTATGATGGTAGTGAACAAGAACCAAGCGTCTTACCTTCTAGATTCCCTAACTTATTAGTTAATGGTAGTAGTGGTATCGCTGTTGGTATGGCCACAAATATTCCACCTCATAATTTAGGTGAAGTTATTGATGGAGTTATTGCTATTGCAAGAAATCCTCAAATCACTAATGTTGAATTAATGGATTATATTAAAGGCCCTGATTTCCCAACTGGTGCAATCATTTTAGGACGTAATGGAATTAGAGATGCTTACGAAACTGGTACTGGAAGTATTGCAATTAGAAGTAGATGTCACATCGAAGAACGTGGTGAACATGGTGCTTTAAAAAGAATTGTTGTTGATGAAGTTCCTTATCAAGTAAATAAGGCTACGATGGTAGAAAACATTGTTGCTTTAGCAAGAGATAAAGTTATTGATGGAATTACTGAAGTTAGAGATGAATCAAATAACCTTGGCGTTCGTGTTGTTATTGAAGTTAGAAGAGACATTATTCCTGAAGTTTTATTAAACCAACTTTATAAAAATACTCAACTTCAAACTAGTTATGGCATTATTATGCTTTGCTTAGTTGATAATGCACCAAAAGTTGCTCCACTTAATGTAATGCTTCAAAGTTATCTTGACTATCAAGTTGAAATTATTGAAAGAAGAACAAAGTTCTTACTTGCAAAAGATGAAGAAAGACATCATATAGTTCTTGGTCTTATTAAATGTCACGATAATATTGATGAAATCGTTGATATTATTAAGGCTAGCCAAACTCCAGAAGACGCAACAAAGACATTAATGGAGAAATTTGGATTTACTGAAGTTCAAGTTGGTGCAATTTTAGCTATGACTTTAAGAAGATTAACTGGAATTGAAACAGATAAACTTGAAGCAGAAAAACTTCAATTAGAAGACAATATCAAAGAATACAATAGAATTCTTTCTACTAGAGAAAATGAAATCGAAGTTGTCATTGAAGAACTTACTGAAATTAAAGAGAAATTCGCTGATGAACGTAGAACTGAAATTTCTAATGAACTTGCAAGTATTGATGACGAAGATCTTATTCCACAAGAAAATATCGTTGTTGCTATTACAAGAGGTGGTTATGTTAAAAGATTAACATCTGACTCATTTAAAGCTCAACATCGTGGTGGGAGAGGCGTTAGAGGTATGTCCACTAATGAAGATGATATCGTAGATAACATGGTTTACACCAAAACTCATACCGATCTTCTCTTCTTTACAGATTTTGGAAAAGTATATCGTATTAGAGGATATCAAATTCCAGAATTCTCTAAAGCAAGTAAAGGCGTGCCTGTAATTAATTTAATTAATATAGAAAAAGGCGAAAATGTTAAATCTATTATTACTTGTGATGAATATACAGAAGGAAAATATCTCATGTTCTTTACAAAAATGGGTGTTGTTAAAAAGACCAAGATTGAAGAATATGCATCTATTCGTCAAAACGGTAAGATTGCAATTGATTTAAGAGAAGGTGACTCATTACTTGAAGTTAAACAAGTTGATGATGAATCTATTATTGGTATTGCTGGAAATAACGCTAAGATTTGTAACTTTGATGCAACTCAAGTTCGTCCAATGGGTAGAACTGCAAGTGGTGTTAAAGGTATTGATTTAACTGAAGAAGAATTCGTTGTTGGTATTACTTCTTCTTCAGAAGGTGATCATATCTTAGCTATGACATCAAAAGGATTTGGAAAATTAACTGATTTTTATGAAAGAGATGAAAATGGTGAAATCCTTGTTGATGAAAACGGCGAAAAACAAACAGTTTATCGTAAGACCAAACGTGGTGCTAAAGGTGTTACAACACTTAAAGCAAATGAAAAGGTTGGAGATTTAATTGCTGTTAAGACTGTTAACCTTGAAGATGACTTAATGTGTATCACGAATGCTGGAATTGTTATTAGAACTCCACTTGCTCAAATTAGAGTCTGTGGAAGAAATACTTCTGGTGTTAAAGTCATGAATCTTGAAGGCAGACAAAGAATTGTTTCTATCGCTATTGTTCCTCATGAAGAACCAAGTGAAGAAGAATTCCCTGAAGAAGGAGAAGAAGTTGAAGCAGAAGCAATGTCAGATGCATCAACCGATACTGCTTTAGAACCAAATAATGATGAAGAATAACTATCTTCAGAAGGATTAAATATGATTGATATAAATATCATTCGAGAAAAGCCAGAATATGTAAAAGAAGCTCTCAAGAAAAAACTTTGGGATGTTGATTTTACTGAACTCTTAGCTCTTGATGGAGAGAAGAGAAAATTGCTTAAAATTGTTGAAGATAACAAGGCTACTCAAAACAAACTTTCTGCCTCAGTTCCACAAGTGAAAAAAGAAGGTGGAGACGTAAATGCTATTTTTGCTCAAGTTAAGCAAATTGCAAAAAATAATGCGGAATTTGAATGGAAATTAAAAGAAATTGACGAAAAAATTAATAGCATTTTAGTCGTTTTACCTAACATTCCTGATGACGATTTAGTCGGTGGAGGAAAAGAAAATAACAAGGTCATTCATACATTTGGAAAGAAACCAGAATTTGCTTTCAAAATGAAAGATCATGTTGAGCTCGCAACCTCTCTCGGACTTGTCGATTATGACCGTGGAGCAAAAATTGCAGGACATGGTTCGTGGGTTTATACAGGTCTTGGTGCACAACTTGAATGGGCACTTATTAACTTCTTTATTTCTGAACATTTAAAAGATGGTTATCAATTCATTTTGCCACCACACTTATTAAATGAAGAAAGTGGATATGTTGCAGGCCAATTTCCTAAATTTAAAGAAGATGTTTTCTGGCTCAATGGACTTGAACCTCAAAGATTCCTCCTTCCTACAGCAGAAACAGCTTTAGTCAATTTACATAGAAATGAAATTTTAAGCGAAGAAGAATTACCTAAAAAATATTTCGCTTATACTCCTTGCTATAGAAGAGAAGCTGGAAGTTATCGTACTGAAGAACGTGGAATGATCAGAGGTTATCAATTTGATAAAGTTGAAATGGTCCAATACACTAAACCAGAAGATAGTGATGCTGCTTTTGAAGAATTAGTTAAAAAGGCATCTAGCTTAGTTGAAAAACTTGGATTACATTTCCAAATTTCAAAATTAGCTGCTGGAGATATTTCTCATTCAATGGCTAGAACATATGATATTGAAGTATATCTTCCATCTATTGGAATTTATAAAGAAGTATCAAGCGCATCTAATGCACGTGATTATCAAGCACGTAGAGGCATGGTCAGATATAGAGATAACGAAACTAAAAAGACTCGTTATGTTCATACATTAAATGCTTCTGGTCTTGCTACAAGTCGTATCTTCCCAGCTATTCTTGAACAATATCAACAAGCTGATGGAAGCGTTCTTGTTCCAGAAGTACTTCAACCATTTATGGGTGGAGTTAAAGTTTTAAAACCAATTAAATAATATTAATTGAAATCTATTTATAAAAAACCAGATTACTATTTCGAATCTGGTTTTTTAATTGGTGTTAGTTTTATTAACAATATTTACAATATTTCTTCTATCAAAAATCGTAAAATTTACTAAATTCCGAGCGACTTTTCGATCACTTTTTACTAAATTCCGAGCGACTTTTTCATTTCCAAAAATATATAATTCCTTAAGAATTATAAATACATAGAGTAAATTTATGTTATTTATAATGGTGGTCTTTGGATAATTATTTATTATTTTTTTTTTAAGATTTTTGGCCGGTTTGATTTGAAAAATGTGCAAAAATTACACATTTATATTGAGTATATATCTATATTTATATATTATATACGTGCGAGGTATGTAAAAATGACATTAAAAGAAGCACGCAAAAAATGCAAATTAACTCAAGAAGAAGCAGCAAAGGTTGTTGGAACTTCATTGAGAACTTTTGTTAACTATGAATCTGATGAAGCTAGTGCAGATTCACTTAAACTTGAAAGAATGATTGAACGTTTAGAAGAATATGCAGCTAAAGATACTTCTATCTTAAAAGATAAAGTTCTTCTCATTACTGGAGGAACTGGAAGTTTTGGTCACGCTGTTGTTGATAGATTCTTAAACACTGAAATTAAAGAAATCAGAATTCTCTCACGTGATGAAAAGAAACAAGATGATATGAGAAAGGCTTATAACAACTCCAAATTAAAATTCTATATTGGTGATGTTAGAAATCTTGAATCGATTGTTGATGCTTTTAAAGGAGTTGACTATGTCTTCTCTGCTGCAGCTCTTAAACAAGTTCCTTCTTGTGAATTCTACCCAATGGAAGCTGTAAGAACTAATGTTATCGGAAGTGATAATGTTATTACTGCTTGTGTACGCAATCATGTTAAGAAAGCAATCTTCTTATCTACAGATAAAGCTGCTTATCCAATTAACGCAATGGGTATTTCAAAAGCTTTAATGGAAAAGAACGTTATAGCAAGAAGCAGACAACTTCTTCCAGGAGATACAGTTCTTTGCTTAACTAGATATGGAAACGTTATGGCAAGTAGAGGCTCTGTTATTCCTCTATTCTTAAATCAAATTCATGAAGGCAAACCAATTACTATCACAAATCCTGATATGACAAGATTTATGATGACTCTTGATGATGCTGTTGATCTAGTTTTATATGCCTTTGAACATGGTGAGCAAGGTGATTTATTCGTTCAAAAAGCACCTGCTGCAACAATTGAAACATTAGCTCAAGCTGTTATTAATTTAACAAAATCAAAAACTGGTATCTCATATATTGGTACTAGACACGGTGAAAAACTTTATGAAACTTTAGTTACTCAAGAAGAAATGCTCAAGTCTGTTGATATGGGAAACTTCTTCTGTATTAAAGCTGATAATAGAGATTTGAACTATGATAAATATTTCTCAAAAGGAAATAAGAAATTAAATTTAGGAGAAAGCTATACTTCTCACAACACTGGCCGTCTTGATGTTAAGGGTATGGAAAAGTTACTTAAGAAACTTGAACTCTTTGGTGGACCAGTTAAACAACACGAGTAATTTATGAAGGTATTAGTTACTGGTTCAAATGGATTTATTGGTAAACATATGTGTGCCCTTTTAACTAAGAAAGGACATGAAGTTTTACCATATGATATTTCCTCTACTGAAGAACAATTAATCGACTATGTAAAACAGTGTGATTTTGTTGTTCATTTAGCTGGAATTAATCGTCCAATGAAAGTTGAAGAATTTTATGATGGAAATTCGTTTTTTACGAAAAAACTAGTCGATTTGCTTATAAAAAATAAAAAATTTACGCCTTTAATTATCTCTTCTTCTATTCAAGCAGCACTTGATAATGACTATGGAAAGAGTAAAAAAATGGCTGAAGATTTTTTGTTTAATAGTGGTCTTCCAGTTTATGTTTATAGACTAGCAAATGTGTTCGGAAAATGGTGCAGACCAAACTACAATAGTGCAGCTGCAACTTTCTGCTATAACATTGCTCATGATTTGCCTATTGAAATTAGAGATCGAAACTATGTTGTTCACTATAATTATGTGACTGACATTGTTGAAGAATTCTTAAGAGTTATCGAACTTAAAGATCATCCAGGAAGTAAAGAAATTAATTATGTAAATCCAACATATGATTGCTCTTTAGGAAGACTTGCTGATTTACTTAATTATTTTAAAAATGAAATTGAATCAGATCGTCATCTTCCACTAATACATGATGATTTTGAATTAAAATTATTTAAGACATTCTGTGATTATCTTTCTGACGAAGGATATAAATTCAATTATGCCGCAGACCAAAGAGGTTCTTTTGAAGAACTTTATAAGTCTAAGAAATATGGACAAATTTCTGAGAATATTTCTTTCCCAGATATAACCAAAGGTGGTCATTATCATACTTATAAGAAAGAAATATTTTATACAGTTATTGGAAACTGTGCAATTAAACAACGTAATATTAAAAATAATGATTTAATAGAGAATGTTGTAACTGGAGAAAATCCTAATCCTATTAATATTATTCCTTATTACACACATAGTATTAAAAACATTGGTAAAACAAATAGTCATACTATAATGTGGATAAGTGAAATATATGATGATAGAACTCCTGATACATTTAAAGAGGATTTATAAGAGGTAGAAAAATGAATAAAAAAATTAAAGTAGTTACCATTATTGGTACAAGACCAGAAATCATTCGTCTTTGTGAAGTCATCAAAGCACTTGATAAAGATCCAGAAATCGAACATATCCTTGTTCATACTGGACAAAATTATGACTATGAACTTAATCAAGTCTTCTTTGAAGATCTAGATTTAAGAGCACCAGATTATTATCTTGAATGTGCTGGAAGTCATTTAGGTGAAACAATTGGTAATGCAGTTGCTAAGTCATATGACTTACTTAAAAAGTTAAATCCAGATGCAGTTTTAATTTTAGGTGATACTAATAGTGCACTTTGTGCAATTTCTGCTAAAAGATTAAAACTCCCAATCTTCCATATGGAAGCAGGTAATAGATGTGGTGACTGGAATGTTCCTGAAACAATTAACAGAAAGATTGTTGATCACATTTCAGATATTAATCTTCCATATACAAATCACGCATATGCTAACTTAATGAAAGAAGGCATTGAACCTGAATATACATTTGTTACTGGCTCACCAATGCTTGAAGTTTTAAATGCTCAAAATGAGAAGATTGAAAAAAGTGATATTTTAAATAAACTTGGATTAGAAAAAGGAAAATACATTGTTGTCTCTTCTCATAGAGAAGAAAATATTGATATTGAAAAGAACTTCAATCAATTAATGCCTGCAATTAATGCAATCGCAGAGAAATATCAAGTCCCTGTGATATTCTCAACTCATCCAAGAACAAGAAAGAGATTAGAAGCTAATAACTTTAAAATGCATCCACTTGTTCAAAATCTTAAACCTTTAGGTTTCTTAGACTATGTTAAACTTCAAGAAAATGCATTTATTTGTCTTTCTGATAGTGGAACATTAACTGAAGAAAGTGCGATGAGACACTTCCCTGCAGTTTTAATTAGAACTTCTACTGAAAGACCTGAAGGAGTTGAAGCTGGAACAATTGTTGTCTCAGGAATTGACAAACAAGGCATTATGAATGCAATTGATAAAGAACTAGCAAATTGGAAAAATGGAACAACTCCTGAAAACTATGATGTAACAAATGTTTCTGAAAGAGTGGTTAAACATATCAAAGAAAAGATTGATGTTGTCAATCGAGAAATCTGGAAAAAATAAATTTAAAAATTGCTTCGGTAAGGAGCAATTTTTTTTACTTTAATTTGTTTTCTTTATACTTCTTTATCAATAAAGGAATGATAGATGATATCACTATTAATGCGAGAGAAATCAATATTGAAATTAATATTATTTTCCCAGATGAAGGAATATAGTATGGAAGGTTGTTTAATGAATTGAAATAAAGAACAAAACCACCGATTCCTATACATGCTCCGACGATAGAAACAAATAGACTTTCAAAATACCATAAAGATTTAATGCTGTGTCTTTTAAAGATAGTAGAAAATATTGCGCCACTTAAACCAGTTCCAGCTAAACAACATATATAGAAGAATATATAAATAGCTTTACCAGCATATGAGTTATACATAGCAATACTTAAAGCAAAAAATACTAAAAATCCTGAAATAAGAACGAATAAGAAATGAAGCGCATTCTTCCAATATAGTATAAATGGGGCAGCTAAATTTTCTTTAGTTAACCAAGAAGGTTTTTTAAATAATTTAGATTCACTACGTTCTTTTTCAACTTCTTCCTTAACTGGTTTTTCTTTAATAGGTTTTTCCTTAATTTTTTTAGGTTTAGATATTTTATCTACAAATAAAAGATTGGTTTCACCGAGAGATTCATATAAATCATCATGATTAAAGTAATAATCATCAATTGGGAAATAAAACGTCATTAAAGGTTTTTCTTCTTCAACAAAACGAATTGCTTTCACAAGTTTTGATAAAGCAACTTCTGAGTTATTTACTTCAACGTCTTTTAATGGAGAAATCTTTTTATAAATTTCATCACGATTAAATTTGTTTTTATCCATTAAAGCAACAATTTTGCCTAAACCAGAAACTTTAACACTAAAGATTAAGATATTATCAGACGGAAATTTATTTCCGTTCAGAAATATTTTATAAGTAGATATATCTCTATTTCCTTTTATATCAACAAGAAAAGGATTCTTAGAATCTACGATTTCATTAGAATTGTTAATAATTAGGTCTTTGTTGTTTTCGTCTTTAATGAGAATATCTAAACTAGCCATAAATGTATTATTACATATTTGCAGTATTATTTATACTGAAAACTATTAATGTGAAATATGATAGCGATTTCTAGAAAATATTATTGTTATTAACAATCTAGTTGTATATAATCATTTTTGCGAGTTTAAAATAAAACTTGCGTAGTGGGTCTGTAGCTCAGTTGGGAGAGCACCTGATTTGCATTCAGGGGGTCGAGAGTTCGAGTCTCTTTAGATCCACCATTTTTTTTGGCTGAGTAGCTCAGTTGGCTAGAGCAGAGAGTTCATACCTCTAAGGTCGGCGGTTCAAATCCGTCCTCAGCTACCAACAAAAAAATTGAGATGCATTATTGCATCTTTTATTTTTCTTTATAATTGAAAATATAACTCTGTAGCGTTATAGTATAGATATGTTTAAAGATATACTTATTAATAAAAATATGACCTGTTATTGTCTAAGCAAAAAAAGCAAGATTTCTTATACAGCGATAAATGAACTATATCGAGGTGAGAGAAGTATCAATGCTTGTACAGTTGACGTTTTATTAAAATTATCAGCTGCATTAGATATGAATATGGATGAAATAATTAAACAATGTAATAAAAGAAACACATTACCAGAGACATTAAAACAATATTTTTGGGATGTTGAATTTGATAAGTTAGATCTAATTAATGATCAAGATTACATTATTAGTAGATTATTAACTATGGGTGGCATAGATGGAACTAAATTTATTTTCCAAAATTATTCATATGAAGAAATTAAAAATGTAATAACCATCTCTAGAAAATTAGATAAAAAAGTTGCTTCATTTTTTGCTAACTATTTTAAATTAAATAGAAATGATATGAGATATTATCAATTTGCTTTTCAGGAGTGGAATAGATGAGATTAGATATTTTAGATAAAACTCGTATAGATTTAATTAGTCAATTAAACACCTTACCATTCATTGATAATTTTTATTTAGCAGGTGGCACTGGTTTATCCTTAGTTTATGGTTATAGAGAGTCAGTAGATTTTGATTTTTTTACCAACACAACATTTAATCCAGATGAAATTTTATATTTATTAAAAGAAAAATTTGGCGAAAACAATATAGAAGTTATAAATAAAACAATTAATTTTCCTACATTGAATTTATTTATTAATAAAGTACAGGTTTCTTTTTTCTTTTATTGTTATAAAAATTTATTTAATCATATTACGGATAATGATTTTAAACATATAAATATTGCTTCTATTTACGATATTGCATGTATGAAAGCTAGCGCAATAACTCAAAGAGGAAGTAAAAAAGATTTCTTTGACTTATATCAAATTATTAAAGAAGCCAAATTAAATGAAATTCATTTAATAAAATTATTATATGAAAAATTTAATGATAAAAATTTTGTGATTAATTTTGTATATTCTTGCCAATTTTTTGATGACGCAGATAAAGAGCAACTATCAAAAAACTTCGTAGATTATTCATGGGAAGAAATTAAAAAGTTTTTTATAAATTTCTCTAATAAGATTTTTAAAATAATTAACAAAAATTCTTAAGATATTAATTATTTATTAAAGTTAATTAATGAAATGGACATTTTCATTGTCTTGTCGATTATTTTAAACTTAATATAATAATTAAAGTATGGTACTTCAAAATCCATTTGCAGTTTTTAAAAAGGATAGAATATTTAAATTTGATTTATTAAAACTTTTTGCTGCACTTTTAGTCATACTTGATCATACGATGACAAGATGGATTCCTTCTATTCAAACAACGCAACTATACAATTTTATATTTTTAACACAAATGCCGTTGTTTATGTTTATTGCTGGAAGACTTGCTTTTACAAAATTAAGAAGGATTACTGATGGAAAATCATTACTAAATGTTTTTCTTAATAATGTATTTGCTTTGCTTATTCCTTTTATTGTCTTTTCACTAATTAAAAGTTTTGTTGTTAATGGTTTCACTATTGATGCCCTTAAATATTTCGGATCATGCTTTGAAATTCCACAGAATAGTGTGTGGTTTTTGTGGTCTTTATTTTGGATAGAAAATTTCTTCTTTATTGGATGTTATTTTTCGAACAAATTTTTGCAGAAAAATGAGAGTGCAAAAATAGGGTTATGTTTTGGGATAATTATTCTCCTATATTTTCTCTGTTGGTTTCTCTATTATTTTGTGGGAAATAAGTTAGATTTGTATTATATTTTCTTTTATTCAATTTTCTTCACTTTTGGCTTATTAATTACGTATTTGCTAGAGAATTTGAATATTTTTCCAACAATTAAAGGCATTATTTTACTAATTTCTATAGGTAGTTTAACACTTGTAATGATCTTCCATCCAACAACAATTTTAGATAGTAATTCAGTAGCTAATGTTTTGATCAAAATTGCGGGTGGTTTTTCATCTGTAATTGCCTGCTCAATTGTTGCTGAATTTTTATCTAACTTTAAACCTGTTCAATATGTGTCAAAATGTGGTGCATATTCATTAGAACTTTATATTGTTCATCTCTTCCTTTTATATGGTTTCGAACTTGCATTTAAACCAGTAGATGTTACTGCTATTGGGATATTTACTTTTATAATTTATTACTTAGTTGTGGTGCTTGCTTCTTTCGCTGCAATATTCTTATTAAAGTCATTTAAACCAACAGATTTGATTTTATTTGGTAAATTCAAAATTAATCTTAAAGAAAAAAGATAGAACCTTCTTCATTGATAATTACATTTAATAAAAATATAATTATTTTGTTAATGGTCGATGTTGTTATATTGGCTGGTGGCAAATCCACTAGAATGAAACAAAATAAAATGCTTTTAGAAATTGATGGCATTCCTTTGATTTTACATACAATTAAACCGTTTCTTAAGTTTGCAAAAAATATCATCGTTGTAACAGGCAAATATGATAAGGAAATCAGAGCTGTTTTAAATAAATATCCTTATAAAATAGTTAATAATATTAACTATGAATTAGGAATGTTTTCATCTGTTAAAACCGGAGTTAAAGAAGTAAAAAATGATTTTTTTATCATTCCAGGAGATTGCCCATTTATTGATGAATCAACTATTGAAAAATTATTAAATGGAACCGAACTTATTAGATGCCCATTATATAAAAATAAAGAAGGTCATCCTATTTTCATTAGTTATTCTTTAAAGAAAGAATTATTAAATTTTGATGATAACAGAAATTTAAAAGTATTTCGTGATTCTCATAAATATGAGATAATAAATGTTGCAGATAAATTCGTTGTAACTAATCTAAATTGTTTTTTAGATTATACAAATATACAAACGGAAAGGAAGGATAGTACTCATGAAAATTAAGGAATACTACCGTGCCTCTTCTTTAGAAGAAGCATACTCGAAGTTGCAAGAAGACCCATCAAATGCGCTTGTCGCTGGCGGTTTATGGATCAAGAAAGTAAATCAAAATCATAATACATTGATTGACCTTTCTACCCTTGGCTTAAATAAAATTAGCGAAAAATCTGATGCAGTAGAAGTTGGTGCATTAGTTACATTAAGAGATTTTGAATCTTCTCCTATTGTAAATTCTTTATATGGTGGAGCAATTGCGTTTGCTATTAGAGAAATTATGGGAGTTAACTTCAGAAATCTTGCCACAATAGGTGGCTCGATAATGGGAAGATATCCTTTCTCGGATGTAATTACTGGACTTCTACCATATGATGTAACACTTGAATTTTATCCAAAATCATCAATGACTTTGGAAGAATATCTTAATTACAAAGGCAAATTAAATGCTATTTTAACTAAAGTTATTATCAAAAAAGAAGAAGGCAAAGGATTTTATAAAAAGGTAAAAACTACTGCCTTAGATTTCCCTATTCTTAATATAGCTGTTAGTAAAGTTAGTAATAAATTTTCTATTGCTGTTGGAGCTAGACCTATGACTGGAGCTTTAGCTCATAAAGCAATGGACTTATTAAATAATAAAAAAGTTATTTCTGATAAAGATATAGAAGAAGCTAGTGAATTAGTTAGTAAAGAACTTATGTTTTTAGATAATAAAGATGCTAGCAAAGAATATCGATTAGATTTAGCAAAAGTTTATGTTAAACGTGGATTAAAGGAGGTTAGTAAATAATTATGAAAGTCACATTTTATTTAAATAACACTTTAGTTAGTTATGATGTTGAACCAGGTGAATACTTAGCTCAAACATTAAGAAAACATGGAGTTAAATCTATTAAAGTTGGATGTAATGAATCCACTTGTGGAAGTTGTACTCTTCTCCTTGATGATAAACCTGTAATGTCTTGCAGTGTTTTAACTGCTTCTATTGAAGGAAAAAAGGTTACTACTGTTGAAGGAATACAACAAGAAGCAGCAAAAATAGCTTCTTACTTTTCTAAAGAAGGTGCAGATCAATGTGGTTTCTGTAATGTTGGTTATGCTTTAGTAATTTATCAACTTAAAAAAGATTATAAAAATCCAACTGATGAAGAAATTAAAAATTATATCGTTGGAAACTTATGTAGATGTAGTGGATTACAATCCCAAATGAATGCGATTAAAGCGTATTTAAAGGAGGGCAAGTAATTATGATAGTTGATAAGAAAAAGATGAAAGTAGTTAATAACATCACTCCTAGCGTTGATGGAAAAGGTTTAATGCAAGGAAGAAGTTATTATACTGATGATTTAGCAGATCAAAATTCATTAGTTATCAAAATTTTACGTTCTCCTCATGCTTTTGCACATATTAAAAAAATAGATGTGAGCAAAGCTCAAGCATTAAACGGAGTGGAACTTGTTTTAACTTATAAAGATGTTCCACACGTTTCATTTTCTCGTGCAGGACAAGGATATCCTGAACCATCACCACACGATAAATTCATTTTAGATGAATATGTTCGTTATGTTGGTGATGAAGTTGCAATGGTTGCAGCAATAAATGAACAAATTGCTGAAGATGCATTGAAACTTATTGAAGTTGAATATGAAGTTTTAGAACCTGTTTTAGATTTTGAAAAAGCATATGAAAATAAGACTATTATTCACCCAGAAGATGGAATCAAAGAAATGTTCCCAATTGGGTTTGATCCTAAAAAGAATGTTGCTGCAGCATATGAAATGCATGTCGGTGATGTTGAAAAAGAACTTGCTAATAGTGATGTTGTAGTAGATGAAACATTCTATTCACAAGCACAAGCACATGCGATGATTGAAACTCATAGCAGTAATGCTAGACTTGATGAACATAATAGATTAGTAATTTATTCTTCAACCCAAACTCCATTCCATATGAGAAGAATTATGGCAACTACACTTGGTTTACCAGTTTCTCAAATTAGATTTATTAAACCTAGAGTTGGTGGTGGATTTGGTGGTAAACAAGCTTTTCATGGGGAAATGTTCTGTGCATTAACTACGTTAAGAACAGGAAAACCATCTAAGTTGGTATACACCAGAGAAGAAGTCTTTGGTGCATCTTATACTCGTCACCCAATGCGTATTCAGATGCGTATTGGTGCTAATAAAGACGGCACAATTACTGCAATTGATTGTAGATCACTTAGTGATACAGGTGCTTATGGTGAACATAGTTTAACTGTATTTATGATTGTTGGAAGTAAAGTTCTTCCTTTATATAACAAAGTTAAAGCTGTTAGATTTGGTGGTAAAGTTGTTTATACTAACCACGTTTCAGCAGGTGCTTATAGAGGATATGGAGCAATTCAAGGTAACTATGCTCTAGAAGCAACAATTGATGTTTTAGCAGAAAAACTTGGAATGGATCCAAAAGAGTTACGTGCTAAAAACTCAATGAGAGAAAAAGAAACTTCTCCTATATTTGAAATTATGGGCGAAGGAACTAAAGGTACAGCAATGATTATGGAAAGCTGTAAATTACCATATTGTATCAAACGTGGTGCTGAACTCATTGAATGGGACAAAAAATATCCTAGAGTAAAAGTTAGTGAAACTAAAGTTAGAGGATATGGTATGGCTATAGCTATGCAAGGAAGTGGTATTCCTTTCATGGATATGGGCAGTGCTACCATTAAATTAAATGATGGTGGCTCATATATGGTTACTGTTGGAGCAACAGATATTGGACAAGGTAGTGATACTATTATTTCTCAAATTGTTGCTGAAACATTACAAACAACTGTTGATAAAGTCATTATTTATTCATCAGATACTGATTTAACTCCATTTGATTGTGGAGCTTATGCTTCTTCTACTACTTATATTAGTGGTAATGCTGCTTGGAACGCTGCTCTTAAAATGAGAGAAAGATTAATCAATGAAGCAGCAGCTTATTTAGGAGTTAAATCAAGTAGTGTTGAATTTGATGGAAAAGAATTTGTTTCAGGAAATAAAAAAGTATCATTAAATGATCTTTCTGTTCTTTGGCTATATAACAAAGATCAACATCAAGTAAGTGTTACTGAATCATATATTGGACACGTTTCTCCTCCACCTTTTATGGCTGCTTATGCAGAAGTAGAAGTTGATTTAGAAACTGGTGAATATGAAGTACTTAACTATGTTACTGTTACGGATTGTGGAACAACTATTAACCCAATGCTTGCAAGAGGACAAGTTGAAGGCGGTATTGTTCAAGGTTTAGGAATGGCATGTTTTGAAGATGTTAAATATGACACTAAAGGTAACTTATTAAGCAATAACTTCTTAAATTATCACATTCCTACACATAAGGAAGTTCATAAATTGACTACTGAATTTGCTGATTCATATGAACCTACTGGTCCATTTGGGGCAAAATCAGTTGGAGAAATTGGTATTGATACTCCTCCAGCAGTTATTTGCAACGCAATTTATAACGCTACAGGAGTTAGAATCCATAAATTACCTATTACACCTGAAAAGATTTTAAAAGGTCTTAAGGAACTTAAGAAATAAATGTACGATCTATTGATCAAAAATGGTCTTGCTTATATTGACCACAAATTTGTTAAAACTAATATAGGTGTTTCCCAAGGAAAAATTACTTATATTGGTATGAAAGAAATAGATGCAAAAGAAGTTTATGATGCATCTGGTTTAAAAGTGCTTCCTGGACTTATTGATCCGCATGTTCATTTTGAACTTTATTGTGGAACAGTTACTTCAGTGGATGACTTTTATTATGGTTCAAAAAGCGCTGCTTATGGCGGTGTAACAACCATTATTGATTTTTTAGATCCTACAAGAAATGCTGAAGAGTTAGAAAAATCATTTTATGAAAGAAAAGCATTAGCTGAAAAATGTAATGTTGATTATCACTTTCATGCATGTATAAGAGAACCTGAAGGTGATCTTGAAGAATATGTAAAAAAGATGAAAGAATTAGGTATGAACACGATTAAGTTGTTCACAACTTATTCTGAGACTCATCGTAGAACTTATGATAAAGATATTATTGATTTACTTAAGTTATCTAAGAAATATAATTTTGTTGTTTGCGCTCATATAGAAAATGACGAGATGATTAATCGTGACGATTCACTTCCTTATAGTGAAATATGTAATGCTCGTAATTCATTATCTGAAACAAGTGAAGCTTTGAAGCTTTGCAAATATGCAAAAGAAACTGATGGACATTTATATATGGTTCATTGTTCTAGCGGAGAGACTTTAAAACAAATAAAAGAACAATTTGGTCATGTGCTAGGAAAGAATATTTTCATTGAATCATGCCCACACTATTTTGTGTTTAATAAAGATGTGTTGAAGAAAGAAAATGGTTATCTATTTACTTTTGCTCCGCCTCTAAGAAGTGAAGAAGAAAGAAAATTAATGTGTGTTAATTTTGATAACATTAATACTATTGGTACAGACCACTGTTCATTTAATAGTGCAGATAAAAAATCACACCCTCTTCTCAAAGGTCATCCATTAGGTATTGGTGGAATAGAAAATTCATATGTTGTAATGCACACTTTATTTGGCGATAAAGTAATAGAAAAAATGAGTGAAAATGTCGGAAATATTGAGAATTTTCACGACAAAAATGGAATTAAATTAGAAAATTGCGCAGATTTTGCAATTGTAAAAGATGAGACAAATATTATTGGAAAACCGCACGGGAAAGCAGACTATTCTGTTTACGAAAATATGGAGGTTAACCAAAAGGTTGTTTCTACTATAGTAAGAGGAAAATTTGTTCTTAAAAATGGTGAATTTATAGAGAATAAAGGAAGGTTAATTAACTGCGATTGAGGTGAGACTTTATGAAAGCTTTAACGAATGTAAGATTATACGATTACAAGACTTATATTGAAAACGCTTATATTGTGTTTGATAAGAAGATTGTTGAAGTTGGTGAAATGAAAAACTTCAAAAATAAAGGCTATCAAATTATAGATGGCAAAAATAAACTTGTTTTACCTAATTTTGTATGTGCTCATTCTCATATTTATTCTATTTTTGCACGTGGGCTATCTCTTCCATTCAATCCACATAACTTCCAAGAAATTTTGGATCAAATGTGGTGGAAGTTAGACTCTAAAATAGACAACAATATTACTTACTATTCTGGAGTTGCTGCTGGAAGTGAATTCTTACTTAATGGTGTCACAACAGTTATTGACCATCATGCGTCAGGTACTGAAATTGTTGGTTCATTAACTGCTTTGAAGAAGAGTTTAGCCAATACTGTAGGCATTAGATCAATTTTATGTTTTGAAACAAGTGATAGATATAATGTTGCTGATTGTATTAAAGAAAATATGTCGTTTATTAATAAAAAACATTCTGAATTTGATTCAGGACTTTTTGGAATGCACGCGTCTATGTCCTTATCTAATGAAACTTTAAAAAAGATTTCTAAGAAGTTAGGAAATAATCCAATTCATATTCATGTAGCTGAAAGTGATATGGATGTTGTTGACTGCAAGAATAAATACAACACAACCATTGTTGAAAGACTTAATAAATTTGGTTTAGTAAACTCAGATTCTTTAATAGTTCATGGAGTTTATATTTCAGATAATGAATTAGATATTGTTAGAAACAATAAAACATATATGGTTGTTAATACTACCAGCAATTTAAATAATGCTGTTGGTATCACAGATATTAAGAAATATTTGGATAAAGGTATCAAAGTTATGGTTGGAAATGATGGGTTATCTTCATCAATGGCAACCGAGTATTTAAATGCATATTATTTGACTCATTTAAAAAATAATTCTCCAACTGCTATGAATTTAGGTGACATTATTGATATAATTAATAATGCTTATTCATATGTTGGCCGAAGATTAAATATCAAGATTGGAAAATTGGAACATGATTATGTTTCTGATTTTATGCTTGTTGATTATGAGCCTTTTACTGACATGAATTCATCAAATGCATTTGGACATATATTCTTTGGATTATTTCCAAATTTCAAACCTACAGATGTATTTGTTGATGGCAAAATATTAGTGAAAAAAGGATTACTTGTTTCACAAAAGACTAAACGTGAGCTAGTTCAAGCTAAGAAAGTTAGCGCTGAATTATGGAAACGTGTAAAGGAGTAAAGAGATATGGATTTAACGACAAAATTTGATGGATTAGTTCTTAAAAACCCATTAATGCCTGCTGCAGGACCACTTGTTGGTGATGCTGAAAAAATGCTTTGGCTTAAAGACCAAGGTTTAGGTGGTTTAGTTGCTAAAACTATTTCTACAAAAGATGCTCACATTCCTCATCCATGTATTATTGGAGAAGGTAATAATGCTATTTTTAACTGTGAACTTTGGACAGAATATCCTAAAGAAAAATGGATTAATGAATTCCTTCCTGAATTAAAAGCTAAAAAGGGAGATACTCCATTAATTCTTTCTGTTGGTTATACCAAAGAAGACATGGAAGTCCTTATTCCAGTGCTTGATAAATTTGCTGATGCATTTGAAGTTAGCTGTCACTACGTTGGTACTGATCACGAAAAAATGGGTGAAGTTGTTAGAACAATTAGAAGCTTAACAACTAAACCTTTCTATATGAAAATTTCACCACACATTCCAGATCCAGCACACTTTGCAAAGATCATTAAAGAGAATGGCGCTAATGGTGTTGTTGCTATTAACTCACTTGGCCCTTCTATGGTTATTGATGTTGAGAAACGTCAAATGGCTTGTTCTAATGATAAAGGTTTTGTTTGGATGTCAGGTCCTGTTGTTAAACCTTTAGCTTTAGCTACTGTATATACTATTAAACAAGCTGAACCAAGTTTAACTGTTATTGGTGTTGGTGGAGTTGCTTCCGCTAAAGACGTTATTGAATTCTTATTAGCTGGTGCTTCTGCTGTTGGAATGCTTTCAGCACCTATGTTAAGAGGAAAAGGATTATATAAGAAAATTATTGATGACCTTCCAAATGAGTTAGCTAAATATGGTTTCTCATCTGTCCAAGATGTTATCAATACACATTTAACAAATATGGTTACTTATGAACACAACATGCCTAAAGTTGATCCTATGCAATGTTCTCATTGCGGTATGTGTGAAAGAAACTGTCCATATTTTGCAATTAGACCAGGAGAAAACGGAGAGCCTGTATTTAATAAAGATAAATGCTTTAGATGTGGATTATGTGCATCTAAGTGCCCTACTAAAGCTATTAAATTTTAAGAATTATGTTACCAGAGTATAAAACATCAGTTAAGAAAGTAGACAATGAAGAAAAGATGAGCGGAAAAGCTCTCTTTACAGATGACATTCAAATGGATGGTGTTTTAAGTGCGGTCACTGTTAGAAGTAAGATTTCAAAAGGAAAAATCCTTAATATAAAATTACCAACTTTACCAGAAGGATATTACTTTATTTCTGCTAAAGATATTGTTAAGGAAAATGTATGTAATATTATCTTCTCAGATTGGCCTGTTTTTGCTGATAAAGAAATAAATTATAAAGGTGAATCTATTGGCTTAATTGTTGGTGAAGATAAGAAGATTTGTTTGGATTTAGTAGATCAAGTAGTAATCGAATATGAAGAAAAAGAGCCGGTTTTTGATATGAAAAACAGTGCAATTCATAAAGATTTCGAAAAAGGTGACAAGTCTGTTTTAAATGATCCAAACCTTGAATCCTATACAGAAAAATTTCAAACTGGATACCAAGAACAAGTCTATCTAGAAACACAAGGAATGTTAGTTTATTTAGATGGTGACAAAATTACTGTTAAAGCCAGTATGCAATGTCCTTTCTATATTCATAAAGCAATATGCAGAACACTAGGCTATCCAGAAGATAAAGTAAGAGTTATTCAACCTGCTGTTGGAGGAGCTTTTGGTGGCAAAGAACATTATCCATCTTTAATGGGTGCTCAACTTGCAACAGCATTAGTAAAAATTAAAAAACCAATAAAGATGGTATTTGATCGTAAAGAAGATATTTCCTTTACAACCAAAAGACATCCTAGTGAGACCACTATAAGTGCACTTATTGATAAAAAAGGAAAAATTAGAGCATTAGATATTCATGTTTCACTAGATGCTGGAGCATATATTGGTTGTTCAGGAGTTGTCTTATCACGTGCATTAATAGCTGCAACTAATACTTATAAGTTTGATTATGTCCATATTTCTGGTGATGCTTATATTACTAATAAGATTCCAAGTGCAGCATTTAGAGGATTTGGTTCTCCTCAATCAATATTTGCAATAGAAATGTTTTTAGCACACGTAGCAAAGAAATTCCGTTATCCAGGAGTTTTATATAAGAATCAATATTTAGTTGAAACAGGTGATACGACATCTACTAATGGTAAATTTAGAGACAAGATTATTCTAAAAGAGCTTATTGTTAAAGCAAAAGAGATGTCTGATTATGATAGAAAAGAAAAAGAATACTCTAAGCCAAACTCTTATAGAGGCATTGGAATGTCATATTTCTTACACGGATGTGGATTTACCGGTAGTGGAGAATCAGATTTAATAAAAGCCAAACTAATTATTAGAAAAGATAAGAATGATATTGTTACATTTTATACATCACAAGTTGATTTTGGACAAGGTAATAGAACTACACTTAAACGTATTGTTGTAGATACATTAGGAATTCCTGAAGATCATGTAATTTATGATGCTCCAGATACTGATAAAACATTATCAACTGGTCCTACTGCTGCAAGTAGAACAATTATTATCGTTGGTGGATTAGCTGCTAAAGCAGCACAACACCTTAAAGATATTTGGGTTAGCGGTAAAGAACAAGAAATTATAGAACCTTATGTTGGTCCTGATTATATACACTGGGATGAAGCTACCATGCAAGGTGATGCTTATCCAGGATATGCATGGGGAGTAAATGTTGTCGAAGTTAGTTTTGACCCAATAACCTACGAAGTACATGTTGAAGAAACTTGGTCAGTTTATGATGTTGGCCATGCTATAGATGAAAGAATTTTAGTTGGACAAGCGGATGGAGGCATCCTTCAAGGGCTTGGTTATGGATATTTAGAAGTTGAAGAAATGGCCAATGGTGAATTTAGACAAAAAACGATGTCTGATTATATTGTTCCTACTTCGATGGATGCACCAAAAATGCATACAGCTTTTATTGATAATCCATTTAAATATGGTGCCTTTGGTGCAAAGGGTGCTGGTGAGCTAACCTTCGTTGGTGGAGCACCTGCAGTATGCATTGCAATCGAGCAAGCAATCAAGGAAAAAATCTATAAAATACCTGCAAATCCAGAATATTTGATGGAGATTTTAGAAAAATGAAGATAAAGTTCAATTTAAACAAAAAAGATGTAATTGTAGACGTTGATCCATCAATGAGACTTTTAGATGTTCTTAGAAATGTTCTTCATTTAACAGGCACAAAAGAAGGATGTGGAGAAGGTTCATGTGGAGCATGTTCAGTTTTAGTTGATAACATGCCATATGATTCATGTCTAACACCTGTAATTAATGTTATGAATAAACAAGTTATGACTATTGAAGGAATTAGAGAAAGTAAAGAGTATGAAACCATCGCAAATAGCTTTGCAAAAATGGGTGGATCTCAATGTGGATTCTGTACTCCTGGTATGATAATTGTAACCTACGCTTTACTTATGAAGAATCCAAATCCTAGTGAAGAAGAAATTCGTTTAGCATTATCCGGAAATATTTGTAGATGTACTGGATATCAAGCAATTGTTAATGCAGTAAAAGACGCAAGCAAAGGAGGTAAACATGAATAGTTATATTCCTACTTCTTTAGAAGAAGCTTTGAAAATATTATTTGAACATGATTGTTATATCCTTGCTGGTGGTACTGATTTAATGGTGCAAAATCATCGAAGCAGCGGCTTACTCCCTACATTTAAAAAGGATGTTTTATTCACATCTCAAATTGAAGGTTTAGATTACATAAAAGTTATCAATAATGAATTACATATTGGAGCAAATACTAAGTATATTTCAATGATTGAAAGCAAATTTGTCCCAACTATGTTAAAAAATGTTTTTGTCGAAATTGCATCTCCAAGTATTAGAAATATGGCTACTTTAACCGGAAATATTAATAATGCATCACCTGCTGCAGATGGGACAGTTCCTTTAATTTTGTTAGATGCTAGATTAGTTTTACAAAGTAAAGATAATAAAAGAGAAATCTCTGTTGATGATTATTTAATTGGATTTAAAAAGACTGATAGAAAACCTAATGAGATGGTTACTGAAATCATTGTTCCACTTACTGATCACAAATATTTATGGAGAAAAGTTGGTTCTAGAAAAGCAGAATCTATTTCAAAAGTTACATTCCTAGGTGCGTATAAAACTTCTAATAATAAAATATCTGATTTCAGAATTGCTTTAGGCTGTGTTTCTATTAAACCTGTTAGAAGTAAACAAGTTGAAAGTAAGTACATTGGTTTAACTATCGATGAACTTAAAAATAAAAAGGATGAAATTGTAAATGACTACAATCAATTAATTGAACCTGTTACTGATCAAAGAAGTAATAAAGAATATAAACGAAAAGTAGCAATTAATTTATTAAAGTCATTTATTGACTCAATCAAATAAAGAAAGGAGAAGCGATGAATTATATTAAAGGATATCGTTGTACGATATGTGGAAAGTTCTTTAAACCAGATGAAGTTGATTTAACTTGTCCTTTATGTGGTGAAAAAGGAATTCTTGATATTGAGTATGATTACGATGCTTTAAGGGAAGTTCTTACTAAAGATTACTTTAAGAATTGTAAAGACTATTCAATGTGGAGATATTATCCATTAATGGGTATTGAAAAAGACCATATCGGCGAAATGTTAAGAATTGGATGGACACCATTAAATAAATCCAATAACTTACAGAAATATCTAGGATTAAAACAGCTTTACATCAAAGATGATGGATTAAATCCTTCAGGAAGTAGCAAAGATCGTGCTAGTGGAGTTGCTGTTCTTAAAGCTATTGAAGCAGGAGCAAAAGTAATTTCTTGTTCTTCAACTGGTAATGCAGCAAGTAGCTGTGCATGTCATGCTGCTCATATGGGTCTTCCAGCAGTTATCTTTGTTCCAAAAAGAGCACCAATTGGTAAACTTACCCAAATCTCTTTATATGGAGCAACATTAATTATTGTTGATGGAGACTATAAAGCTGCCTTCTCTCTTTCAAAACAAGCTATTAGTAAATATGGATGGTATAACCGTAATGCTGCGATTAATCCATTCATGATTGAAGGAAAGAAAACGGTTTCATTTGAAATTGCTGAACAATTAGATTTTAAACCAACTGATTGGGTTGTCTGCTCCGTAGGAGATGGATGTACAATCGGAGGAGTTTATAAAGGATTTTATGAATTGCATAAATTAGGTTTAATAGACCGTATTCCAAAAATCCTTGGTGTTCAATCTTCAGGATGTGAACCTTTTGTTGTTGCTAGTAAGAAAAACAGTGCTTTAGAAGAATGTGAAGAAAATACTATCGCAGACTCTATCGCTGTTGGAATTCCTAGAAACCCTAATAAAGCACTGCGTGCAGTGAAGAATTCTTCTGGGGCATGGATTTCTGTACCAGACGAGGACATAATCGCCGCTATGAGCCTATTAGGACGTACAGAAGGCATATTTGGTGAACCAGCGGCAGTTGCTTCTGTTGCAGGCTTACAAAAAGCCATTAAAGAAGGCATCATCAGTAAAGATGAATCAGTTACAGTAATTATTACTGGAAATGGATTAAAAGATCCTAATAATGCCCAAAAGGCAATTAAGAAACCGGAACTTTTGTCTCCGGATATAAACAAGTTAGACATTTACTTAAAAGGAAAAGGAGTGATTTAAATATGTCAAAAATTCCATTTGGTCCAACATACGATGAAATGTTGAACCCAAACCATCAAGATCCAGAAGTAAGAAAGAAAGCTTTAAAAGCAAAAGCTGAAAATGAATTAGATCCAATCAATTTATTCAACATTACCTGGAAAAATGAGAAAAACGAAGTTAACAAGATCGTTCTTCCTAAAGCTTTAACAGGTGTTGAAGCAAATATTGTTGTTCTACTTGGTAAATATTTCCCAAGTGGATCTCATAAAGTTGGACCTGCTTATTCAACTTTAATTGAAGGTTGTGTTGATAAGGAAATTGTTCCAGGTAAACACACAATTTTAGGACCAAGTACTGGTAACTTTGGTATTGGAGTTAGTTATATTACTAACTTAATGAAGTATGACGCAATTGTCATTATGCCAGATAATATGTCTAAAGAGAGATATCAAAGAATTTCAAAATATGGAGCAAAACTTGATTTAACTCCAGGAAGTGAAAGTGATGTTATTTTAACTCTTGAAAGAACATATGAACTTAAGAAAGATCCTAAAAATAGAACCTTAGCTCAATTTGAACTTTTACCAAACTACCGTTTCCATAGACATGTTACAGGTAATTCATGTATTGAAGCTGTTAAAGGAATTGGTAATGAAAGAATTGCTTGTTTCTGTAGTGCTCCAGGTAGTGCTGGAACTTTAGCAGCAGGTGATCAAATCAAAGTTGCATTCCCAGAATGTAAAGTTGTCGCTCTTGAACCACATGAATGTTCAACATTAACTAATGGTGGACTTGGACAACATAGAATTGAAGGTATCGGAGATAAAATGATTACCTTAATTCATAACGTTTTAACTACTGACTTCATTACTCAAATTATTGATGAAGATTGTGTCCGTGGTTTAGCTGTTATCCATGAAGGAACTGATATTTTAGTAAAACATGGAGTAGATAAGAAAGTTGCTCAAGAAATGGTTAACTACTTTGGTGTTTCAGGAATTTGTAACATCTTAGGTGCTATTAAGATGGCTAAATATTTAAAACTTGGACCTCAAGATAACGTAGTTACTATTGCTACAGATAGCTTTGATAGATATCCATCAGTTATGGAAGATCTTCATAATCGTGAACTTGAAGTTACACCTAACGTCTTAGATAGATGGTTCTTAGACGTATTCGCAGGTGCAGATACTTCTAAAGTTTTAGATACACGTGGAAAAGAAGCTAAAGAAGTCTTGTTCACACAAAAAGAAAAAGACTGGTTAAAATTTGGATATTCTCAAAAATATCTCGACTCTATGAGAGAGATGAAGTTCTGGGAAGATGAATATAACAAAATCCATGAATATGATAAGAAGATTAAAGAAATGAGAGGAAAAGAAATTTAATGAAAGTTTCATTTGAAGAAGTCCTTAAAAAGGCTGAGTCCTATAAGGCAGATATGACTAAATTCTTAAGAGATATGATTGCTATTCCTTCGGAATCTTGCGAAGAAAAAGAAGTTGTCTTAAGAATTAAAGAAGAAATGGAAAAAGTTGGATTTGATAAAGTTGTTATTGATCCAATGGGAAACATTTTAGGTTATATCGGACATGGTAAACACCTCATTGGTATGGATGCCCATATCGATACTGTTGGTATTGGAGAAATCAAAAACTGGACATTTGATCCATATAAAGGATTTGAAGATGATGTCCATATTGGTGGACGTGGTGCTAGTGACCAAGAAGGTGGTATGGCATCAATGGTATATGCCGCTAAAATTATTAAAGACTTAGGCCTTGAAGATGACTATACATTAGTTATTACTGGTACAGTTCAAGAAGAAGACTGTGATGGACTTTGCTGGCAATACATTATTGAAGAAGACAAAATTAGACCAGAATTTGTTGTATCTACTGAACCAACAAGTTGTCAAATTTATAGAGGCCATCGTGGAAGAATGGAAATTAAGGTTGCTGTACGTGGTATTTCTTGCCATGGTAGTGCACCTGAAAGAGGAGATAATGCAATTTATAAAATGGCTCCAATCATTGAACAAGTTAAAGACCTCAATGAACACGGACTTGCATATGATCCATTCTTAGGAAAAGGTACAGTTACAATTTCTCAAATTTTCCATAAATCACCAAGTAGATGTGCTGTTGCTGATGGATGTTGGATTTCTCTTGATAGAAGACTTACTGTTGGCGAAAACGATAAAACATCAATTGCAGAAATTGAAGCTCTACCAGGAGTAAAAGAAGCAAAAGCAGTAGTTTCTATGTATAGATATGAAAGACCTAGCTATACTGGACTTTTATATCCAACAGAATGCTATTTCCCAACTTGGGTTATTCCAGAAGAAAGTATTTATGTTCAATCAATGAAACAAGGATATGAAGGTTTATTTAAGAAAGCTCCAGTTATTGATAAATGGACTTTCTCAACTAATGGAGTTTCTATTATGGGAAGATATGGAATTCCTTGCTTAGGATTTGGCCCTGGTGATGAAAAAGAAGCACATGCACCAAATGAAAAAACAAGAAAACAAGACCTTGTTATTTGTGCTGCAATATATGCTGTTATGCCAACTCTATATTTAGAGAATTTGAAAAAATAAGAATTTTTAAGGAGATAAATTAATAATGGAAAAAATTCAACCAAGATTTGCTGGTAGACACCTTATTACATTAGAAGATTTTACAAAAGAAGAAATTGACTATATGTTAAAAGTCTCAAGAGACTTAAAAGATGCTTTCTATGCAAATGAACCAACAGAATGGTTAACAAACAAAACAGGTTTCTTAATGTTCTTTGAACAATCAACAAGAACTAGAAACTCATTTGAAAGTGGTATGGCTCAACTTGGAGGACACGCTACTTTCTTAGACACATCTATGATGCAAATTGCTCATGGAGAAAGTGCTAAAGACACAGCAACAATTCTTTCAAGCTTTGGACATATGATTGCTTGCAGATATTGTAACTGGGGTCTTGGAAACAAATATATTCGTGAAATGGCTAAATGGTCAACAGTACCAATTATCAACTTACAATGTGATTTATATCATCCAATGCAAGCATTAGCAGATTTAATGACTATTGAAGATGAGTTTGGTAAGACAGAACACTTAAAGGTTTCAGTTATTTGGGCTATGGCTACAACTCATAAAAAACCAATTTCTGTTCCAGTTTCACAAGTCTTATTATTCCCACGTTATGGAATCGATGTAACTCTTGCTTATCCTGAAGGATATGATTTACCTGATTGGGTAATTGAAAAAGCAAGAAAGAATGCTAAAGAACATGGTGGTAGTTTAACTATTACTCATGATATGGATGCGGCATATAGAGATGCAGATGTTGTCTTCCCTAAGAACTGGGGTTCATGGGTTACTAACCAATCTACCACAGTTGTTGATGATGCATTACTCGCATTAAAGAATTGGAAATGTACTGAAGAAAAGATGAAGCTTGCAAAACCTACATGTAGATATATGCATGCTCTTCCAGCAGATAGAGTTAATGAAGTAGTTGACAGTGTTATTGATGGACCTCAATCAGTTGTTTATCAAGAAGCTGAAAACAGAATTCATACTGCTAAAGCAGTCATGGCACTATTTGTTCACGACAAACTTCCTTCAGATAGAAGATAATAATTAAAAGAAAAAGAGTTGTTAATGACTTCAAAGTTGAACAACAACTCTTTTTTTATTTGTTGCTTATTGATTTTCTATATGCTGAAGGAGAAACTCCAACTTCTTTTTTAAATATCTTAGTAAAATAGTAAATATCTTTATATCCTAATTTATATGCAATAGATGTAATTGTCTCGTTTGTATTACCTAACATGTTTTGGGCTTCTCTCATACGTTTTGAAATAATATAAGAAACAGGAGTTGTACCAATATATTGTTTAAATAAACGTGAGCCATAAAACTCAGAAATGTATAACTTTTTATATAGATTGATCAAAGATAAATCCTCTAAATAATGCTCATCGATATAGTCTTTAATGCGATTAACTGTTTCGTTTGTTTCTTTTGCCTCAATTAAACTTGAATGTTGCAAAATTTTTAAAATAATTGTTTTAGCTAAGCAGTTAACAATTTTGTCAAAATAATTTTTATTTTCATTTTTTGCTTCTTTGACTAAAAGAGTAAAAACACTATAGTAATCTCTATATTCGTTTTGAACATGAAGCACATTTCCTGGTGATGCAGTTTTAAACATTAATCTTAGCTGAGAATTAGGCTTAACTGAGAAAAATAATGTAGACATAACATTAGGTTTGACACTCCACTCAACATGTTGTTGTTTTGGATAGTAAATTACTATGTCACCCATCTGAACATCATGTATTTTTTTATCAATTGTAATTTGACCATTTCCACTAGATACAAACATGATTTCAAGAAATGTATGTGAATGAGAAGGAATGTTTTTGTTTAAAGAAGCCTTAAATTCTCCAGCATATAAAGTTTGAATTTTAGTATCTACTGTATCATAGCGTTTTACTATGTAATGTCTGCGCTCAGCAGAGTCTTTTAGGTGCATTTTCATATCTATATTTAAACATATATTTGTACTTTATTGAACTAAAATAATAACAAATTAATACATTTTTTTTCACACACTTGCGAAGTATACTTTATATATAAAAAGGACTTATTAGTATGGAAAAACGAATTTTAGTCGTTGGTTCATTTGTTAAGGATTTAATTGTACAGACAGATAAAATCCCAAACGAAGGTGAAACGGTTTTAGGCAACAAATTTAGTCAAGCTGATGGAGGAAAAGGCGCTAACCAAGCAGTTCAAGCTGCTCGATTAAATAGTGATACAACTCTCATTGGTAAAGTTGGAGACGATTGTTTTGGTAAGCAATTGGTTTTAACTTGTGCAAAAAGCAATGTCAATGTTGAAAACGTTATCCAAGACAAAGGAAATTCTGGAGTTTCTTCAATCATCTTACAAAAAGATAAAAACGGAAATTATCAAAATAGAATTCTTCTTACCCCAGGGGCTAACTTCCGTTTAACAGTTGATGATGTCAAATTTTTGGAAGATGAAATTACAAATTATAACTTCATTATTCTTCAATTTGAAATTCCAATGGAAGTAAATGAATATCTCGCAAAAATTGCTCATGAAAAGGGAGTTAAAGTTATCGTTAACCCTGCACCAAGTAAAAAAATAAGTGATGAATTTATTAAAAACATCGACTTCTTGATGCCAAATGAACACGAATTTTTTGATCAAACTGGATTCTCAGTTACTACAAAAGATGGTGCTTTAGATAAAGAATCCATTCTTAAAGGAAGCAAAATACTTTTCAACAAAGGTTTATCAAATTTAATTATTACTCTCGGAAGTAATGGTTCTTGTTTTATTAATAAAGAAGAAAATTATTTTGTTGAAAGTGTTAAAAATGTTAAATCAGTTGATCCTACTGCTGCTGGAGATTCCTTTATTGGAGCATTTGTTTCTTCACTAAGTAAAGGCTATTCAGTTAAAGATAGTATTTATATTGCTAACGCAGTTGGAAGTTTAACTGTGCAAAGAATGGGCGCAATGCCATCCTTATGCACTTATGATGAACTTAAAGAATATCTTATTACATTAAAAGATCCTGAATACAAACATATCGTTAAATTATTTAACGATTGTAAAGAACAATCAATAGATGCCTTAGAAGTCTTCAAGAATACCATGACATTTGAATTTGATCGTACATTATCTAGCATAAATAGAGATTTATATAAGGATGCTTTAGATATCATATTAAAGGCAAAAGAAAACAATAATAGAGTGCATGTTACTGGTATTGGAAAACCATCACACATCGCTCAATATTTTGCTTCTTTAATCTCTTCTACTGGTACTCCTGCTTACTATTTACATGGTACAGAAGCTGCTCATGGTAGCTCAGGTCAACTTGTTCCTGGAGACGTTGTTATCGCTATAAGCAACAGCGGAAATACAAGTGAATTAATTAACACCTTATACGCAGTTAAAAATAATGGCTGCAAGATTATAGGCGTAAGCGGAAATGCTTCAAGCAAACTTGCTAAGATGAGTGATGCTCATCTATTAGCACATATTGATAATGAAGGAGGCCCATTAAATAGAGCTCCTCGTACTTCAATTATTGCTGAACTACTTGTTTTAATGGGTTTAAGTGTTCTTCTTCAAGAAGACGCTAAAGTCTCGCCAAAACAATATGTTAAATGGCATCCAGGCGGAACCTTAGGCCAATTGCGTGAAGGTGAAAAGAAATAAATTAAACAAAAGAAGGAGAAAAAATTTATGAAAAAAGTACTCAAAATGTTGCTTCCTGCTCTTATTGCAATTCCACTGTTAGCTTCATGTGGATCAAAAAAAGAACAAGAAGAACCTGGAGCAACTGTAGTTACAATGTATCTTCGTAACTTTGAAGAATGGTCCAATAACTATATGAATAGTAGAGTTAGTGAATTTAACTCCAATATGACAGATGGTATTCAATTAAGAGTCAAATTCTTTGAAGATGAAGCTTACACAGATGCTTATAAAGTTGCTAAAGAACAAGGCCAAGCACCTGATATCTTTATGTGTTCATATGGAAACATCTTTAATGATTTAGTTGAGACAGGAGATGCAGTTCAATTAGAAGGTTTAATCAAACAAGAATATCTTGATGATATTAAAGATAATGTTAAAGATATGATGACATATAGAGGCCATCTTTGGAGTTATCCACAACTAACCGAACCAAGTACCCTCTTCTATTACAGTAAGAGCGCTCTTGCAAGGGCTAATGTTACTGTTCCAGAAGATGGAAAACTTACATGGGATTGGTTATATGATGCTTGTGCAAAAGTTAAACCAACCTTAAAAAGAGCTCAATACTGTGTTGGTATTCCAATTGGATCTGCCGCAGGATGGGCAACTTATGGAATGCAATATAACTTAACAAATGGCCTTGCAATTTCAGAAGACTGGAAACAATGCTTAGTTACAGCTGATAGTGGTTATAAAGATTTATGCGAATTCTGGCAAAAACTATACATTAATGGTTATGTGCCACAAGGTGCAGTTTCTCCAAAAGGAAGCTATAACGATATTATTGAAGCATTAACGATGAACAAACTCGCAATGACATTTGGTGGTAGTTGGTCAATTGCTGAAATTATGCATACATACCCAGAAAAAGCTAGTGATATTGGTGTTGCAGTTATTCCTACTAAGAGTGGTGATACAAGTAAAGTAACCGCTTCTAATGGTGGATGGACATATGCTATTTCTTCTCAAAGCGATACCGCCCATAGAGAAGCAGCAGCTAAAGTCATTGAGTGGTTCTTTGCAGAAAGTGCAGAAAGAACTGCTGGTTATTTCCAAGCAGCTTACTATTCAAAAGCTGCTGCTACTAAATCAGTTGCAAACTATATTTCTGAGCACGTTACTCCTTCAATGAAAGAATGGGTTGACGTTATTGATGGTGTTGCAAGCAAAGCAATCCCAGAAGCAATTTATCCATGGTCTATTGCTTGTGCAGTTACTAACATGCTTGAAACTGTTGCTTTAAACCCAGAAGCACCAATTATTAATGCTATTAACGCTTGTTATTCTTCTATTAGCGAGATTATTAATTCCCCAGATTTTCCTAAAAAACCAGAATAAATAGTATATGGAATACACATTTGACGAATATCAGGTTGTAAATAAGAAGCGTCATAATCGCTTTAAATACCGTGGAAGCAAAACCGCGTATTTAATGCTCTTACCAGCTTTCGTTTTACTTTCCGTTTTCGTCATTTTGCCTTTAGTTCTTGCAGTTGTAAGAAGTTTCCAAGACTATAACACTGGGGCTTGGGTTGGATTTAAAAACTATAATTACTTATTCACTTTGGATAAGTTATATCTCAAATCATTCTTGAATGCTTTAATAATGACGGCAATTATTTCTGCTTTACTATTAATTTTCTCATTCTTATTCGCTTGTGTGCTTAGAGCAATGAATAACAAGTTTGGAAAAGTAGTGAAAGTATTAATTTATGTTCCGTTCTTTATTTCAGGAATTATCGCTAGTGTTATTTTTAACTTAATTTTTAACTATGGTGGTGGTCTGATTACCTCAATTTGTGTCTTACTAGATAAAGATCCTATTTCATTCACATCCACAACTCCACTAGCTTACATTGCCATTATTGCTCCTACTTTATGGCTTGGTTTTGGATATAACACTTTAGTTATGTACGCTGGTTTAATTAATATTCCAGAAGATTACTATAATGCTGCTAACGTTGATGGTGCTAATTCATTCCAAAAAATGATTTATATCACCATTCCTAACATGAAAAATTATACAGTCTTGTTAGTTATTAATATGGTTACCGCGTATATGCAGATGATGGAAATTCCAATGATGATGACTGGTGGTGCTCCTTTAGACACCACTTTGACTCCAGTTTTGTATTTATTTAATTCATTTAGAGATCCATCAAGACCAGATAACGTTACTATTGCTGGAGCTATTATTTTAATGTTACTTATTATGGCAGTTAATATTGTTGTCTTTAAAACATTAAGGACTAAGAGAAGCGAGGACGCATAATATGAGAAATGTAAACGTTCGTAAACTTGTCAAAACTATAGTCTTCACACTAATTTGCCTTATTGTTGCTGCAATTATACTTTTTCCAATTATTTGGATGCTACCTGCAGCATTTAAAAATAAAGCAGAAATTTGGGCTATTCCAAATGAGTGGTTACCTAAAGTTTTCTATACAAAGAATTTTGAAAAAATATTCACTTCAAATTTAGTTAACGATTATAACTTCATTTCTTCTATTGGTAGCACTTTCTTAGTTAGTGTTATCGCAGTTGTATTAAGTTTATTAGTTAATATGTTTGCTGCATATGTATTCGCAAATTTCGAATTTAGAGGTAAAAATTTCCTCTGGTATTATTTCCTGATAACTATGTTTATTCCAGGAATTACGATTTTATTAACGTCAATACGAGTTGTTAGTGTGCTGCAAATGACGGATACGCTATTGGTTTTAATTATTCCTGGTTTAGTTAGTGCGTATAACATCTTCTTCTTTAGGCAGTTCTACTATGGAATTCCTCGAAGTTTAGAAGAAGCCGCAATCATTGATGGATGTTCAAGGTTTAAGATTTTCTTCAAAGTCTTCCTTCCAATGTCCGTTACTCCAATGGTTATTATTGGTGTATCAGTCTTTATGGGATATTGGAACTCCTTTATGTGGCCAACATTAACTATTGTAAATAACTCAGAAATTGCTCAAGTTATGCAGGTTATTAGAATTCTTAACTCCACTTACTCTGGAGAATACGGCATTGTTATTGCCGCTACAATTTTATCAATAATTATTCCACTTACTTTATTTATCATCTTCCAAAAGAAGATTATCGCAGGTATTGCAGTAAGTGGTCTTAAATAGGAGGAGAGGTTATGGAATTATCAAACATTTCAAACATTTATAAACCATTAGATTTTAAAAGAAAAAGACTATCAAGTTATGACCGTACAGGTGGTAATGATGATAGATTCTACGTTAAACCTAATGAAACAATGACCTTTGGTCAAATAGATAAACCAGGTATTGTAAGACATATTTGGATCACTATTAGTAACTTTTTACAACCTGAATGGGAAATTGAAAAGAACGCTTTAAGAAAAGTTATTCTTAGAATTTATTGGGATGATCAAAAACAACCGGCCGTAGAAGCACCATTAGGTGATTTCTTTGGCATGGGACATGGATTATGCCATAACTTTGTTAGTGTTCCACTTCAAATGTCTCCAGAAAATGGAAGAGGTTTTAATTCTTGGTGGCCAATGCCATTTAAGAAAGCCAGATTTGAAGTCACAAATGAATGTATGACTACATTAGTTTTATATTTCTATATTGATTATGAAGAAAGAGAACACGATGAACCGATGAGATTCCATGCAAGATGGAGAAGAGTTTGTCCATGCAAGGGAATTAGTGAAGAAAATAGAGCAAAAGATAACTTTGATTTCTGTTTTGGTGGGTCAAATATTAAAGGAGAAGATAACTTTTTAATCCTTCATACCACCGGAAAAGGACACTATTGTGGTGTTAACCTCAATATTCATAATTTATCAACACATAGTGAGTGGGATTGGGTTGGAGAAGGCGACGATATGATATTTATCGATGGTGATCCTTTACCAACGCTAAATGGGACAGGTACTGAAGATTATTTCAATACTTCCTGGTGCCCAACTCAAGAATATAACGCTCCATATCATGGAGTAATTATGCCTGGAAAACCAAATTGGAAAGGAAAAATAACATATTATCGTTATCACATCCTCGATCCAATTCCTTTCCAAAAAGAGATTAGAGTAACTATTGAACATGGTCACGCTAATCACCGTAGTGACGATTTCTCCGCTACTGCGTATTGGTATCAAGAAGGGGAAGCAACTTACCGCGAAGAAATGCTTCCAGTTCAAGAGAGAATGCCAGTGGATGATAATATCTTAAGCGAGAAGAATATTATTCAGAAGGAGGATGTAAAAATCATTAAATAAACATAGCTAATTTATTTTTTGAAAAACTTAATAAGTCTGCAAATTATAATCGCAGAAGAAAGGAAAATTATGAAGAAAAAATTATTAAGTCTCGCGTTCGTTGGTATCGCTGGAGCTGCAATGGGAATTGGCCTAACTGCACAACCAGTTATGAATGTCGCACTAGGCGCACATGCTGAATCAGTTGATATATATGGCGAACACAATTACTTCAGTGGCGTAAAAGGCGTTTGGGGTACTAATGCTATCACAGATGAAGATGGTTATATGCGCATGACCTCTGTTGCAGGTGGTGACAATGGCTATTTCCTTTTCGACAGCACAGAAAAAACAGGCGGAACATATATGTTCTCAGCCACAATGAGATTAGATGCTGATTACAAAGGAGATAACATTGGTCTTGGTTTTTGGAACACTGCACAAGGCGCCAGAATTAAAGAAAATGTCTTCGTTGGTCAATTAGTTAAAGGACAATGGGCAGAAGTTAAAATCAAAATTGACTTCACAGATCCAGAAATTGGACCAGTTGATGGTATCCATATGTGGATTCTTAATGGTGGCCAAGACACCTATCTTGATATCAAAGATATGAAATTTAGAACCTGCAGTGCAGGTATTCTTGGTGACAACATTTTCAAAGATGTTGGATTTGAAAACATCGATCTTTCAAAAGGTGATTTCTCTGGTTGGAGCAATCAACACTCAGGAAAAATTGGTTGTAGAGATTCACAAGTCTTATGGACTCATGAAGGAACAAAAGGACAATCTGATTACAACCAATTCTTAAGACTCAACTATTCTGAAGCTGGAGATGTTGCATTTGCTGATTTCTGTTCATTCTTAAATGACTTTAATGGCTCATGGCCAGCAGGTATCCCAGCAGGAGAATATCTTGTTGAATTAGATGTTAGAAGAAATGATGCATTTGGAACAACTGATAACGTTGGCTTTGCATTCTATAGTCCAATGGGCAGAATCGAAAGAGATTTAACTGCACAAGTTAATGCTGCTCCAGTTGGTGAATGGACTACAGTTTCATTCCGTTATCCAAACGAAGGCATTGAATTAACACAAGCATACGCGGACAGTGTTGATTCATTCCAATTCTGGGCAAATACTAACGGTAGAATTGGTGCTACATTAGATATTGATAATGTTGAACTTAGAAAAATTTCAGCTCCAGTTGATAATAGACCAGTATTTGAATGTGATCTTTATAGCTTCTCATTCATTGAAGAAGAAGATAAAGACGTTAAATTCAAAATTACCGATTTAAAAGGTGCTACAGCAATTTCTATCGAAGATGCTGTTGGTTATGAATTAGAGCAAGGTGAAGACTATGATTTCGATCTCCCAACCGGAACAGTTATTATACATAAAGACTTCTTAAATATGTACTATAGTGATGGAATCCATGAATTCACTCTTATTGGTTTAGCACCAAGAACATTCACTATTGAAATCACTCACGTTCAAGAAGATTTACCAGATGTTAATGACTATGTCTTAGAAGAAACAGTCTTTGGTGGTGACTTCATGGATCTTGAACCTGGTTACAGAATGAAAGAAGAACAAACACAATATGCATGGGGAGCAGTCCAATATGATGATGGCGGAGTTGTCATTGAAGAAGGCGACGGCCACGCATTACAATTCAAGAAACCAGAAGGTTCAACAAAGAGCTATTCCTCATCATTTGTTATTTATCACCCAGAGAAGATTGTAGTCGATACAATTGTTACATTTGCATTTGATTACAAATACACTGGTGGAGCAACAACTGATGGAGCAGTCGATGTTTCATGGGTTGGAAGTGCAAATACTTCTTATCACTTAATTCCATTAAATAACTCCAAACCAGAAGTTACTAAAGAACCAGCTGCTAAATATAGAACTTGGCCAATCAAATATACTGAATTAGAAAATGGTTATACACACGTAGAAACTTCACTCAGAATTGATACAGCAACTACTACATCAACTAACTCAATTAGATTCTTAATGATGTATAACGGTAATGCTGAACAAGAACTTAGAGTTACAAATGTCTCATTAAAGAGATGGAATAAGAAACTTGGTGACTTGGTTACTACAAGTGGTAGCTATACAAAAGGTACTCTTGCAGGTTTGGATATCGTTGCTAACTTAACTGATGTTGGTATGCTCGATAGCGTTGCAGTCGATTCATTAACTGGATATCTCACAGAAGGTGTTGATTACACAGCAGATGAAGATAAAACAAGCGTTACAGTTAATCTCAAACAATCATATCTTGATGGTTTAAAAGTGGGCGAACATAAAGTCTATATCATCTTAACAGATGGCAGTGGACAATATCTCGAACTCGAATATAAATTAACAATCGTAGCTGCACCAGCACCAGCACCTGCGAAAAAAGGCTGTGGCGGTTCTATTATTGCTACTAGCGGAGTCTTAGCGGTTATTTCTGCACTTGGTGTTGGATTAATTGCTATTAAAAAACGCAAAGAAGATAAATAAATTATCTAAATAATAATTAAATTGTTGGGAGGGGGAGCTTCTCCCTCCCTACAGTTAGTTAGAAAGGAAAGAAAATAATGAAGAATAAAGCAAGATTATTGTTCGCATTAGTACCATTTTTTGCGATCAGTCTTCTCACAGGCTGTGGTTCTACAGGGGGAAATAATCCTTCTCCAGTTCCACCAGATCCAGTAGATCCATTCCCAGTTAATCCACAAGATTCCTGGTGTGTCGATGGCACAAGGCACATTCAATATGCAAGAGTTCATTCTAGAGCTGCAGGATTAAATTCTGTAGTTGATACTTCTCAATATGGATGTGGTGGTACAGATCTAGGTTTTACTTGGTATGATTCAGAAGCTAAAAAATTATTTGTTACATTTGGAGACTCTTATCCACAACATATGATGGGTGGAGAATGGAACAGCAATGTTACTTTATATACTTCTAATTTTGACTTTAGTAATGGTGTAATGTGGGAAGGCGCACTTAATGGTTCATTTGGTGCTACTAGACAAATTACCCCAGTTACTAATAGTGTTGCAAGAAGAAACGGATGGACTCCTTCTCCAGAAAGTATATGTTCTAAAAAAGCAGGAACTACTATTCCTACTGGTGGAATTGTTGTAAACGGAATTTATTATTTATTTTATATGGAAGTTTATGCGTTTAACCAAACTCATGATTATCCAGGAGTTGTTAGAAATGGCATGTGGGATACATTCTGTTCTAGAGTAGTTAAATCCACTGATAAAGGCGTTACTTGGACTGTTGTTCCTGGACTTGAATGGTTAGCACATACTGATGATTTTGTCTGTCAACCAGGTGAATCATTCTCACAAATTCATCCATTAGATATCGGAGATGAATACATTTACATCTATGGTATTAGAGGTGGAAGAGAAAGCGGAACATGTATGGCAAGAGTCCTTAAGTCTAATTTTGAAAATATTAATGAATACGAATATTTTGCAGGTTTAGATAACTCTAATAATCCAAGATATATTAAAGGTATGAATGGATTAAAATTTATTAAAGATAAAGATTCATGTTATGTTATCGATCCAAAATGTGGCGAACTTAACTTTTCATATAATCCATATTATGGAAAATATATGGTCACTTACTTACAAGCTCAATCAAATATGGTTATGAGATTGATGGAAAATCCATATACATTTGGAACTGCTTTTACTATCGCAGGACAAGGAAATATTCCTAATTTATATGGTGGATCTACTCATGAAGTTATGTTTGATCACGATGGCAGAAGAATGTTTATGTTTATTTGCCAATGGACAAGTAACTTATATTCGACAAACTTAGTAGAAGTTGTCTTCACAAAGAAAAAATAATTTAAATATGTCTATTAGAGTTAAAACTTACGAATTTAATGGAATTTTCTCGGGAGAACTAGGTTATAACGACACCAAAAAATATAAAGTTGGTGGCATTGATTTAGGTTTTCCTTTATACGATAAAGTAAGTAATAAACTCTATTTACTCTTTGGTGATACTTTTCAAGAAAATAATTTTAAGTATGACTGGAGAAGTAACTCAATGTGTTTAGTTAAAGAGCTTAATGATAAAGGTCAAATTATTATCGATCATTTCCTAAACACTTTAGAAAACAAAGCTCATGTTCTTAGCGAAGGACATCATAAATTCAAGTATGAGGTAACTCGTATACCTACGGGTGCAATAGAGGTCAATGGAGTTTATTATTTCTATTATTTCTCTATGCATCAATGGAAATACGCTCCAAATAGAAGAATGAATTTAGGTGGATTATGTAAATCAATTGATCAAGGTAAAACTTGGGAAAAAGTAAATGATGTCACATTCTTAAATGATCTAAGTAAGCCAATTGCTATAGAAATTATGAATGAGGACAATAATTTCAAACCAATAAAAAAGAAAATTGAACCTAAATCACATTTAAATCATTCATTCACTCAGATATTTCCTTATGATGGGAAAGATGGATATGTATATTTATTTGCTGAAGGTGGATATAGAAATAATCCTCTTAGACTAGGGAGAGTTAAATACGAAGATATTGAGAAATATTCTGAGTATGAATACCTTATAAGATACGAAAATGGAAAAGCTATATTTGAAAAAGGCGATAAGGCTAGAAGAATGATGCATTTAGGTAAAGTCCCTAATGTATGTGATGCTAATTCAGGAGAAATGTCATTAATTTATAATGAGTACTTAAAGAAATACTGCATATTTATGACTACAGATAAACCTAATGAAGGAAATACTGAAGCTGGTCTATATATGTTTATGAGCGACACTCTTGTTGGACCATATAAAGATTTTATCAAGATTGCAGATAAGGATGATCCTAAACTTGCAATTGTAGGAATGTATGCGCCAATGACACATGAGACCTTAACAAAAAATAATGGGAAGGATGTATATTTACTCCTCTCTCAATGGATTCCTCTTTATAACCCAATTACGGTACATTTAGAATTTGAAAAGAATTAATTATGAAAATCAGATTTGTCTTATTTGCATTATTATTAACTGCTCTACCAATAACAAGCTGTGGTGGAGGTGGAGTTGATCCACATTACTTCTCTAAAGATGAACATATTTTAAATGTAAGAAGAATTGGATATATTACTGGCGCCGAAGCTCCTTATAACACAATGGAATTTGGGTTAGGTAGTTGCGATTTAGGATATCCAGTTTATAACGAAACAACTGGTAAGATGAATTACTTTTTTGGTGATACATTCTCTCAAAACCATCAATCAGGTCAATGGAGAAGTAATGTAGCGTGCGTTTCTAGCGACTTTAACTATGCGGATGGATTAATTCTTGATGATTACCTTAAAAACGCTGCAGGATACCTAAAACCTATCATAAATGGCCATCATTCAGGTGACGGTCAATATGAAGTTACTAAAATTCCGACTGGACTAGTATTTGTAAACGGAACAATTTATATGTATTTCTTCTCTATGTATGATTGGAGCGCTAACTTAGATAATCGCATGAATTTTGGTGGTTGTGTTAAATCTAGCGATAATGGAGAAACATGGGAAAGAATTTATGATTTAGTTTGGACTAACTTTTCTCCTGATGGTAGTTATGGAAGCAATAATAGCAAAGAATCTATTACTAAACTTATTAATGAAGATATTTTTAATACTCCATTAGATGAAAATGTAGTAAACATTGAAGATCATTTTGGTTTTGATGCTACTCAAATTTGTCCATATTATGCTGATGATGGTTATATTTATTTATTCTTAGAAGGTGGATATCGTAATCATCCATTAAAACTTGCTCGTGTTACTCCTACAAATATTGAAAAGTGGGACGAATACGAATATATGCAAGGATATGATAATGATGGAAATCCTACCTATTTAAAAGGATATGATGGTCTTAAAGCGTTATATAACAATACTAAAGCTGAGATTACGACAATGAATTTCGGTGAAATGAGTGTGGTATATAATCCATATTTAAATAAATATTGTTTACTAACTTCAACTACTGGAGGAGTTAGAATGTTTCTTTCTGATAAGGTTTATGGTCCATATAATGAAACATACTTAATCTATACTCAAGGTGATGAGATATGTCCAATTAGTAGCACTACTGGAAAGCCAATTGTTAGTGCTTATGCTCCTCAAACTCACGCTAAAATGCTTGCTGAAAATGGCAAGAAAATGTATATATTCACTTCTTCTTGGATTCCTTGTTATAACCCAAGTTTATATGAAGTGACTTTTAAATAACTAGGGGGTTAACTAATATGAAAAAACTATTATTTCCATTATTAATTGCATCTATTTCTTTAGTTGCATCATGTGGAGCAAATAATCCTGCTCCATCACCAGTACCGCCACCAGAAGAAACTATTTCTTATGACCGTAAAGTACATAACATTAAAAATCTAGGATTTGCTACTGGACAATATTCACCAGGTCAGTCGCATTTAATTGGTGTTGGTGGTTGTGACTTAGGTTTTCCAGTTTATGTTGAAGAGATAAATCAATTCCAATTCTATTTTGGTGATACATTCTCTTCTACCACTTCTCATACAGGTATGTGGAGAAGTAATGTTATTGGAACTTGCCCAGATACTGAAGACTTAAGTGATGGAATTACTTTAGAAGAATTCGTTTGCTCCGATGCTGGATATATAAAATGTCCAATTAATGGGCACCACGACAATAATGGAGTTAATGAAATTACTAAAATTCCGACAGGTATTATAGATGTTGATGGAACAATCTATATGTATTATTTTTCAATGCATGATTGGAACGCTCCTCAAGATAACATGATGAACTATGGTGGATGTATTAAATCTACTGATTATGGTAAAACATGGGCTAGAGTATATGATTTGACTTGGGTGAATCCTGAAAGTAGAAACAGCAAAGAGAAAATCCAAGGATTAATTAATGAAGATGTTTTTAACACTCCTAATGTAGGAACAATTAATATAGAAGATCACTATGGTTTTGATGCTACACAAATCTTCCCTCTTGATGGTAAAGATGGTTATATTTACCTATTTTGTGAAGGAGGATACCGTAATCATGGTGTTAAATTAGGTAGAGTATTAAAACAAAATATTGAAGTGTTCGAAGAATATGAATACTTTACTGGTACTTATAATTCTGAAGGTGAAGCAGTTTATAAAAAAGGTAAAAATGGTTTAGCATTTATTAGAGATAAGAGTGTTACAGAATTAGTTTCAGTTGCATTTGGTGAAATGAGTGCATTCTATAATGCTTATCTTAAAAAATGGTGCATGATGACTTGCGCAAGTGGTTATGCAATGATGTATACTGCTGATAAAATTGATGGACCATATAAACAAAAAATTACATTATTTCCTGGTAATGATAATAGAATTGTTCCAAATGGAGCATTCTATGCACCATTAAGTATGGAAGCTTTGCAAAAGGAAAATGGTAAGAAAATGTATATGCTTTGTTCTACTTGGTTACCAGCATATAATCCGTCATTTATTGAAATAACTTTTCAGTAGGAGAAATTATGGCATATATTGAATTTCATCGAATTAACAAACTATACGAAGGTGGCGTCCACGCTATTGAAGATGTTTCTTTTGAAATTGAAAAAGGACAATTCACCGTATTAGTTGGTCCATCTGGTTGTGGCAAATCCACATTTTTAAGAATGCTTGCAGGACTTGAAGAAGTTACTACTGGTACTATTAAAATGGATGGAAAAATAATTAATGAAGTTCATCCAAAAGATAGAAATATCTCTATGGTTTTCCAAAATTATGCTTTATATCCTCATTTAACTGTATATGAAAACATCGCCTTTGGATTGAAACTTAAAAAAATCAAAACTCCTATTACAAATGAAGCTGGCGAAGTAGTTAGATATAAAACTTCCTCAATTCCAAAAACAGAAATTGATGAAAAAGTAAAAGAAGTGGCAGAGAAACTTGAACTTACTGCTTATCTTTCACGTAAACCAAAACAACTTTCTGGAGGACAAAAACAACGTGTTGCTTTAGCTAGAGCACTTGTTAGAAATAACGATGTTTTCCTTCTTGATGAACCTCTTTCTAACCTTGATGCTAAACTCAGAGTAGAAATGAGAAAAGTTATTAAATCGCTTCATCAAAATGTTAAAAAGCCATTTATTTATGTTACTCACGATCAAGTTGAAGCAATGACAATGGCAGATAAGATTATTGTTTTAAAGCTTGGGGTTATTCAACAAATAGGTAGTCCAAAAGAAATTTATGATGAACCAAGTAATTTGTTTGTTGCTACATTTTTTGGTTCTCCAAGTATGTCTATAATTGATGGAACTTTATTAGAAGAAAAAGGCTCATTATATGTAGAACTTAAAAATAATGACAAACTATATATTCCAAATGATTTGATTAATGAATTCCTTGATTATTCTATGGTTGGAAAAGAGGTAAAAGTTGGATTTAGGCCAACATCTTATAGAGTGAGTAAACCAGAACACATAGAACATTATTCTATGATTCATGGAGAAGTTTTTTACAAAGAATTATTTGGTAGTGAAACATTAATTAAAGTTAAAATCGCAGAAGGAAATAATATTGATGTATTTATTCCAAACGATGTTAATCCAAAAATTGGAGATACAATAGAATTATATGCTCATACAGCAAAAATGAAGCTTTTTGATCCTACAAGTGAAAGATCAATTTTCGGTACAACTAAAACTCTTACAATTAAAAATGTAGATTACAAAATTAACGATAAAAACATTGTTTTCTCTCTTGCTTCAAAAAGTCATACCTATCCTATAGGAAAAAGAGTAATTACTTCTATAGAAAAGAGTGGAAAATTAAATGTTTCATTTGATACAGAAAACATTACTCTTGAAGAAATTCCTGATTCTGTTTCCATTACTGGAAAGGTAGTTCTTGTTAAAAACTTATTTAATAGAAACGCAATATTTGTAGAAATTAAAGATAGAAAAGAACCGTTATTCTTCTATTTAAGTAAAGATAAGAAAATTAATGTTGGAGATGATGTCACTATGTATGTCGGTTATGACTATATTAATTTCCATAAAGTAGACAATACTCCAATACTTTCTCGTTATGATATTGTTAATGAAGTTAAAGAAAATGATATTGCTTTAGTTAAGAAGGCATTAAAAATCAGAAGTAATGACAACATTAAAATCCCTTTAATGGGTGTTAGAGTGATAACTAATAGAAAAACCATTCTTACCAATAAAGAAGAATTCTATAAAGCAAAAGCAATATGTTTAAATGCAGAAGATTATAACGGTAATACTTTGTTATATTATAAAATAAAAGGGATGAAAGGATATTTAACTGCTATTTTGGATAAGAAAATAGATATGGTTAAACAACCAATACTTAAATTAGGAATTCCGAAAAAATGAAATTTAACAAACTAGCGTTATTATTATTTATTCCTCCTCTTTTAAGTTCTTGTTCACGTCAATCTAATTTAGTAAAAATATTTATTTCTTCCTTTAAAGATGTTGATATTAATGCTTTAAAAGCAGAATTTAATAGCAATATATTTTCTATTGAAGCTAGTTATTCTGAACCTAACAGTTTTTATTATCCTTTTCAGTATAATACTGCTAGAGAGAAGGACTATGATCTTTTTGTTTTAAGAGATGAAGAATTTTTAAAAGCAAGAATCAATGAAATATTTATTGAGTTTAATGAAAAATCACTCTCATATTTTCATTCTGATTCTTATACTTTTTATGAACAAAATAACATAAAATATGCTATTAAATTGAATGATAAAAACTATAAAATTAATAAATTTATCACATTTGAAGAAAGTCACGATTACTATATTGGAATTGCTAAAAAAAGCAAGAATTGCGGTGAATTTTCAATATATTCTAATGTTACTTCTCTTCTTGCTTTTAATTTTCTCGACTTATTAATCACAACTTATGAGTAAAAAACAAATTGTCTTTCCGAAAACTAGAAAAGAGATATTCCTTGTCTTATTTAAATATCACAAAATGGACATGGTTAAACTTAATCTTTTAACTGTGGTTTTTGGTATTCTTACCATTGCTGCTATCTATTTATTTATGTTATTAATTGGTAGCGTTCCAACATTAGTTGCAGATGGATCAATACAATTAGTTAAACCGGGTGACCCAGATTATTCAATTTTGTTTACATCTTTAATTTACTTAGTAACTTTATTTGGATGCTTACTCATTACAAATATTCCACTTTTCTTAGGATTAGGTGGTCTTAATTATGCTTTGTCACAACTAATTTCTGGTGTTCCGGAAACAAATGTTACTCGTGATTTCTTTACTGGTTTAAAAAGAAATTGGAAATATAATTTATTTGTTTCTATTATCTTTTCACTAGCATGTTTATTTAGTGTAGGGGTAACCACTTTATACATTTTAGTTTCTGCACCGGTAGTAGTTTCGGTTCTTTCTTTTATTATTGCTGGCGCAGTTTTCATATTAGTTAGTATGTGTACTTTTATTGCTTTGAATCATAATAATTTATATAGTTCTAGTTTTAAAAGATTATGTAAGAACTCTTTCTTGATGGCTATCGCTCATCCATTTAGGACTTTTGGATTATTAGTATTTGCATTAATTCCATTTTTGTTACTATTTATTCCATTTTTTATTCCTATTTTTCCAGCTTTAATGATTTTCTTTGGATTTACATTCTTTATGTTAATCGAGATCTTATATACAAACTGGATATTTGATAAATACATAAATAAAAAGGCTCATCCTGAAATTGTTAATCAGGGAATGAACCTAGATAAAAATAACGATAAAAATAATAATTAGAAGATTCTTCGTTTACTAATTGGATCAAACAAGTGAATTTTATCCATATCGATATTTGCTTTTGCATCAGTGTCAGGAAGTATTTCTTCAGTTGCACTTGCTTTAATATTTAATATGGTTTCACCTATTTTGAATGTTAAATAATATTCATGACCAAGTAATTCAACTAAATCAATATGAATATCAAATTCATTAGACAAATGTTTTCTGTCTTTATTTTCACTAGTTAAGATAACATCTTCCGGTCTAACACCAAAGATTAATTCTTTAGCGCCTTTTGTTACAAGTTGTTTATACTTTTCTAAACATGTTTCCATTCTAGAGATTTCTAAATTGTAGATTTTAATATAGGAATCTTTAGCTACAACATCCTTAAGTTTTTCTTCACTTAATTTGCGATAGACTTTTTCATTAATAAGCTTTTCTTGAGCTTGACTATATTCCTTAAGTGCTTGTTCTTTTTCAACAATTTTATCTGCTAATAATTTATATTCATCACTACTTGGATTCTTTTTGTCTAAAGCCATACGATCAGCTTTAATTTCTGCAAATTTCTTTGTGCTTTCTCGATCAAACTTATCAATATCTTTTAAATATCCAATATTTTGCAAATCATGAATACGTTTTTCTTTTTCGGCTTTTTTATTCTTAATATCGTTTTTTACTTCTAAAATCACGTCTTCAAAATACTTTGTTATAGTTTTTATTTGTTGTTCATTTAGTAAAAAATCCACGCCATTTTGTAAGGAAACTTTATTATTTTCAACATTAACATTCATTATATTCATAGAAGGAGCACCAATGAATGTTGCAACAAATACATTAGCTGGATGGTCATATATTTCTTGAGGAGTTCCAACTTGTTGAATATATCCTTTATCCATGACAACAATTCTATCGGCCATTGTCATAGCTTCTGTTTGATCATGTGTAACATAAATTGTTGTGGCATTAAGCTTTCTATGCAAGGAAACAATTTCACTTCTAACAGCAACTCTAAGTTTGGCATCTAAGTTAGATAATGGTTCATCCATTAATATTAAATTGCTACCTTTTACCATTGCTCTAGCAAGTGCAACTCTTTGTCTTTGACCGCCACTAAGAGCAGCCGGTCTACGTTTTAACATTTCTTCATCAAGTTCAAGTGTTTTTGCAATTGCACGAACTTTTTTATCAATAACATCATGTTTTTCATGTCTGACAGTTAAAGGAAAAGCGATGTTTTTATATACAGTCATTGTTGGGTATAAAGCATAGCTTTGGAAGACCATTGCTAAATTTCTATTTTGACTAGTAACATCGTTAGAATATTTACCGTTTAAAAACAAATCTCCTGAAGTAATTTCCTCTAAACCTGCAACCATTTTTAGTGTTGTTGATTTTCCACAACCAGAAGGTCCGACTAAAACAATGAATTCATTCTCTTTTATACTTAAATCAAAATTAAAAACAGCTTGAATATGGTTATCATAAATTTTATTAATGTTTTTAAAAATAATAACATCGTTACTTGGAGCAACTTTTACACGATTTCTACTTCGACGGTCTTGCTTCATCATTTCTTTATGATAAAGTTCACGTTTTTTCTCTTCAATTTTAATAATTTCTCTTTGTTCTTTATCTAGTTTCATAAACTTTCCCCCATTATTTGAAGTGAACCTCAAATAGTTCCGAACAATAAACTGTTTTATTCCATTGAGAAATAATGAAATACATTACTTCTCCATCATTTTTCATCATTAAATCATGTGTAAATCCGCCATATAAGCCATAAGGTGTATTTGGCAAATGTTTGTCATCTTGTTTAATAAGTAAAATCTCATCCTCATATAATCCATAAATTTGATCGCTTGTTCTCATCACAACACCAACTGATGGTTTATAATATAGGGCAATATATTTTTTAATATATTCGTTGTAAGCAATAGTTATATTACTAACCGGCAATGGCAAGATATAGCTTTCTAGTTCATATTTGTTTAATGCTTTTATTCCTTCAATACCTTTAATCCAATCTCTTTTTCCGTCAATATTAACGTAATATTCTACTTCATCAAATTTTTCTATGTTTTGTTGTAATACCCTAGCCACAGATAAACCATATTGTCTTCCGCCACGTCTACCAAATAAATAGATGTAACCATCTTTATCCTTTTTAGGATAGATTTGAGAAAATGCTTCACAATGATGTTTATAGATATCCACATGATTATCCGCAATTTCCATATCGGCAGTTTCATTCGCTAATTGTTCAACGACTTTTTCATATCTTTCAATTTTTCCGGTCCAAATCAGATTATAATCTCTTTCCCAAGTTTGACCGCCATCTTTAGATTTAATTGCGCCAGAATAATTAACATCCCAATAGCCAGGCTCTCCCCATCTTCTTACAGATTGATAGAAAGCGTACATAACGCCATTTACTTCTACTGCTCCCTGGCAAATTTTAGTAACCTCAAAACAATCAGAATCTTTACATTTATGATGTTTAATTAAATTTATTGCTTTTCCATCTTTATCAGAGATGAATGATTCAAAATTTATACCTTTAGAAAAATCTAAGTTAGATACTTTGCCAACAACGGTTCCTCTCCAGTTTTGATCACTTGGTAGTGGTGTAGCAAAAGTATCGCCAAAAAAGAACCAAAGTTTCTTTTCTTTTTCGGAGTAAACAGGGATACCTAAATCAGTTCCATAAACATCCCATTTTGTTGTTGGTGTCACTGCAAAAAGCCCACTTACCATAGAATTAAACTTGGCAAATTTAATTTTATTAGAATAACGAAATGTATCCATATAATTATTATACTTAAATAGTACTTTAAAATGAATTAATTTATTTATAAAATAAATAATGTATGACTTGGGAACAGATTTTACCTTACTTGTTATTAATATTTGTCCCACTGGTATGTGACTCTAAAACGTTCTTTCAATCTGCACTAAATAAAAGAACAAAAATCGATGATAAAGGAACATTAATTTTTGTTGCAATAATTTCTTTTGTTAGTGCGGCAATTATTTCAGCGTGTTTTTGGAGAACTATTCCAGATTACAGAACAGTTATTTACGGAGTGATTTTTGGAATCTTAAGTGGTATCTATCAATTCACATATATGAAATCATTAATGAATGGACCAACATCAATCACAGCAATAATATGCAATATGTGTATTATCCTACCAGTATCATATAGTTTTATGTGTTTAAATGAATCCGTTACCATTTACAAAATAATTGGAACTGCCTTAATTTTTATAACACTAATTTTACTTAATTTTAGACAGAAAAATGATAAAAAGCCAAGCAAATCTTGGATATTATTTGTCATATTAGCTTTTTTATCTGCTGGTTTTAGTAAGGTAGTGCAAGCTTATTTTAATACTTTAGACTGCTCTACACAAAACAATGAATTTCTTGCAATTTCCTTTATTACTACTGGACTAATTACACTACTTGGAGCAGTAATGTATAAACCAAAACAAAAAATTACATATGAATTTAACTTAATTACAACGTTATTGACTTTGGCAGTTGGAATCACTTTGGCATTCTATAATGTTTTGGTTATGATTTCCTTAAGTCATATCGATGGTTCTATTTTTTTCCCTGTTACAGCAGGACTAGGAATTATCTTGTTCGCTTTATATGGAATAATATTTAACAAGGAAAGAATTAATATATATCAAACAATAGGAATAATTTCTGGAATTATTGGAATTGTATTAGTAAATCTGAAACTATAATGCAAAATACAGTCAAGTAGAAGCTTGCTTATAGAAATTAAATCTACCTCATCGTGTTTTAGTGACAATATTTCCAAGGCACCTTTTTTTGTTAAAGAAATTCAGAGATGTATTTAGTCCTATAGAAATAGAGAAGGATTTTTTAACATTTGCAAATTTGCTGTTGCGATTTTTTTGAACTACTCCGACCTACGCTTTAACTTAGAGGTGTACGGGGGTATTTTTGCTGATTTTTCGATAAACCATCTCTTCTCATGAGCATATCTAAGAAAATATTTGTATCAATTAGTACTCTCAAATTATTTTCTTAGTATTTGTGCAATTCGTGGATCAGATTCGTCTACTTCAAATCTAGGAACGTTATCCCATTCATTAACAAAATCGTCCCATGAATCTGAATTAATTGGGGTAAGTCTCGATATAGGCTTTCCATATTTAGTAATTAATATTTCTTCGTTCTTTGAAAGGTCTAAATATTTTCCTAAGTTGTTTTTAAATTCTGTTGCAGTTATTGTACGCATAATTTTGTCTCTTACTTTTAGTATATTGATATCGTGCGATAATTCCACAAAGAAATGTACAATTGAATTAAATGCATAGTTCGTTTTTTTTAATAAAAATGTTGAGTTGATAATATTTTTCTATTAGAAAAACCGGGTTGCCCCGGTTTTAACATTATTAAGGTAATCCTAATTATGCTTGAGGAATTGTAGCTGGATCAATAAACATCATTAAAGCATTTGAAATAAATGCTGCGAAGTCTTGAGCATTTTTAATAAGTTCAGGATTTCCGCCAAGGCCTTTTACTATTTCAGTAATAATATTACTTAATTTCATATCAATTAAGTAGTTGTAAACCATAACACATAATTCAGAAATGCCATTGAGTGAATCAGCATCAAGATGACCAACTAGCATGTTCATAACCCCATCCATATTTCCAGCAATAAGGTTAAGAATTAGTAATGTTGCATCAACTCTTGCAGGTTTACCGTCTTGAGCAACTAAATTAAGATTAAGAATATTACCGATAATGATAAGTATTCCATCAACTGCATCAGTAACAACTCTAGTTGAATCTGCTGTTTGAGGTAATAAGAATGATAAGACAGTTTCAATAACTTCTACAACATTTGGTGGAATAAGACCCATTAATGCTGAGCCATCGTCATCTTTATATTCAAGTAAGTCTCTAATACCAGTAATAGCATCTTCAACTAATTCATTAAATAAGTTACTTGTTGCTAATTCAGTTAAGAAATCGGCAATGATTATAATAGCAGGTTCAAAATCACTTAATAATTTAATATCATAAGCTCTTTTTCCGTATGCAACTCTAACTTCATCTCCATATTTGTTGAAGATTCCAATATAGTGAGCATATTGATATGTGTATCTATGTTCTGCAACTTTTTGAATTACAGGAGTAGTTGTTTTTTCTTCTCTAACTTGTCCGCCATAGTAATCTTCTCTAGAAAATTGATCAACCCAATAATCAAAATTAGGAATATTTTCTTTATATTCAGCAGGTACTTGATCTGGGGTAGTTTCAGTTAATTTGATGGTAATTATTTCAGTAGATAAGAAAGCATCAAAGAATTCTTCTCCGATTGCTCCAATAGCAGAAGAAAGTTCTTTTGCTGAGAAGTCTTTAGGGAAGTTGTTATATAAGTGAATAACAATATTAAGTACATCTGGAATTAAATTATTATGTGTTAATAAACCCAAGACCATTTGAACCATTTGATCAGCTGTTTGGAAGTCTCCGCCTGGAAGAACGTTTTGCAATAAAGGTTTAATATCACCATATAAAGTTGTAACAAGTTGAGAAATATGTGTCATTTGTTCGCTTGTAATTTCTGGAATTTCTTCAATCTTAAATGTTTCAAGTAATAATAAGACTAAATAAGCACGTTGTTCTGTTTTTTGAGTGATTTGTGCTCCATATTCATATGCTTCATTTGGAACAGTAGCAAGTTTTGTAACAAGGCTAGTAACTAGATCAACCATATTTCCAGCAATTACTGGTAAGTTAAATTGATTACCAAAATGTAATTTTAATTTTTGGAGAGTTTCAGCAACTAATCCAATAATTTGTGGTGTTGGATCATCAGGTTTAACTGGAAGTAGTGGGCCAACTTGGCTAAGTGTATTAATAGCAAAGTCAATTGTTCTATTTAAGAATCCAGCTAGATATACAAGTTCAACTCTATAAACAGGCATTTGAGCTAATAATGCACTAGTAACAGTTGTAATGATATTTTTAACTGCAGGTACATTAACTAAATCAGTTTCCTTATTATAGATTGTTGAAATGCTCTCCATAAATGAAGGATTAGCTATAACACTGCTAACCATCGTAACAGTATTTTCAATTAATCCACCTAAGTTAGTAGCAAGACCATTAAGTTCTGTATTTAAGAATGTTTGAGCAGAATTAATAAGTGGAACGAAAGATGCTGCTTCTTGTAGTGATTTAGCACAATCAATCGCAGTATTTAGGAAAGCGCTTCCAATATAAACTATTCCTTTAGTAACATCCTTTTCTCCTAAGATTGCTGCTAATGAGAGCAAAGTAGTAGGGGTGAATTCACCAGAAGTGACAGTAGTGATAACGTTCATTAGTTTATCAAGTTGTCCACCATTTAAAGCAGCTAATTCAGCATATGGTTTTGCTTCTGCTTCAGGGAATTCTTCCTTTAAAGTAGTTTCGATAAATTGCTCAATTGCAGTAGCTTGTGCTTGTTGCTCTGGGGTTAAGGAAGCTTTATCTGAACCTTTACCTCCACAAGAAACAAGAGTTAAGCCTAAAGATAAGGCAATAATCGTTAGTTTTTTATGTTTCATATTTTTAACTCCTTACCTATATTTTCCATATTTATATATATGTGTGCAAGTACGTATCTACTCATATATAAAATATATGAAAAAATTTCATTGAGTATACGCACACATATATATAGAATATAGATATAGTTAGGGATAGCTATCAAACCACTATTAATGGCTAAAATAATGTATTTGAAAAATATCCTTACCTATATTTTCGTTTAGGAAAAGGTTTTAGAGTACAAGAATATAAATGCATAATATTCTTATATAAAAATATCTTCCTTCCTAAAGGAATCGTTTTAATGAATTAATAAATCGTATTTTTCATTAAGACAAAAATTTTTGATGAGGTACTTTTTGACGAAGTTTTCTTTTAATCGAAAGGAAGACTAAGTTTTGAAGTATTAAATCAGGAATTTGTTCATGAAAGCCTACATATATTGATATGGGGCTAAATTAGGAAAGGAGAAAAATTTATGAACAAATTATTTACGAAGATTGCTGGGTTAAGCTTAGGTTTAGC
>JAKSVK010000006.1 GCA_024408075.1 Bacilli bacterium | reverse complement strand
CCATTAAAAGTAATTGTGAATGACATAGTTTCTCCTTCCAATACTAATTGCAAGATTATTCTATATTATAATCACGTTTTTAACAAGAAAATCGATATTTATGTGATTTCGTCCTATTTTTCTTGAAAAATAAAGGAAATTTTTAGATAATATTAAATGAAATTTAAGGAGATACATCAAAATGAAAAATATGGTTTACATTCAATCGGGAGGTCCAACTAGTGTTATCAACACCTCTCTTTATGGAGCAATTAAAGAAGCTAAAAAGCATTCAAAAGAAATTGATCATATCTATGGTTCACTCAATGGAATCGAAGGAATGATCGATGATAAATTAATAGATATTAATAAGGAAGATGATGAGCAAATTGAACTTCTTCTTCAAACACCAGGTAGTATATTAGGAACAACAAGAAGAAAACTTCCAAAAGATGTTCATGATCCAATTTATATGAACATTGTTGAAACCATGAAGAAACATGAAATTAAGTATGTTTTCGTCAATGGTGGAAACGATTCAATGGACACTTGTTATAAATTATCTCAACTCTGTGGAGAACTTAATCTTGACATTAGAGTCATTGGAGTTCCAAAAACAATCGATAACGATTTAGCATGTACTGATCACTCACTTGGTTTTCCAAGCGCTGCGAAATTTGTTGTCAATACAGTTAATGCTCTTAGTATGGATGCTTGCTGTTTTAAGGTAGGAAAAGTCCACGTTGTTGAAGTTATGGGAAGAAATGCAGGTTGGTTAACTGCAGCTGCTGATTTACTTCCTGAAGAAACTAGACCACATTTGATTTATATTCCTGAAAATAAATTTGATTTAGAAAAATTCTTAGTAGATGTTAAAAAAGTTTACGAAACCAAAGGTTATGCTATGGTTTGTATTTCTGAAGGCATTGAATTTGAAAGAAGCAATAAAAACACCAGAGTTGATGGTTTTGGCCATGCTCAACTCGGTGGTGCTGCTGCTGGACTTTGTGAGATTATTGAATCTAGATTAAATCTCCCAACAAGAGCAGTTGAATTTTCATTAACTCAAAGAGCTTGTCCTTTAGCAATTTCAAAAGTTGATAGAGAAGAAGCAATTGAAACAGGAACTAGAGCAGTTAAGGCCGCACTTGAAGGAGTGACTGGTAAGATGGTTATCTTTAAAAGAGTTAGCCAAAAACCATATAAAATTGACTACGAATTAGCAGATTTATCTTTAGTCGCTAACGCTGAAAGCGTAATTAAGCCTTCAATGATGATTGACGATACAAGAATGAGCCAAGAATTTAGAGATTATGTCGCTCCACTTATTGAAGGTGAATGTGAATTAAAAACCAAAAACGGCATTGCAACAATGGCCAAATGGAAAAAGGTACTTGTTAAATGAAAAAGTGGTTTTTAAAACTAGATAAATGCTATAAAGTTTCAGTTTTAACATTGTTATTTACGATAATTGGCTTTTTAGCAACTATCTATTTTTACATAATTGGGATGATGCATTTACCAAATGGAATCGCTTTTGGTGGCTTGTTAATGAGCGCGATATATGCATTCCAAGGTCTTGGAGAAAACAAAGATAAACAAAATAATTCTTCAACCTTCACAATGATTTTCATTATTTTGAAATTCGTTGTTTTGATTGCTTGTTCTCTCATCATTGGTTTTATGTATTACAGATGGGACAAACCATATCTTAACTTATTTGCTTTCATTGGAATGTACACCGTTTCAATTGTTAGCATGGTTGTTGTTTATATTACTGATAAAAATTAGGAGGAATAGTGAATAGTCTAACTCTAACAGGTGCAAATGAATTCAATATTAAAGAACAATTTTTAGATACCAGTGCTGGTCTTAGTGGAGAAACAATTTCTTCATTAATCATTATTGGAATTATTGTTGTTCTTGCTTTTTATATTGCAATTAGAGCTAGATTTGCTGATCCTTTAAAAAAACCTAAAGGTATTCTGTTTTTAGCAGAAGTTGGAATTAATTTCTTTGATGGCTTAGTCGAAAGCTTGATGGGAAAAAGATATCGTGGATTTGGTGGATTCATAATGGCGGTTGCTGTTTATTTATTCATCTCATTTATCTGGGGACTTACTGGTTTACCAGCTCCAACAGTTAATCTCGCTACACCTTTATCTTTAGGATTAATTTCTTTTGTTTTAATTCACGCTAATGCAGCAAAAACAAATAAATGGAAATACTTTAAACGTTACGTTGATCCTGTACCAATATTTTTACCAATTAACCTTATTTCAATGTGGGCACCTTTACTTTCACTTACAATGCGTTTATTTGGTAATGCTTTAGCAGGTTGGACATTAATGACAATTATGTATGGAGCTTTCAATAGTTTAGGAAACTCTGTAATTAATTTTATTGTTGGAGGAAACGTGCAAGCGATGGCGGCAGGAAGCTTTATTGCTCCTTTAATTACCCCAGTTTTGCACGCATATTTTGATTTATTCTCAGGACTTATCCAAACAACAGTATTCATTTTCTTAACAATGATATTTGTTGCAAACGAAGGTCCTCAGGATGATATAGATGAATTTTCAAGGGAAGGAGGAAATTAAGTATGACAAATGCAATGGCTGCAGCAGTTGCTATTTTAGCAGTTATGCCATCAGCTTTTGGTGAAGCATGGGTTTGTGCACGTACAGTCGATGGCATGAGCAGAAATCCAGAAATGGCTAGTAAGTTAAGAACAAACATGATCTTAGCCTGTGCTCTTGTTGAAACAACTGCAATTTATGCTTTATTAACAGCTATATTAATCATTTTCGTTGCAAAATAAGGAGGTCGCTAATGAAAAAACTAAGGCTACTTTTACTTTCGCCTTTAGCCTTATTACTTACTAGTTGTAATATCGATATGAAAACTAGCGATTTTACTAGTAAGTTAATCCCAAACTGGGTTTCTTTTGTGACCCAACTTGCAGCACTTATTGTCCTTATTATCGTAGTAATTATTTTTGCTTATAAACCAGTAAAAAAGATTATTACCAAACGTCAAGATTACATTGAAAACAATATTAAAGACAGTGAAGTTAGCAAAGCTAAATGGAAAGAAAACGAAATTAAAAGTGAAGAAACTGTTCTCTTAAGTAAAAAAGAGGCGGCCAATATTGTTAGCGAAGCCAAACAGCAAGCTATTCTTGAAAAAGCAGCAATTATTGAATCTGCAAATCAGGAAATAGTGAAAATGAAAGAAGATGCTAAAAAAGATATTGCCCGTATGGAAAAACAGGCCGAAGAAGATATCAGAAAAGAAATTGTTTCTGTTGCTTTAGATGCGTCTAAAGAAATTCTTGGTCGTGAAGTTTCCGAAAAGGACAATGCTCGTTTAGTGGATGAATTTATCGAGGAAGTTAAAAAATAATTATGAACGAACTCACTTCACGTTATGCTTCTGCTTTATTTTCTTTGAAGAAGGACTCTAATAAACTATTAGAAGCTCAAAAAGATATAAAGGAATTAATCAAGATTTTAAATGAAAATCCTGAATATCCTTTAATTTTGTCTTCTTCATATTTAGAAAAAGAAAATAGGCTAGAAATGGTGGAGGAAGCTTTTTCAGGTGTAGATGAAGAAATTAAAACATTCATCAAAATCATTGTTGAAAATAACCGTGCAAGTTATTTAAAAGAAATCTTCCAAGACTTTAATTCACTAGTGAATGAGTATCGTCAAATTAAAGAAGGTCTACTTTATTCAAGTATTCCTTTAAAAGAAGAAGAAATTAGCAAAATTGCTTCTTCAATTGCTCAAGTCGAAAAATGCGAAATTGAGCTGAAAAATGTGATTGATCCTACTCTTCTTGGAGGAGTAAAAGTGGTAATCAACGACCACATTTATGATGGATCAATTAAACATAAAGTTGAACAAATGAAACTTACCTTGCTTAAATAGGAGGCAAATTATGAAAATTAATTCCAAAGAAATTAGCGCTTTAATTAAAGAGCAAATTAAAAACTATAATCATAAAATTGATAGTAGTGACGTTGGAACAGTAGTGACTGTTGGAGATGGAATCGCTCTAGTTTATGGATTAACTCAAGCTATGCTTGGAGAACTTTTATTGTTCCCAAATGACGTATACGGCATGGTCATGAACTTAGAAGTTGATCACGTTGGAGCAGTTCTCCTTGGAGACGACACTTTAATTAAAGAAGGGGACGAAGTTAAACGTACAAAACGTGTTATGGAAGTTCCTGTTGGAGATAACTTACTTGGAAGAGTAGTGAATGCTTTAGGTCAACCAATTGATGGACTTGGCCCAATCAAAACTAACAAAACTCGCCCAATTGAAGTTATTGCTCCAGGCGTTATAGAAAGAAAAAGTGTTGATACACCTTTAGAAACTGGAATTACTATGATTGACGCGATTACTCCTATTGGTCGAGGTCAAAGAGAGTTGATTATTGGTGATAGACAAACTGGAAAAACTGCGATTGCAATTGACACCATAATTAACCAAAAAGATAAAGATGTACTTTGTATTTATGTCGCAATTGGACAGAAAAATTCAACCGTTGCTCAAATTGTTGATAAGTTAAGAAGTTATGATGCGCTTAAATACACATTAGTTGTTTCAGCAACAGCTAGTGAACCAGCTCCACTTCTTTATATTGCTCCTTATGCTGGGGTTGCAATGGCTGAAGAATGGATGCATAACGGAAAAGATGTTCTCATCGTTTACGATGATTTAAGCAAACATGCCGTTAGTTATCGTACACTTTCATTATTATTAAAGAGATCACCTGGAAGAGAAGCCTACCCAGGAGATGTCTTCTATCTACATAGTAGGCTACTTGAAAGAGCATGCAAACTTGATCCTAAATATGGCGGAGGATCAATAACCGCACTCCCAATTGTTGAAACTCAATCTGGAGATATTTCTGCTTATATTCCAACTAATGTTATTTCCATTACTGATGGACAAATTTTCTTAGTTACAGATTTATTTAACGCTGGACAACGTCCTGCTATTGATGCCGGACTTAGTGTTTCACGTGTTGGAGGAGCAGCTCAAACTAAAGCCATGAAACAAGTGGCGAGAAGCTTAAAAATTGATTTAGCAAGTTTTGAAGAAATGAAATCATTCTCTCAATTTGGAACAGATTTAGATTCTTCAACTGTTTCAATTTTAAGACATGGAGAAACCCTATTAGAGGTTTTAAAACAAAAACAATATTCTCCATATCCACTTGAAAAACAAGTTTTCTATTTGTATCTAGCTAAAAACAAAATTTTAGATCAAATCAAGATAAACTTAGTCAATAAATTCTTAGAACATATTTTTGATTTTGTGACTAACAAACATTCTAAGATTTTATTAGATATTAAAGAGAAAAAGGAAATTACTGCTCAAAACGAAGAAAAACTTAATAAAGCAGTGGAAGAGTTCCTATCTCTATATAAGAAAGATTACGAATAAAGGTAATTATGTCTCAAGCTTTAAACAAAATTAAAACAAGAATTAAGTCAGTTTCAGGAGCATATAAAGTTACAAGTGCAATGAAACTGGTTTCAACGATCAAACTAAAGACTTGGAAGAATAAGATGCTTGGCAATAAAGAGTATCAAAATTCTTTAAGCGAAGTGGTTGATCAAATTTTGTTATGCTCTGAGAAAGTAAAATCACCTTTTATAAAAATAAATGAAAACAACAAGAAAAAGTTATTTATAGTTGTTAGTTCAACTCTTGGATTATGTGGAAGTTACAATCAAAACATTTTCAAGGTTGGAGATACGGTGATAAGTGATGCTGATACTGCAATTATTTTAGGAAGTAAAGGTGTCGCTCATTACCATGATGCTAAATTTGAAATTTTACCAGGATTTGAAAATTATAATGGTTCTCAAGATTCTGCAAGTATCAAATTAATCTCAAATTTTATTATTAACGAATTTGAAAAAGGCAATTTTGGAGAAGTTCATATTTTATATAGCGAATACAAAAATTCATTAACATTTATTCCTAAAGACTATAAATTACTCCCTGTTATTTCTTCTAAAGAAGAAACATTAGACTATCCTCCAATAATGGAGCCTAGCCAAAAAGAATTAATTAATGAATTGATCCCTTTATATGTAAGAGGTCAAATACATGCAAAGTTATTAGAATCATCTGTTTGTGAAGAAGCAAGTAGAAGTAACGCAATGGAAAACGCAACTAATAACGCAAAAGACATATTAGATGAATTAAAAATTGAATTTAATAAGACCAGACAAGGTGCAATTACCCAAGAAATAATTGAGATTGTCTCAGCCAGTAAATCTGTTTAAGGAGGAAACAAAATGAAAACATTAGTGAAAGGAAAAATCATTCAAGCTGTTGGACCAATTGTTGACGTTAGTTTTAAAGATCAACATTTGCCAGAACTTTTGACTGCTTTGGAAGTTAACTTAGGTGAAAACAAAAAATTAACTTTAGAAGTTGCTCAACATATTGGTGATGATACGGTTAGAGCTGTATCAATGGGACCAACTGAAGGACTTGTTAGAGGAATGGAAGTTGTTTCATTAGAAAAACCAATTGAAGTTCCTGTTGGAAAAGCCACTCTTGGAAGAATGTTTAACGTCCTTGGTGAACCAATTGACGGATTACCTGTTGGTGAAATTTCTTCAGCAAAACGCCTCTCAATTCATAGAAATCCTCCAAAATTTGAACAACAATCAGTTAAAAAAGAAATATTTGAAACTGGTATTAAAGTTATCGATTTACTTTGTCCATATGTTAAAGGTGGAAAGATTGGATTATTCGGTGGAGCTGGTGTTGGCAAGACCGTTTTAATCCAAGAACTTATGAATAACATCGCTAGTGAAAAAGGAGGTATTTCCGTTTTCGCTGGTGTTGGGGAAAGAAGTAGAGAAGGTAATGACTTATATTATGAAATGAAAGAAAGTGGGGTTTTAAGTAAGACTGCACTTATCTTTGGACAAATGAACGAACCACCAGGAGCTCGTATGAGAGTTGGTCTTTCAGGCTTAACAATGGCTGAATATTTTAGAGACTATGAACATACAGATGTATTACTTTTTATTGATAACATCTTTAGATTTACCCAAGCAGGTAGTGAAGTTAGCGCTCTTTTAGGAAGAATGCCTAGTGCAGTTGGTTATCAACCAACACTTGCTACTGAAATGGGTCAACTTCAAGAAAGAATTACTTCAACAAAAGATGGATCAATTACTTCTGTTCAAGCAATTTATGTTCCTGCTGATGACTTAACTGACCCTGCTCCAGCAACTGCTTTCTCACACTTAGATGCAAAGACAGTTTTGGACCGTTCAACAGCTGCTCTAGGAATTTACCCTGCAGTTGATCCACTTAATTCATCATCTACTGCACTTGAGCCAAATATTGTAGGTCAAGAGCATTACGATGTTGCTCGTGGAGTTATTGAAATTCTTGAAAGATATAAGGAATTGAGCGACATTATTGCAATTTTGGGTATGGATGAACTCTCTCAAGAAGACAAGAAAGTTGTTGAAAGAGCGCGTAGGATAAGAAACTTTTTGTCCCAACCATTCCACGTTGCAAGTCACTTCAATGGGTTCCCTGGAATATACGTTAAAGTCAGCGATACTGTAAGAAGTTTTAAAGAAATTTTAGAAGGAAAAGCTGATGATCTTCCAGAAGCTGCATTCCTTTATGTTGGAACTATTGAAGAAGCAAGAAAGAAAGCCGAGTCGATGAAATAATGGAAAAAGTTTTACACGTTGAAATTCTTACTCCAAATGGGAAATATCTTCAAAGTGATGTTGAATTTTTAAGTGTGAAATCAACTGTGGCACAACTTGGAATTTTACCTAATCACGCCCCGCTTATTACTCAATTAGAAATTTGTAAATTGGTAATTAAAAAAGATGGAGCAAATATGATTTATGCCATTGGTGGTGGAGTTTTAACTATTACAAAAGGTTCGAATGTAAAATTACTTGTAAATTCCATTGAACATAAAGATGAAATTGATTTAGAAAGAGCGCTTAAAGCTAAAGAAAGAGCGCTTAAAAGAATTGAAGAAAAACAAAAACATGATTCTACTAGAGCAAAGGCAGCACTTGCTAGAGCACTTAATAGAATTAACATAGTTAACAATTACTAGGAGGAAAAAAACATGCATTCATGGCACGATGTTAAATCATCACGAATTACACCAGAGAAATTTCTCGCTTTAATTGAGATTTCTAAAGGTAGTAAAAACAAATACGAATTAGATAAAGAAACTGGACATTTAATTTTGGATAGAGTTTTATTTACTTCTACTCACTATCCACAAAATTATGGTTTTATTCCTAGAACTTATGCAAAAGATTATGATCCACTTGATGTTTTAGTTCTTTGTAGCGAATCAATTATTCCAATGAGCTTTGTTGAATGTAAGCCAATTGGAGTTTTGATTATGGAAGATAATGGATTATCTGATGAAAAAATTATTGCAGTCCCTCTTAAAGATCCATTTTATTCTCCATTCAATGATATTACCGAGATTCCTTCTCATATTATGGATGAAATTAAACATTTCTTTTCGGTTTATAAAACTCTTGAAGGAAAATCAACTGCTATTGACGAAGTAAAAGACGTTAAAGTAGCAAAACAAATAATTAAGGATTGCATTTCTGCTTATAAGACAGAGATTGAACCTAAATATTTATCAGAAAGAAAAGCTAGAGGTTAAGATGATCCATATCGTTTTATATCGTCCTGAAAAACCAAGCAATACAGGTAACATTATGAGAACTTGTGTTGCTGCTGATGTGACCTTGGATATCATTGGGCCAATCACTTTTTCTCTTGACGATAAAGACTTAAAACGAGCTGGATTAGATTATATTGAATCATTAAGAATGAATGTATTTTCGAGTTATGAAGAATTTTGCAAAAGATATCCTAATCAGGAAATTTACTATGTAACTCGTTATTCAAATAAAGTTTATACATCGTTTGATTTATCAAACAAAGTGGATGATTTGTTCATTATGTTTGGTAGAGAATCAACTGGAATTCCTCATGAAATACTTGGTGAACACCCTGACCATTTATTAAGAATTCCAATGGTTATTAATGCACGTAGTTTAAATTTATCAAACTGTGTTGCAATCGTGCTTTATGAAGCGCTCAGACAGCAAGATTTTCTCTCACTTGCCACTCATGAAACACTTAAGGGTGAAGATTTCTTGGCAAAAGACTTAAGGAGACACCAATTATGAAAAAAGGTTTGTTAATTATTCTCTCAGGACCTTCAGGAGTCGGGAAAGGAACAGTCAGAAGATATATTTTTAATAATTTTGACTTAGATTTTACTTACTCAATCTCAATGACAACGCGTGCACCAAGAGAAAAAGAGGTGGATGGAGAAGATTATTACTTTGTAACTCAAGAAGAATTCCAAAGAAATATTGATGAAAATAATTTTCTTGAATGGGAAGAATTTGTTGGAAATCGATACGGCACCCCAAGAGATAAAGTTGAGTCGTTAAGAAACCAAGGGAAAAATGTTTTCCTTGAGATTGAAGTCAACGGGGCTGCTAAAGTTATGTCTAATGTTACAGATGATCGTGTTATCTCTTTCTTTTTAATGCCACCAAATGTTAAGGCACTTGAAAATCGTATTCGTAGAAGAAAAACTGAAAGCGAAGAGTTAATTCAAGCAAGGCTTGAAAAAGGCAAAAAAGAAATGAGTATGGCCGGGAATTATGACTATATTGTTTTAAATGATACAGTTGAAAAAGCAAGTCAAAGTATTGTGGATTATATAAAAGCGAAAAATAGGAAATCGAGGTAGCTTATGGTTAACGTTTATGTGTATGGAATTGATCAATTCGTTGTTGGAGAAATCTCAAAAGAGTTAACTCCATTATTAGCAAATGTCTATGAGACTAAGGAAGAAGAAGTTAATTTCATAGCACCTGACTCAATGGTTTTTCATAAAGGAGTAGAGCAAACTTCCTGGAAGGCAATAATAAAAGTTGATGCTCCTGAAGAAATGGAAAGAGTTCAAAAGCAAGTTTTTGATTTGCTTTCTCATACCATTAAAGAAATTGCTATTCATGTCCAAGTTGAATTTACTTATCACTGTAGACATGATGTTTTTGAATATAAGAATGAGGCCTACCCATCTTATTTAACAGAGGAAAATCAAGTCGACCTTCAAGAGCAAGAATATGACGAAGATATTCAAGAAGGCGAAGGAGATGACGAGATCTATACTGGTGATATTTTTGAAGAACATGATTGCTGTAATCATAAAAAATAATGGGGATTTGAATGAATATTTTTGAAATTTCGAAAGAAATATTAAATAAAGTAGTTGTTAAAGAAGTCCCTTTTGCACTTGCTTTAAGAAATGCTTTTAAGGCTAACAACATTGTTGAAAAAGACATCAGATCAAATATTACCTCTTTGGTTGGTTGTGAACTTCGACATCATTTGGTTTTTGATTCTTTACTTCAAAGATTTATTGGAGAAATTGAATTTGAAAAAACAGTTTATTTAAGATTTTATTTAGCAAATCACTTATTCTTAAAACGATTTTTAGATAAAGAAATTTTGCAGTTAGCTAAAACTGATTTAGATAACGATAAGATAGATGAAATAATTGAATTTGTTTCTAATTCAAATGAATTAATTCCAACTGAATTTGATAAAGATTCACCTGAATTTTTATCGATGCGTTTCAATACACCAAGTTGGGTTATTAAGATGTGGCAAAAACAATATGGAAAAGGTGTTGTTTATAAGATGCTTAAAGCAAATTATCATCAATCCGTTCCAACTGTAAGAATTGATGAGCACAAACTAAATGTGAATGATTTCTTATCTTCACACAGTGATTTTATTTCTTCACCAATTGAAAATGTGTTGATGTTTAGAGGTAAAGGAACCCCAAAAACATTAGAAGAGTTTAAAGATAATAGTATTTTCTTCTTTAGACCTGCCACTAAATATATAATCGATAATCTTGAGGTAGAACCAATTAAGAATATCGCTATTTATAGCGCTGTTCCTAATAATATATATTTAGATTTATGTGCAAGACTTGGAAAAGATATCAATCTAGACATAGTTACTTCACATACTCAAACATATTTTGATACTCTTCATACAATTGAGAATAATCATCTAAATGGAGTAGCGGTTTATAATGCAAAAGAAACTAGTTTAGTAACTTGTATTTCTTCACCTGTTTCTCTTTTCTTCTGTCTTCCTTTATCAACAAGTTTAGATTTACTTAGAAGTACTCCTGATTTCTTCTTAAGAGTTAAACAAGAAAGATTAGATGAAATGATTGCAAATGAAAAACTTGCTTTAGAAGAATGTGCTTCTTTAATTGAAGAAGGCGGAAAACTTGTTTATATGATACCTACTCTTTCGAAAAAAGAGTCGATAAATGTGATTGGAGAATTCTTAGCTAATCATCCTGAATTTGAACTCAAAGATGATCATCAATATTTTCCTTTTGAAGAGTTAGATAGTTGCTTATATTATGCAATTTTAAATAAAAAAGTGGGGATTTGATGGTAAATTTGTACGGAATGGAGTTATCTAAGCTACAAAGCTTGATGGTAGAATTAGGGCAAAAACCTTTTAGAGCCATCCAACTTTACACATGGCTTTATGAGAAAAAAGCAACAAGCTTTGATGAGATGACTGACATCTCACTTTCTTTCCGTGAAGTACTTAAAGAAAAGTTTGAAATTTCAATTCCTAAAATCAGTGTTAAACAAGTTTCAAGTGATGGAACTATTAAACTCCTTCTTGAGTTAGAAGATGGGTCAAAAGTTGAAACTGTGTTAATGCGTTATAACTATGGAAATGCAGTTTGTGTTTCTTCTCAAGTAGGATGCAATATGGGCTGTTCTTTCTGCTCAAGTGGAATGCTTGGCAAACAAAGAAGTCTTCTTCCTCATGAATTAGTTGGACAAATTTTAGTTGTTAATAATTTACTTAAAGAAGAAGGAAAAGGCGAAAGAGTTACTCATGTTGTAGTAATGGGAACTGGAGAGCCTTTTGATAATTATGATAATGTCATGGACTTCATTAGAATTATTAATGCTCAAAAAGGACTAGCAATTGGAGCTAGACATATTACCGTATCCACTTGTGGATTACCTGACAAGATTATTCAATATGGTAGCGAAGGCTTACAAACAAATTTAGCAATCTCTTTACACGCTCCAAATAATAAACTCAGAAGTGCTTTAATGAAAATTAACAAAGCTCATCCACTCGAAGAAGTTATTGATGCTATTAAAAAATATGAAAAGAAAGCTGGAAGAAGAGTTACATATGAATACCTTCTTTTAGAAGGAATTAACGATACAAAAGAATGTGCAATTGAATTAATTAATCTAATTAAAGGCACATGTGGTTATGTTAATTTAATTCCATATAATGAAACAAATAAGTTTGATTATAAGAGAAGTTCTGGAAATCGTGTCCATGCATTTTTAGACATATTAATGAAAAATGGCGTAAAAGCCACGATAAGAAAAGAATTTGGCAGCGATATTGATGCTGCATGTGGACAATTAAGAGCAAAGGCAAAAGAAAATGAAGAGATATAATTCTGGGACATTTTATGCTATAAGCGATATCGGATTAGTCCGAAGCGATAATGAAGACTCATATTTAGCTAAAGTTAATGCTTTTGGGGATGTTCTTCTTTGTGTAAGCGATGGAATGGGTGGTAGAAATAAAGGCGACTTTGCATCCAGATTTTTAGTTAATGGATTACAGTCTTCATTTGACCAACTAGATAAGAAATTTAAAAATGAAAAAGCCATTCAAAAGTGGATTTATAAAGTTGTTAAAACAATAAATAGTGAGATTTTTGCTAGAGCAAGAATGAATAAAGAATATTCAAAAATGGGCACTACAATGTCTTTATGCATTATTAGCGGAGATCTTCTTGTTACTGCTCAAGTAGGTGACTCACGTATATATTCACTTGAAAATCAGCAGTTAGCTCAATTATCAACTGATCAATCTTATGTGGAATATCTAATTCATAGTAAAAAACTTGATGAAGAAGGAGCTAAATCTCATCCTGAAAGACATAAAATTACAAATGCAATTGGCATAAGAAAAGAGTGCAGCGTTGACTTTAAAAACTTTATGTATTTTGGACAAAAAATAATGTTATGTACCGATGGCGTTTATAATAATGTTTCAGAAAATGATTTAGAAATGATTTTAAATAGTTCAGATACTCCAGAAAGAAAGTGCAAACAACTTATATCATTTGCTAATGCAAATGGTGGAAGCGATAACATGGCAATTATTATTTGGGAGGGAAATGATTAATGCTCCCTTTTAATAAGCTTTTAGATTCCAGATATATCGTCACAAAAATGATTGCTGTTGGCGGTATGGCAGAGATTTATGAATGCCATGATACATTTACTCGTCGAACAGTAGCTATGAAAATATTAAAAGAGGCTACTACCAATTTCGAAAATGTTGAATCTTTTAAAAACGAAGTTAGATTAGCATCCGCATTCAATGATGCTCACGTTTTTAAAATATTTAATGTTGGTTCTATTGATGCTAGACCTTATATGACATATGAGATTTTGAATGGTAAAACCATGAAAGAAGTACTTGATGAGAGAGGATCGTTTGATAGTGATGAAGCAATTGATTATATGATTCAAATTGCTTCTACTGTTAGATTAATTCATAGTCATGAAATAACTCATAATGATTTAAAACCTGATAATCTTATGCTACTTCATGATGGAATCATTAAAGTAGTGGATTTTGGTATTGCTACAAGATGTTTAGAACCTGCAAAAACTCATTTATTTGGTAGTGCGCAATATTTAGACCCAGATGTTATTTTAAGTAAAACATACACAAAACAGTCTGATATTTATTCACTTGGTATTATTTTATTTGAATTTGTAACTGGGAAAACCCCATTTATGAAATGTAATTCTCATGAGGAAATGAAAGCTCATTTGACTGAAGAAATTCAATCTATTTCCGATATCGGCAATATTAAGCATTCTAAACAGCTTGATAAGATTATCAGAAAAGCTACTTGTAAGAACAAGAAAGAACGTTACCAAAGTGTTGATGAGATGTTAGATGATTTATTAGAAATCAAAAGTAAAAATAAGGATAATCAGAAAGGAATGTTCTCAAGGCTATTTCATAATAGATAATAGTTGGTATAGAATATAGAGGGTATTATTATGAACAAGACAATCGTTGCTCCTTCAATCTTAAGTGCAAATTTTAATCATTTATTTGCTGATATTGAGAGTGTTGAAAAAGCTGGTGCGGAATGGCTTCATTTTGATGTAATGGATGGCCATTTTGTTCCTAATATTTCTTTTGGACAGCCAGTTTTAAAGAATATTGCTCATTCTCATCACATGGTTAATGATGTGCATATCATGATTTCTGATCCTTATAAGTATGCACCTGAATTTATCAAAGCTGGTGCTGAAATTTTAACCTTCCATTACGAAGCGTGCCGTGATGATAAAGAAGTGTTTCGGGTCATCGATTTAATCCATGAATGTGGTGCAAAAGCAGGCATTTCTGTTAAACCAGATACACCTATTTCTAAAATATTCCCATTTTTATATTCGCTCGATCTTGTTTTGGTTATGTCTGTTGAGCCTGGTTTTGGTGGACAATCATTTATGCCTGATATGCTTAATAAGGTAGTTGAACTTAAAGATTATATGCAAATCAACGAAGTTAAAAATGTTATTATCGAAATTGATGGTGGCATTAACAAAGAGACAGGCAAATTAGCCCGTCTTGCTGGTGTCGATGTTTTAGTGGCTGGAAGTTATATCTTTGGTCACGATGATATAAAAGAAAGAATTGATAGTTTGAGATAAATCATGCAAATAGCTTTAGCGGTTTGTTCTATATTATTTTTAGTTATTTATATATTCTTATCTAAATTTATTTATAAGAAATTCACTAATACAAATCTTAATTTTTCTAATGTTTTTCCTTTTGAAGTATGGTCCGTTCAACATCCAAGAAACATGCTAATTAATGTTTTTGCTTTTGCTTCTGGAGCTTGCTATTTTTCTAATTTTATTATTAATGCTGCATCTGTTAATGGGTTTGAAGTCTCACGTATGATTCAAGCTATTTTAGCTGCCTTAATTATTTGTTGTTTTATTGCAATTTTATTTATTCCTTTATCAAAATTAAAAGAACATTATACTTGTGCGTTTTTATTTGTTATTGGGACTATTGCGTTAAGTTCTTTTAATTTAGTAAATGACTTTAGAATTTATTCAATAGATAAAAACTTGATAATGTTAATCCCTATTATTATAGATTTAGCAATTGTGATAGTTAGTTTGATTTATGTGTTAAATCCAAGATTATTAGATTTAGATTATGTAAAAGATGAAAAAGGAATAAGTGTTAGACCTAAAACTTTCCAATTAGCAAGAACAGAATGGCTAACGATATTTATATTCTTATTATCTCAAGTTTCGTTTATAGTTATATCTATGATATAAAAAAACAAGACCTTCACGATCTTGTTTTTTAATCAGTTAGTTTAATTAATCTTTATTAGCTTTGTTGAGGGTTTTGTAAGCACGGTTTGACATACGAACACGTGTAGGCTTTCCATCAACGATAACTGTATGAGATTGAAGATTTGTGTTCCATTTTCTACGAGTTGCTCTTAAAGAATGTGAACGATTATTACCACTGACTGGTCCTTTTCCTGTGACTGGACATACTCTTGACATAACGTATCCTCCTCAAATTTCTTGGGTATCTTAACATAAGATAAACAAGTATTCAATAACTAAGTTATCTTTCTTCTGGATGAACTCGGTAAAATTCATCTTTATCCATGAGATTATCGCACTTCTTTTTAAGAGTTTTAAGTAGTATTCCATTTTCATCAGCAAGGAGATATCTCATTTTTGAAGATCTGGTATAAAAAATAACCATATCTTTTTTCTCACTTTTTTCAAAATCGATAAACTCAATATTTTTATAATCAAATTGATATTCTCTTCCATATTTTACTTGTAAAAAATAAGAATTTTCACACACATAATAAGATGCAGTTATGCTTGGAATAAAAGCAACAACAGCTAAAACTACCATCGCTACTACAATGATTGTCTGTGTTGATTTCCAAGGATAAAATTCACCGTTTGCAAAATCATAAAAGACACTAATTGTTGAGGAAAACACAATTGCAAGTATTACTGCAAGAACAATTAGGAATCTCCAAATGATTCTCCAAGGTTTAACTTTTAACTTCATGTCAATCATTATAAAACAAGTTGAAATTTTGATAAAGTGATAATAATTAAAATAACCTACTTTATTAGTTTTGAGACGTCATGTTATTATGCGAATTATTATTTCGGTGATTTAATAAATAAATTTATTTGTTTATTAGTTATATAAAATGGATTAAGATAGAGCAGGAATACAAAGTATGGAACAAAAAGTTGTTGCGATGGTACTAGCTGGAGGAAAAGGCACTCGTCTTGAATCTTTGACAAGAAAGACTGCAAAACCAGCAGTTTCATTTGCGGCAAAATATAGAATTATTGATTTTCCACTTTCAAATTGTGCTAACTCAGGCATTAATACTGTTGGTGTTTTAACTCAATATGAATCAACCGAACTTGATGAATACATAGGTAATGGAGAAAAATGGGGATTAAATGGTGTCCATTCTTTAATGTCGTCTCTTGCTCCAAGACAAACTGAAAGTGGTGCAAATTGGTATAAAGGAACAGCTGATGCCATCACACAAAATATTGACTTTTTAGATAGTGAAGGCGCAGAATATGTTGTCATTCTTTCTGGTGATCATATATATAGAACTTCATATCAAGATATGATTTCTTTACATATTAAATCAAAAGCAGATGCTACGATTTCAGTTATTGAAGTTGACCCAAAAGAAGCATCTCGTTTTGGTATTATGGCAGTAGACGAAAATGATCAAATTGTTGATTTCCAGGAGAAACCAAAACAACCAAAAAGTAATCTAGCTTCTATGGGCGTCTATGTCTTTACTTGGAAGACTCTTAAAAAATACTTGTTAAGAGATGATAAAAACGAAAAATCTGATCATGATTTTGGCAAAAATATTATTCCTACAATGCTTAAAGATAAAAGAATTCTTCAAGCATATAGATTTTCTGGTTATTGGAGAGATGTTGGTACATTAACTTCGCTTCACGAAGCAAATATGGATGTTTGTTTAAATAGAAGCAATCTAGATTTATTTGATAGAGACCCACTTCTTAGAATTTATTCTAAAGATGTTTTAAATGTTCCTCAATATATTGGAAAAAATGCTTCAATTAAAAATTCAATTGCCGCAACTGGAGCAATAATTTTAGGCAGTGTTGATTCATGCGTTATTTCAAGTGGAGTAATTATTGAGAATCATGCATCTTGTAAAAAAGCTGTCATTATGGAAAACTGCATTATTAAAAAAGGCGCTAAAATTGAAAACGCTATCATCGCTCCAAATAGCATTATTGAAGAAAACGAACATATAAATTTGCACAAGAAAGAAATTGTTCTTGTTAACAAGAGGTAACGATGAAAAAGGTAATTGCGATTTGTAATTTACATAAAGATCCTGAACTTGGTACATTAACAAACCAACGTCCTTTAGGTGCGGTTACTTTCCTTGGAAGATATGGAATTATGGATTTCGCACTTAGCAATTTTTCTAATTCTCAAATTGATAAAACCTTTATTTTAGTTAAGAATGGTTTACTTGCTATAAGAAGTCATATTAAAGGTGGTGTTATTTATTTAAATAACACAAAATTAGGATTTGTTTCCTTATTAATTAATGAACAAATGGTTGGTAAAGATAAGAAAAATACTGACTTAGCTAATATAAAAAGAAACCTTGAGATTGATAAATTTGATTTTGATTATGTCGTAATTGCTCCTTCTCACATAGTGTGCAGCATGGATTATAGACCATATATCGTCGAGCATACTTCATCGAAAGCTGATATAAGTGTTGTTTATTCTGAAATTCACTCTAATGGAGAGCAATATGCTGGATTAAGTTCTTTGAGTTTAGGTCAAAATGATCAAATTATTCGAACTGAAAAAAACAATCTTAAGAATAAAAACGTCAAACTTTCTTTAGAATCATACATTATTTCAAGGAAAGCATTAATTGATTTAATTGTCCTTAGTAATCATCAAAGAAAATCAATAACGCTTGATGAGATTATTGCAAAAATTATTAACAAAAAATTAATGAATGTTCATGGAATTAAGTTTGAAGGATACTTCATTCCTATAACTTCATTAAAGAATTATATTAATTACTCTTTTGAGTTATTAAATTATCATAGTAGGTCACAACTTTTCTTAGATGATTGGCCTATTTATTCTACTAACCATAATGCTCCACCAGCAAGATATGGAGAAAATGCTAATGTTAGAAACTGTTTTATTGCTAACGGAAGCATTATTAATGGTACTGTTACCAATTCCATTCTTTCTAGAGATGTTGTAATAGAAGAAGGAGCAGTTGTGTCCAATTCTATTATTTTCACTGGAGGTAAAGTTGGACATCGTAGTCAACTAAAATATGTTGTTGCTGATAAAAAATGTTTTGTTGGTGAGTACAAGAGTATTTCTGGCAAACAGGACAAATTTTTTGAGATTAATTTTGGAGAGAAAATCAAATGAAAATAGTAAACGTTTGTAGTGAAGCTTATCCATATGTTAAAACTGGCGGGTTAGGTGATGTTACATATTCACTTTCAAAACAACTAGCTAAAGATAACGAAGTTGCTATTTTTTTACCTCTATATTCAACGATAAAAAATAAACTTTCAGATCCAAAATTAGTTGGAAATGTTGATGTCCATTTATCTTGGAGACATGAACAATGCAATGTGTTTTACGAGAAAAATAATGGTATTAATTTCTATTTTATAGAAAATAGGCATTATTTTGAACGTGAAGGAATATATGGGTTTGATGATGATGGTGAAAGATTTGCCTTATTTACTCAAGCCGTAGTAAAAGCAATGGAAGCAATTAAGCTTGTTCCTGATATTATTCACATTCATGATTGGCAAGTTGGAATGTTACCAGCTTTAATTAAAGAAAATAAATTAGAATTTTATAAAAATACTAAGTTTGTTTTAACAATTCATAACTCAGCATTTTTAGGATATTTAGACAAAGACGCTCTTGGTAATTTATATAATTTACCAACAGATATTTTTTATAATGGAAACGTCAAATTATTTGATCGAGTTTCTACTTTAAGAGCTGCAATTCATTATTGCGATAAAATTGTTGCAGTTTCACCAACCAATAGAAATGAACTTCTTAACAATGAAAGTTCTAACGGACTTGATGGTCCTTTAAGAATGAGAGAATTTGATTTTACCGGAATTTTAAACGGAATTGATGTTGATGGATTTAATCCAAAAACAGATAAATACATAACTTCAAATTACGATAGTAGTAGTATTAAAAATAAAATTGAGAATAAAAAATTACTTTGTAAAAAGTTAGGACTCAGCAATGAAAATGCTCCAACTTTTGGAGTAGTTACTAGAGTTACTTGGCAAAAAGGAATGGATTTAATTTTTGGCTCTATTGCTTTACTCGTGAGTCGTGGAGCAAATGTAGTTATCCTTGGTAGTGGAGAGCAAAGATATGAAGCAATGATGAACGAACTTCATAGTCGTTTCCCTACACAAGTAGCAGTTTATATTGGATATAATGATGAGCTTGCTCATTTAATTTATGCAGGTTCTGATTTCTTTTTAATGCCTTCACTTTTTGAACCTTGTGGTTTAGGACAGATGATTGCACAAAGATATGGCGCTCTTCCACTTGTTAGAAGAGTTGGTGGATTAAAAGATTCTGTTATTGGATTTGACGGAACAAATTTATCATCAGCTAATGGAATCGCTTTTGATTTTTATTCCCTTGAAGCAATGCATGGAACTATCAACTATGCGCTTGATATTTTCTATGAAAAGAAAAAGGAATTTAATCGACTTGTTATCAATGCTTTAATGACTGATCATTCATGGCAAAAATCAGCACAAGAATATGAAATGCTGTATAAATCAATTATCAATATTTAGGAGTAAATTATGGGATACGATTATTTAAACATAGAAAAGAAATGGCAAAAAATTTGGGAAAATAAACGGGCTTTTGCATGTGATATTCATGATTTTAGTAAACCAAAGTACTATATCTTAGATATGTTCCCTTACCCTAGTGGACAAGGCTTACATGTAGGCCATCCTGAAGGTTATACAGCTAGTGATATTTTGGCTCGTATGAAAAGAATGCAAGGTTTCAATGTTCTTCATCCAATTGGATGGGATTCATTCGGACTTCCTGCTGAGCAATATGCGATGAAAACTAATACTCATCCTAGTATTGTTACTGAGCAAAATATTAATAACTTTAGACATCAAATTAAGTCATTAGGTTTTTCTTATGACTGGGATAGAGAAATTGCTACTAGTGATCCAAGTTATTATAAATGGACACAATGGATTTTCTTACAATTATACAATTCTGATTTAGCATATATTGATTACCGTCCAGTTAATTTCTGTCCAACTTTAGGAACAGTTTTAGCTAACGAAGAAGTTATTGATGGAAAGAGCGAAGTCGGTGGTTTCCCTGTTATTAGAAAACCAATGAGACAATGGTTACTTAAAATAACAAACTATGCTGATAAATTAATTGAAGGTTTAGGAGATCTTGATTGGCCTAACTCAACTCTAGAAATGCAAAGAAACTGGATTGGAAAAAGTGAAGGCGCAAAAGTTATCTTCAAGATAAAAGGTGCAGATCGTACTTTTGAAGTTTTTACAACTAGAGTTGATACTCTTTATGGTTGTTCTTACTGTGTTCTTGCTCCTGAACATCCTTTAGTTAAAGAGATTACTACTAAGGCTCAACTTCCTGAAGTAGAAAAATATATTAAAGAAATCGAATCTAAGTCTGATCTTGATAGAACTGAATTAAATAAAGATAAAACTGGTGTATTTACTGGAGCATATGCAATTAATCCAATAAATGGAAAAGAAGTTCCAATCTTTATTGCTGATTATGTTCTTGCAAGTTATGGTACAGGTGCAGTTATGGCTGTCCCAGCTCATGATGATAGAGATTATGCTTTTGCTAAAAAATACAACTTACCAATTCATCAAGTATTAGAAGGTGATATTGAAAAAGAAGCATTTACTGGAGATAGTAAACATATTAACAGTGATATTGCTAATGGATTAAATATCAAAGAAGCAAAAGAAGTTATTATTAATAAATTAATTAAGGATGGAACTGGTTCTAGACAAATTAATTACAAATTACGTGATTGGTTATTTTCAAGACAACGTTATTGGGGTGAACCTATTCCAATTTTAATTAAAGACGATAATACATTAGTGCCTGTTAAGGAATGTGAATTACCACTTGTTTTACCTGAACTTGAAGAATATAAACCTTCAGGAACTGGCGAATCACCTTTGGTGCATGCTAAAAAATGGTTAAAAGTAACATTAAATGATGGAAGCTATGCCACAAGAGAAACTAACACAATGCCTCAATGGGCTGGATCATGTTGGTACTATATTCGTTACATTGATCCACATAACGACAATGCAATTGGAGATAAAAAACTTCTCGATCACTGGTTACCAGTAGATTTATATATCGGTGGTGCTGAGCATGCTGTTTTGCATCTTCTTTATGCTCGTTTCTGGCATAAATTCTTATACGATAAAGGCGTTGTTTCTTGTAAAGAACCATTTAAAAAATTATTCCATCAAGGCATGATTCTTGGATCTAATGGTGAGAAGATGTCTAAATCAAGAGGCAATGTAATTAATCCTGATGATGTTGTTAATGCCTATGGCGCTGACTCATTAAGATTATATGAAATGTTTATGGGACCTCTTGAAGCTTCACTTCCATGGAGTGATACTGGACTTGATGGTGCAAAAAGATATTTAGATAGAGTATATCGTTTGTTCTTTGAAGAAGAATTTACTAAGAAATTTACTGATCAGAACGATGGAAGTTTAGATTATATCTATAACTTTACTGTGAAAAAAGTTACTAATGATTTTGAAAACTTACAGTTTAATACAGCAATTTCACAGTTGATGGTTTTGACTAATGAATTTTATAAAGCAAATACTCTTTATATTCCTTACCTAGAAGGATTTATTAAAATGCTTGATTGTATTGCTCCTCACTTAGGCGAAGAAATTTGGGAAAAATTAGGTCATAAGGACATTATTATGTATGAACCTTGGCCAACTTTTGATGAGAGCAAAATTGTTTTAGATAAAGTTAATATTGCTGTTTCAGTCAACGGAAAACTTAGAGCTACATTAGAAGTTAAGAAAGATAGCGATGATGAAGAAGTAAAAGCATTAGCTATGAAACTTGAAAATGTTCAAAAACATTTAGAAGGAAAAGAAATTAAAAAAGTCATCGTAGTTAAGAACAAAATTGTAAATATAGTGGCGATTTGATATGAATTTATTAATTGACGTTGGCAATACATTAACCAAAATTTTTGATGAGTCTTTAAATAAAGTTGCTTTTATATTGAGCAAAAAAATTAGCAAAAATGACTTATCATCTAGCTTAGAGAATTACTTAAAAGACAACAAAATTTCTGAAGTTTTAGTTTCTTCGGTAGTTCCTTCTGTTTCACAAATTCTTAAGGATTATTTTAACGAAAAGTCTATTAAAGTTTGTTTTGTGGATCATTCTTCGCAAGACTTAGTGAACATTAATATTGAAAACCCTGAAGAACTTGGAAGTGACTTAGTTTGTGATTTGGTTGCTAGTGCATCTTTAGAAAATAAAGATACTTTAATTATTGATTTAGGCACAGCAAGCAAAGTGCTTTATTTAAATAAGAACAACCAATTTTCGTATTGCGCAATAATTCCTGGACTAGAATCATCTTTATCTGTTTTAAGCAATTCAACTGCGTTATTAGATAGATATAGTCTTACTAAACCTAAAAAATTAACAGAATGTAAACACACTAATGATGTTGTTATTGCATCAGTTATTTATTCTCATGGCGATGCAATTAATGGTTTAGTTAGAAGATTCGAAAATGAGTTAGGAATTAAATGTAAAAAGATTCTTACTGGTGGATACGCCAATTTTATAAAACAATATTTAGATTTCGAATATGAAGAAATCGAATATCTTACATTGAACGGTTTATCAGTTATTTCTAAAAGGAGAAAATGATTATGTCTAAAAGTGAATATGTTTCATTAACAAAAAAATATAAAGACGATTTACTTAAATCATTAAGTGAATTTGTTAGTATAAATTCGGTTTATGATGAGACCACTAAAAATGCCAAAAATCCTTTCGGTGTTGGTGTATCAAAAGCTCTGCAATATTTTGAAAATCTTGCAAAAAATGACGGATTTGCAGTGAAAAATTACGATAACATGATTGTTGAGGCAATTGTTGGAAGTGGTAAAAAGAATATAACAATTCTTGCTCACGCTGACGTAGTTCCAGCAGGTACAGGATGGGACAATGAACCTTTTGCAGTTACTGAAGTTAAAGATGTTTTATATGGCAGAGGTGTCGCCGATGATAAAGGACCTTTACTTGCTTCTTACTACGCTTTAAAAGCATTAAAAGATAATAACTTACTTGGCGATTATCAAGTTAGATTTTTAGTTGGCGGTAATGAAGAAAGAGGTTCAATGGGTGTTGAACATTATTTCAATGACCTCAAAAAAGAACAACCAACTCTAGGATTTTCCCCAGATAGTGATTTCCCATTAATTTTTGCTGAAAAAGGAATTATTAATTTTGAAGTTAAAGCAAAATGTAAATTAAAAGGACTAATTTCTGTTTCTGGTGGTGTCGCTAGTAACTCAGTTATTGAAAAATGTGACGTTAAGATGGAAATAAATAATCAATTTATTGATTTTATTCTTTCTAATTATTCTAGAAGTGAAGCTCTTATTCATACAGCAGATGATATTACAACAGTTACTTTTATTGGAAAAGCTGCTCATGGTGCTACACCTAAATTGGGTAAAAATGCTGGCTTAATGGCAATTGAAGCTTTAGCAAAATTCTATAAGCATCCATCACTTGAAAAATTAGTTACATTATATAAACCACTAGATGGTTCAGGATACGGATGTGATGCTACTAGTAAAGATATGGGTCACAATTCATCTAATGTTGGATTAGTCTCTTATAACGATGGTATTTTTAACTTAACAGTCAACTTTAGATACGTAAATACATGTAAAAAATCTGCTTTATTACAAAAGATAAAGAAGGTTAACCATCCATTTAATGTAAAAGTTATAGCTGAAGCAAATTTATTATATTATGATAAGAGTTCTACATTAGTTTCAACTCTTTTAAAATCATATCGAGATGAAACAGGCGATTTAAAATCTAAGCCACTTGCAATTGGTGGTGGAACATATGCAAAAGAGTGCAAAAATATAGTAGCTTTTGGTATGCAATTCCCTGGTTGGGAAAGTAATATGCATTCACCTGGCGAATCTGTTAAAAAGGAAGATCTTTTCAAGGCTATGGCAATCTATGCAAGAGCCATTATTGACCTTGGCAATGCAATTAAAAAATGAGAACTAAATATAAAGCTTGGGCCGAACCATTTTTATTAGAACATCCTGAAATTGGATTGAGTAATGAAGAGATTTCTATACTCGATAATTTTGTTTTAGAAATCGGAAGTGGCAAGGGCGAGTTTTTAGTTAAGATGGCCAATAATAATCCAAAAGAATTTTTTATTGGAGTTGAAAAAAACGTAACATGTGCCGGAATTGCTGGGAAAAAATTGTTTGAAAGCGAATTATCTAACGCAAAAATTATTTGGAAAGACATCACTAATTTGTTCCCGTTAATTAAGGATAATAGTATCTCGACGATCTTTTTGAACTTCTCAGATCCATGGCCAAAAAAGCGTCACTATAAACGTAGATTAACAAGCACATTATTTTTAAACGAATACAAAAGAATACTTAAAAAGAATGGTCAAATAATTTTTAAAACTGATAATGACGATTTGTTCGTTTACTCTGTAGAAATGTTTGAAACTAATGGATTTAAAATTTTATCAAAAACGTTTGATTATGATGGCTCTGATACTTATGATGCGCAAACTGAATATGAAGAGTTTTTTAGACAGGAAGGGACTCCAATTAAAAGAGTAAAAGTTACTTATGATAAATAACTATGGAATGTATTATTGTCATGAAGAAAACGATACCTTGCGTCTTGTATTTTCTCTTGAAATAGCAAATAAGAAAATGATGTTCAATGAAGTAGAAGTTTTATATCACAATGATGTAATAGTAGGTTATAATATTCCAAATATAATGCGATTTGTAAAAATTAAACATCACGGAATCATTTTTGCTGCCAATAACATCATTATTGATATTATTAATTCAGTTTTAAAAGCAAATAATCTTGAACCTATTGGATATAAAACCGATTCTGGATATCATATTAAAACAATTGGAAAAATTAAAGGTGTTTATGCTGAAAAAGGAACATATTTAAGAGATTATCGAATTTCAGAAGGACAGTTTTGTACATATTATGATTTATATATTGATAGTGAAAATCCTAATCAATTAGTAGATGTTGAAGATGAACAAGATGGAATAGATGTATTTATAAGCAAGGAGAAATAGTTTTTATGAATGAAGTCGAACTTAAAAAAGCAGGAAAAATATCAAGACTAACTAATAAAACATTTAATTTTCCAAAAGAATTAGGAAATGGTTTTTATTCAGCTAACTATTTTATTAAAAGTAGAAATATTGTAGAAAAACATAATCCAAATCATATTGTAACAATGCAATGGTTTCAAAGAAGAGACGATTCTATGCTTTGTGGAGTTGATGAAGCGATTGCTGTTTTACATACATTTGCTATTCATCCTGAAGAACTAAAAATTGAAGCACTTAATGATGGAGATATTATTAATAATATGGAACCAGTGCTTAAAGTAACTGGCAAATATGAAAATTTTGGATTCTTAGAGTCTGTAATTGACGGAATTTTAGCTAGAAGAACTAGTGTTGCCACTAATGTTAGGGAAGTTTTAAAGGTTTGCGGAGATACACCTGTGTTCTCAATGGCTGATAGACAAGATGATTATCTAACTCAAGTTGGAGATGGATATGCTACATTTGTAGCAGGAATTAATAAAATCTCTACAGATGCTCAAGGTGCATGGTGGGGTGGTAAAGGTATGGGCACTATGCCTCATGCTTTAATTCAAATATGTGGCGGTGATGTTGTTAAAGCAGCAAAAATTTACCATGAAACATATCCTAGTGAGAAAGTAACTGCTTTAATTGATTATCACAATAATGTTGTTCGTGATTCATTAGTTCTCGCGCGCGAATTAAAAGAAGATTTAAATGGAGTAAGAATTGATACTTCTAAATCTTTGATTGATCATTATTTTGATGATAAAGATACATCTGGATTTGATCCTCATGGAGTATGTAAAGAATTAGTTATTGCATTAAGAAATGCTTTAGATAAAGAAGGATTTAACTATGTTAAGATTATAGTTTCTTCTTCTTTCTCTCCTGAAAAAATTAAAGAATGGACAAAAGAAAAAGTGCCAGTTGATTTATATGGTGTTGGCACTTATTTTGTTAATAATATGACCTGTGGATTTACAGGAGATTTAGTTAGTTTAGACGGTAGGGATGAAGCCAAGGAAGGTAGAGCTAATTATCCATCTTCAAGACTTAAGAAAGTTCCTTATCCAATCTATTAACTATTTAACTTTAAGGAAAGTCTTCTTTCCTTTTTTGATAATAATTTCTTTATCTAATTGGATCAACTCAGCAGGGTTGGTCTTTTTTTCATCATTAATTGATACTCCACCTTGTTCAACTAAACGTCTTGCTTCACTTTTTGATGAACATAAATTTGTTACAACTAATAAGTCAGCAAGTGGTAGTGGATCATGACTTGTTAATTCAAATGAAGGCATATTTTCATTGTTACCTGAACCACTAAATAAATTTCTAGCAGCTTCAAGTACTTTATTTGCTTCTTCTTCACCATGAACTAATTTTGTTAATTCATATGCAAGGATTTCTTTCTTTTCATTAATTCTTGAATCTTCCCAGTGTGACATTTCATCAATCTTATCTAATGGAATAAAAGTTAATAAATTAATACATTTCATTACATCAGCATCTTCGATATTTCTCCAATATTGGAAAAATTCAAATGGAGAAGTCTTGCTAGGATCTAACCAAATAGCTCCATTGGCTGTTTTTCCCATTTTTTTGCCTTCACTATTAAGTAATAAAGTGATGGTCATTGCAAAAGCATCATTTCCAGTCTTTTTTCTGATGAGTTCAGTACCTGCAAGCATATTTGACCATTGGTCATCTCCACCAAATTGCATGTTGCAACCATAGTGTTCATGCAAATAATAGAAGTCATAAGCTTGCATTGTCATATAGTTAAATTCTAAGAAAGTAAGACCTTTTTCCATTCTTTGCTTGTAACATTCTGCTCTAAGCATATTGTTAACTGAGAAATGAGCGCCTACTTCTCTTAAGAAATCGACATAATTTAGTGATAATAACCAGTCGGCGTTATTAACAACAATTGCTTTCTTCAAATCGATAAAATTACCGATTTGTTTTAAAAAACAATCACAGTTATGTTGAATGGTTTCAGGAGTTAACATTTTTCTTAAATCACTTCTTCCAGATGGATCACCAATATAACCAGTTCCTCCGCCAAGTAAAATAACTGGGGTATTACCAGCAAGTTGTAATCTCTTCATTAAACACAAAGCCATAAAGTGACCGACATGAAGTGAATCAGCAGTAGGGTCGAAACCAATATAGAATTTGGCTTTTCCTCCGTTTACTAATTCTCTTATTTCTTTTTCATCCGTAACTTGTGCAATTAAATTACGTTTTTGGAGTTCTTCGTAAATCATCATAATTGTTAACTTCCTTGCCTAAAATATAGCATGTATTCATGCGTAATAAAAGAAAAAAGGCCCATTATTAATGAGCCTTTTATGTAAATTAGTTTTGAATTATAACTTGCGGTTATAGTATTCAACGATTTGTGATTCTGTAATTTGTGAAGTAAGTTCACTTCTTTCAGGTTCACGAATGTATTTTCCAGAAAGTTTTTCTGCATCAACTTCAACCCAACCGACTTTTGTAGCGATAGAATCTAATGATTCTTTAATAACCTTTAAGTCTTTTGAGGTTTCTTTAACGGTGATAACATCGTTAAGTGAACAGATATAACTTGGAATATTGACTTTCTTACCGTTGACTTCGATATGTCCGTGATTAACTAATTGTCTTGCACCTCTACGAGTACGAGCAAATCCCATACGATAGACAAGATTATCAAGACGAGCTTCTAATAATTTCATAAATGCAAAGCCAGTAACTTCTTTACTTGCTAAAGCAATCATGAATAATCTACGGAATTGACGTTCATTAACGCCATACATTTGTCTAAGTTTTTGTTTTTCAACTAATTGTTTACCATATTCAGATGGTTTTTTCTTACGTGAAGCACCGTGTTGGCCAGGTCCATAAGGACGTTTTGCTAACTCTTTGTTTGTTTCAAGAGTTGAGAAACCTAAACGACGACTTTGTTTCCAATCGGATCCAGTGTATCTCATGTTTTTCTCCTTCCTTTCTTATTTTTGCAAATAATGAATAGGTGTAAATTCCTAACTTCGGATGTTTGATTATCGTTTCACCTATGAGCTTTGGTTACTCCTTTACAGCCGTTACAAACATCGGTCAAGTTGTATTTACATGCTGCATTACATGCAGTAATAAATATATAGGAATACGAAAGTAGATGCAATAAAAATTTAATAATTTTTTAAGATAAAAAGAAAAATTAGAAAATGATAAACATAAAATAACCTACTTAGACAAAATTTGAAGTTTAAAATTTGATCGTTATTTCCTGAAAAATTTGAATGAAAAAATGTAAATACTAAATTTTAATTTCAGTATTTATCATTCATATAGTAAAATTATGATGGTTAATCAATGATTAAGAGAGGTAACTATTATGGTGTTTGCGATTAGTAAAGGAGCAATATTGGGCATAATTCTTGGAATTACTGCGCTTATTATTGCAGGTTTGATTTTAATTTACATTTTTGTTATTTTGCCTTCGATATATAGGAAAAAAATCAAAACATTACATAAAAAATACTCTTTCTTAAACGCTAAACTCATTGGTCAAGATTCACAATATTTTCATAGACTTGAAATAATTTCTCGTACCAACCTCTTGTTCTTAGATAAATACGAAGTTTTTTCGAAAAGATTTAAAACTATTTTTGAAAATGAAGACAAATGTTGTGATTCAATCATTAAACAACTTAATGCATTGGTAAAGGCCAAACAATACAAAAACATTCGACAAGTAATCGACGAAGCCGAAAAATCTTTAGATGTTTATGAAACTAGCGTTAACTCTTTTGACTCAGATTTATATGAAATTATAAAAAATGAAGAAACTTGTAGAAAATCTATCATCTCATCAAAAGAAACTTATAGACACATTAAACAAACCTATTTTACACAAGCCAATGAAATTGAGATGGTAGCAGATACTTTCCAAAAAGTTTTCGATAAAATTGATAAGAAATTTGCTGAATTCGATGATGATGTTGAAAGTGCCAAATACGAAGAAGTTAATGAAGGATTACCTGAACTTGATAGTGTCTTAACTGCTCTTGGCAGAGTTTTAATTGAACTTCCAAATTTATGCTCATTAACTAAAACTGTTGTGGTGGAAAAAATTGCTACAATCAATGATCGAAATAAACAAATTGAAAAAGAACACATCCCTCTATACCACTTGAATGTCAAAACTCACATTGATGATTGGAAAAAGAGATTGAATGATTTAAACAAGAAAATAATTAACCTTCAAACGTTTGGTGTCAGAACTGATGCTGAACTCATTATGACAGAGATTGATGAATTATCAAGACAGCTTGATGATGAACTTTCATGTAGAGAATATTTCAATTCAAATTATGAACGCGTGTATACAGAAGTGAATGAAACTGAAAAATTATTTGTTAAATTAAGTTCATTACTTCCTCAAGTCAAAGGATACTACGCAATTAGCGATGATGAACTTACAAAAATTGATCAACTTTCTGTTTCAGTTGGTAATTTAACTAATGCTAAAAGATTCCTTGAAGGATTTGTATATAGTGGAATTAAACAACCATATTCTTTACTAAAGAAACAATTAGATGAACTTCAAATTAATTATGAAGATGTTCAAAAAGGTGTTATGGAGTTTAAAGACTTCATTGATTCATTGAAAACTATTGCTGAAAATGCTTATCAAATGATTTTCATTTATTTCAATAGAGCAAAAGAAATCGAAAGAGCATTATCTCAAATCGGTGTTAAGTCTTTAACTGAATCTTACCAAGAAAAAATTAACGCTGTTTATGATGTGCTCAATGATATTTATGAACAAATTCAATTAAAACCTATTCATATTGATGAAGTTTCTAATAAGATTGAACAATTAAAGAATATTGCTAATGCAATGTTTGAAGAAATTGATGAGAAAATGAGAAATGCTAATATTTGTGAAAAAGAATTAGTTAAGTTAAATTCTTCAAGATCTGAACAAGATGTTAATCAAAGAGTAAAAACTCTTGAAACTGCATTTAATAATGGCGAATTTGCTAATGTATTAAATCAGATAAAATTATCTTCTAACGCATAGAAATAATGGATAATAAAATCATTTATTTAGATTCAGCTAGTAAAACTATTCCTTATGAAGAATGTTTTGAAGTATTTAATAATGCTCAAAAACAATATTTTGCTAATCCATCAAGCATCCATTTTGAAGGTGTCAAAGCTTTAAGATACATTGATGGTTGTAGAGAAGAAATTCTAAATGCGTTAAGTCTAAGTAATAAAAACATTCTTTTTACTAGTAGTGCAACCGAAGCAAATAATCTTGCTTTAAAAGGCTTCGCTTTTAAATATAAGAATCGTGGGAAACATATTATTTCTACTTCTTATGAACATGAGTCTGTTAAAGAAGCACTTAAACAGTTAGAGGAAGAATTTGGCTTTGAAGTTACTTATTTAAAACCAAATTCTGAAGGAGTTATTTCCGTTAGTGATGTTATTTCTCAGATTAGAAAAGATACGATTTTAGTATCAATCATGGCAGTCAATAATGAGATTGGTTCAATCAATGATATTGACGCAATTGGTAAAGAACTTAAGAAGTATCCAAAAATATGTTTTCATGTCGATGCTGCTCAGGCAATTGGCAAAATAAAAATGGACTTTAATCAAGTTGACTTATTAACAATTTCTGGACATAAAATTCATGGCTTTGTAGGCTCTGCTGCATTGATTTTTAAGAAAAATCTTGTGGTTTTGCCGATGTTTTCGGGCGGAGGACAAGAATTTGGACTTAGAAGCAGCACTCTAGATATTGCTAATATTTCTGTTCTTACTTATGCTTTGAAAACATCAATTAAAGAAGGAAAAAATCACTTTGATTCTGTCTCAAAATTATCCACATTACTTTATGAATATTTGTCTAAACATCCTGAAAAATATCACATTAATAGTAATAACAAAAATCCATATATTGTTAACTTTTCTACAATAAGTAAAAAAGGATCAGTAGTGGTTGAAGCTCTTTCAAGAAATGGAATAATGGTATCATCTACTTCTGCTTGTTCTTCATATAAAGAAAAAGGAAGTTATGTTGTTGAATCCATTAATTCTGATCCAAATGTTTTCAATAACACAATTAGAGTTTCTTTCTCATATTTAAATACAGTTAGTGAGATTGAAACTTTTATAAAAACTTTAGATAAAATAGTTGAGGAAATAAGATGATTAAATATGACCATTTAATGATCCGCTTTGGCGAACTATCTACAAAAGGGAAAAATAAAAGTTCTTTTGTACACCTTCTTTTTTCTAATGTTAAACATGCATTAAAAGATTTTGAAAATCTTACATTTATTGAGAAATATGATCACATTTATGTTGGTCTTAATGGAGAAGAATATCAAAAAATAGTGGAAAGACTTCAAGATGTTAGTGGTATCCAAGGAATTTCTCTTGTTTTTAAGTGTGAAAATGATATCGAAGTAATTAAATCTTCATCATTAGAACTAATAAAACAAGAAGAAGGAAAAACTTTTAAAGTTAAATGTAAAAGAGGAAATAAAAAATTCCCAATTATTAGCGATGATGTTATTCGTCAAGTTGCTCCAGTTATATTAAAAAACACTGACTTAAAAGTCGATGTTCATAATCCTAATATATTATTAAATATAGATATAAGGGAGGAAGCTACTTATATATTCTGTAAAACTTTCGATGGTGCAGGTGGCTATCCTTTAGGAATTGCTGGTAAATCTATGCATATGTTAAGTGGTGGAATTGATTCACCAGTTGCAGCATATTTACTTATGAAAAGAGGAGTAAAAATTGAATGTATTCATTTTGCCTCTCCTCCATATACTCAAGAAGGAGTAATTTTTAAGCTTGAAGACTTACTTATAAAGCTTAATCGATATCAACCAACTATTAGATTAAATATTGTTCCTTTTACTAAAATTCAAGAAGCAATCTATGATCATGTTCCTGAAAGTTATTGCATCACTATGATGAGAAGAATGATGTTTAGACTTGCTAGTAAACTTTCTTTAAGAAGAAATTGTCCAGTTATTTCTAGCGGAGAATCCGTTGGACAAGTTGCAAGTCAAACTTTAGATTCAATGCACGTCATAAATGAAGTAACAAATATTCCTGTAATTAGGCCTTGTGCAGCTCTTGATAAACTTGAAATTATTTCAATAGCTAAAAAAATTGATACATTTGATATATCAATCCGTCCTTATGAAGACTGCTGCACGATATTTACTCCGAAAGCTCCAAAAACTTCACCTAAACTTGACGAGGTAAGAAAGTTTGAACAAGAATTTGATTACGAACCTCTACTTAATGAGGCGATTAAAAATATTGAAGTAAGACAAATTGGGGAAAACAAAAAATAGGCTCGCGCCTATTTTTTTAATTAATAATTAATAATTATTTAACGTTCTTTTTAGCAACTTTGACTAAATCAGAGAATGCTTTTGGATCGTTAATTGCAAGTTCAGATAACATTTTTCTGTTAACTTGAATGTTTGCTTGTTTTAAGCCAAACATAAACTTGCTGTAAGAAATTTCGTTCATTCTGCAAGCAGCATTGATACGTCTGATCCAGAGTTTACGATAGTCTCTTTTAACATCTCTTCTTGAGATATATGCATAGCGTAAGCTGTGCATGACTTGTTCTTTTGCAGTCTTATAAAGTAAGTGTTTAGCACCGAAGTAGCCTTTTGCTCTTTTGAGCATTTTCTTACGACGTGCGTGTGTAACTGTTCCGCCTTTTACTCTCATTGCTATTTCCTCCTTACTTTACGATAAGATACTTAACTCTCTTAAGGTCTGTCTTATGGACAGATGCACCTTTCATTAAGTGTCTCTTTTGTTTTGTTGTTTTGTGTGGGGCTAAATGTGATGTGTAAGCATGGTGTCTTGTGACTTTACCACTGCCAGTAACTTTAATTCTTTTCATTAAAGCGCTTTTACTTTTCATTTTTGGCATAATAATTTCCTCCTACTTTCTTTTTGGTGCTAATACAGCTGTTAGCCAGCGGCCGTCTAATACTGCAGGTTTTTCGATGCAGACGATGTCGCCAAGCATTGCGATGAATTTATTAAGAGCTTCTTCGCCGACTTCGATGTGTGTCATCTGTCTTCCTCTAAATCTTACGCCAACCTTAATCTTATTGCCTTCGGCAATGAATTTGGTTGCAGCACGTGCTTTAGTTTCCATATCATGGATACCAATTTGTGGTGTTAATTGAATTTCTTTAACTTCAATCCTAGCTTGATTTTTCTTACTCTCTTTAGCTTTCTTTTGTTGCTCATAACGGTATTTGCCGTAATCGAGAATTTTGCAAACCGGTGGATTAGAGTTTGGGGCGACACATAATAAGTCTAGATTATAATCATAGGCTTTAAACTGTGCATCCCTTGATGACATAACTCCTAGTTGTTCTCCATTAGGTCCGATAACTAAGACTTGTGGGAATCTAACTAAGTTGTTGACGAGATCCTTAGGATCTTTATTTGGCAATTTGCCAGAACTTTGCTCTTGGATAAATATCACTCCTTTTTGTAAAAAAACGGATGCAGCATTGTGCACCCGTTAACAATCTTAACCCCAAGATTTGTAGCGTTAGCCAATCAATAATTATCGATCTGGCGAGAAGCGGGTGCCTCTGCTTTCTACGCATTTTTGCAGTCATATATTACATTAGTATAACTACTATGTAAAGCGTTTTTACATTTTTCTTTGACTAATTTCTTCCTTAATCATTTTTATAAATTCTTCTTGAGAAACAGTGACTTGATCTCTTGAAGAGAATTTACGATAAGTGACAGACTTATTAGCCACTTCGTTATCTCCGATAACAATAGTGTAAGGAACTTTCTTGATTTGAGTATTTCTTAAACGATATCCAAGTTTTTCATTGCTATCATCTTTTGCTACTCTAATTCCATTTTCTTTTAATAATTTATATAGTTCATCAGTATAAGTTAAATGGAATTCATTATTTACAGGAAGAAGTTCAACTTGAACAGGAGCTAACCAAGTTGGGAAAGCACCTCCAAAATGTTCAATTAAGATACCTGTAAATCTTTCAATAGAACCCAAACATGCTCTATGGAGCATAATTGGACGTTTCTTTTCTCCATCGCTGTCAATATAGAAACATTCAAATCTTTCAGGTAAATTCATATCAAGTTGGATAGTTCCACATTGCCAAATTCTTCCCATTGAATCTTTAAGTTTAAAGTCAAGTTTTGGTCCATAGAACGCTCCATCACCTGGATTGATTTTGAATTCTTTTCCGCTTTTTAAACATGCATCTTTAAGAATTTCTTCACTCTTATTCCAAATGCGAATATCACCAATATATCCAGTTTCTGGACGAGTTGATAATTCGATATGATAATCAAGACCAAACATTGAATACATTTCATCATAGAAACGTAAAAGGGTTGAAATTTCCTCAACTAATTGATCTTCTCTACAGAAAATATGAGCATCATCTTGAGTGAAAGCACGAACACGGAATAATCCGTTAAGTGCGCCACTAGCTTCATGACGATGGACAAGTCCAAGTTCAGCCATTCTAATTGGTAAATCTTTATAAGAATGGAGAGAATTCTTGTAAACAAGAATACTTCCAGGACAGTTCATTGGTTTAATAGCAAAATCACGGTCATCAATTTTAGTGGTATACATATTTTCTTTATAATGTGCCCAGTGACCGCTAGTTTCCCAAAGTTCACGAGAAAGAATAATTGGAGTTTTAACTTGAACATAATCATATTTATCATGTTGTTTTTTCCAAAATTCTTCTAAACAGTTAAGTAAAATCATTCCATTTGGAAGCCAGAATGGGAATCCTGGACCATATTCTGAAAGCATGAATAAATCTAGTTGTCTTCCTAAGATTCTATGATCTCTCTTTTTTCTTTCTTCTAAGTTATTTAAATGATTTTGGAGTTCTTCAGCGCTAAACCAGCTTGTACCATAAATTCTGGTTAACATTTTGTTTTTGCTATCGCCTCTCCAATAAGCACCAGCTAAATTTAATAATTTAAAATGTTTAATTTGACCGGTTGCAAGTAAATGAGGTCCACGACATAAATCAGTAAATTTACCTTGAGTAAAAGTGGTGATATTTTCGTTAATACCTTCAATAAGTTCAACTTTATATTTGTTAGATTTAAATCTTTTTAATGCTTCTTCTTTGCTAAGTTCTTCACGAATTATTCTTTCGTCTTTACTAGCAAGTTCATGCATTTTCTTTTCAATTTTTGCTAAATCTTCTTCGACTATTGGTTTTGGAAAATCAATATCGTAATAAAATCCCTCTTCAATCGCTGGTCCGAATCCGAACAAAGCCTCAGGGTACAACTCCTGGATAGCTTCAGCAAGAAGGTGAGAAGTAGAGTGATTTAAGACTTCAAACGCTTCTTTTGATGATTTTTCAATTTCAATAATTGATCCATCGTGTTGTTGAATTTTCATTTTTTGTTTTCTCCTCCACAATACAAAAGTGGGCTAATTTTTTATATTAATAATTACTACTGTAATTCATTAATCAATGCTAATGATGCTTCGTGAGTATCTCTTGGAAGTGCTAAGGCTTCTTCGATTTTCATGGTAGTGATTTTAGATTGTCTTAAGCAAGTAACAACTCCAGTATTATCATTTAAAATTGCATGAATTGATTCACTTCCCATAGTGGAAGCAAGAATTCTATCATATGCGCATGGTGCGCCGCCTCTTTGAAGGTGTCCAAGAATTTCAACGTTGGTATCAAAACCTGTCTCAGCTTGGATTTTCTTAGCAAGTTCTCTGACATCAAGAAGATTTTCACTAACTACAACAATAGCGTGACCTTTTTGTTGAGATTTTAATCTTCTTAATTTCTTCATAATATGTGCTTCATCATATGGGTGATCTTCTGTAACAGTTAATTCTGCTGCTTCAGCAATAGATGAATAAACTGCAAGGTCTCCACAATGACGTCCCATAACTTCGATGACACTACATTTTTGATGTGAAGTTGAAGTATCTTTGATTTTATCAACACAATCACAAATAGTGTTTAATGCCGTCATGAAACCAATTGTAAAGTCAGTTGAAGAAACATCGTTATCAATTGAAGCAGGAATTCCGACGACTTTAACACCAACTTTGCTTAAGTCATTTAATCCTCTAAATGTTCCATCTCCCCCGATACCAACTAATGCATCAATATCAAAGTCTGATAATCTTTGCTTTGCTTTTTCCACAATTTCAGGATTTTTGAATTCAGGGAATCTTGAACTACGAAGAATTGTTCCGCCTCTATTAATAATGTCTTGTGTAAAGTCTTTATTTACTTGGTGGATGTCTCCTTCATATAGGCCTTTAAATCCATCATAAACAACGTACATTTCAATGCCGTTATATAAACCAGCCCTAATGACTGCTCTAACGGCAGCGTTCATGCCTGGAGCATCGCCGCCACTAGTTAATACTGCAACTTTTCTTACCATAATATCACCTTTGCTATCTATAATAGCATTTATGTATTTATAAATAAATAAATTTGCATAAAACATGAAAAATAAGTTTTCCACAATTTTTAATGTGGATAATTTAACCTATAAAATATCAATAATGAATGATTTATACTAAGTATAAATCGTTCTGTTGTATTATGTGGATAACTTTCCACTATAAATTTTTCTTAATTTTTCATATTGAAAATAGATAAAATCTTTGGAATAATGGAGCAACAAAAGGAGGGAATATGGTTGTCTTATCTTATAACGATATGTTTGATGTTAGAGCCCATTCTCTTCTTGCAGATTATGATAGAGATACACTAACAAATTTGTACCAACCAATCATTGGTTATACATCTTTAGCGGTGTATTTTACTCTCTGGAGTGAGTCTAGAAATCAAAATGTATTAGCTTTTTCAACTCACGAACAACTTTTATCAAGAATGAAAATGCCAGCAGGAAGTTTTGTTGAGGCAAGAAAGTTTCTTGAAGGAGTTGGACTTCTTAAAACTAAACTCGAAAAAGTAAATAACACTAATATATATCATTATTCTATATATGCTCCTTCAACTCCGAAAGACTTCTTTGGTGATGCATTACTTTTTGGAATGCTAATCAAAGCTCTTGGAGAAGAAGATGCTGAAAAATTTAAAAAAGTTTATGAATATAGTTCAAATCAAGTTGATGGAGAAGATATTTCCTCCTCATTTAATGATGCATTCCAATTTGATATAAACGAACCATCATTTTTAAAAGCTGCAACAAGTAGCTCAAATAATAGTGTAGGAAGAAATAAACGTGCGATTAAAACAGCATTTAATTATGATCAGTTCTTTTTAGAACTTAGTAAAATTTCAACCATAACTCAAAATCAAATAACTAAAAAAGAGATTAAAGAAGTTGAAAGACTTGCTACTTTATATGGAACAAGTGAAGAAACTGCTGCATATTTTGTTATTAATTGTTTTGATGGAGAAAAAGATAAAGGCAGCAGAATTGATCTTAAGCTTTTAAGTGATCAATTTATGAAAGAAACTAATTATTCACTTGTTTCTCATCATAAAAAAGGCAAATCTTCTACTGTTAAAAGTGATACTTTGCTTGCAAATAAGATCAATTTGTTTGAAAAGACATCACCAAAAGATGTTTTAAGTCTTCTTCAAAATGGAACCAGACCTGCAACGAGTGATTTAAAAATAATTGATATGCTAAGTAAAGATTATTGCTTAAATAATGGTGTTATTAATGTTTTGATTGATTTTGTTTTATCAATGAACAAAAACATTTTATCTAGAGGTTATGCTGAAAAAATTGCAGCATCATTTAATCGTGAAAACATTAATACAACAATTGATGCTATGAATTATTGCAATTCAGTAATTGAAAGCAAAACTAAGAAGACATCTAAAAAAGTTAAAGCAACTATGAGCGAAAATAAAAATAATGGTAAAATAAATGAAGAAGAATGGAATTCTTTATTTGAAGAAAAGAAAGGGGATGACGACAATGGAAAGACTGACAGTGAACTCCCGTTTTAAGGATGAAGATAAAGTTCTTAAGAAGATGAAAGCTGACTATTTAGCTTGCCCTGCAGCAGTTAAATACATAAATAGTCTAAATATTCCTGAAGAGATCGTTGATAAACAAATAGTAAAAATTAATGACTTTGTTTCAGATTTGAATTTTTGTCGTCATTGTCCAGGAGTAGATAAATGCGATAAAGACACTCCAAGACTCTGCACTAAAATCGTTTATGTCGACGGTGTAGTTGAAAGACAAGTTGTTCCATGTAAAAAATATTTAGAATTAGTCAAATTTAAAAAACAATTTTTGATTCGCGATTTTCCTGAAGAATGGATGAGTGGAACACTTAAAAAGATTGATAATTCTGCACCAAGAGCGGAAGCAATTAAAAAATATCAAAACTTCTTTAAAAATAATGAAGGAGAATCTCTTTACATTGTTGGAGAAGCAGGTACTGGAAGAAGCTATCTTGCAGCAAATATTGCGCTAGAAATTGCTCGAGATGAAAAAGGTCCAATTGCTTTTATTGATGTACCTTCAAAATTTAAAGAATTAGGAAGCAAAAAAGATGAAGCATTTACTTCTTTAATTGATAAATATTTAAAGGTCCCGGTTTTAGTACTTGATGACCTTGGAAATGAATATAAAAGTGACTATGTTAGAGAGACAATTTTGTTCCCAATTATCAATGCTAGAAGTAAGGCTCATTTGTTTACAATAATCACATCAGATTTCTCAATAGATGATATCTGTTTAATGTATCAAACTAACCAAGCGAGCAAACCAAAAGTAGAACAAATTAAACGTATTATGAAAAAGACTTTTGGTAATGAAATTAATTTAGGCTCTGTTTCAATTTACGAATAATATTTTTAATCTCTGATATAAAATTTTCCTTAGTGGAATTGTTATCAATTAGATAAGTTGCCTTGCCTTTATTTTGATCAATTTTATTAGATTTATTGATCTCACTTAAAAGTAAGGCTTTTTCTTTTTCCCTAGCAAAAAGCAGGTTTTTTTGTTGATTTTCGTTAATATTTAAAACAATTATGGTATCAAAAAGTTCATCAAGTCCGCTTTCAAATAATAGTGGAATTTCCACAACACGAATAGGTGATTTGTTTGTTTTTAAGAATAACTCAATTTGTTTTCTAACTAGTGGGTGAACGATCCTTTCAAGTTTTCTTTTATCTTGTGGATTTAAGAGCAGATGTTGACCTAATTGTTTCTTATCAACTAAACCATTTTTGAATTTAATTTTTAATGATTTTTCAATGATGTTACTAACGTCTTCTCTTTCATAAAGTTTTGCAACAAGTTCATCGGCTTGAAGTACAGCAAAATTTGCTTTTTTAAACTCGTTCAAAGCAAGTGATTTTCCTGAAGCAATTTTGCCTGTAATTGCGACATTAAGTGGAGCTCCCATTTTGAGCTGACATTTAGGACAGAAAGTAGTGCCTCGTCCACCTATTTTTATAAATCTTAAAGTGGATCCACAAATAGGGCAATCTTCTCCGCTTTTTCCATAAACTTGAATATTATTTTGGAACTTCCCATCAATATCTTTTCCTGGGTGATAACTTTTAATGGTTGATCCACCTAGTTCGATTGCTTTATTTAAAATAACTTGTGCTGCTTTAACAATATTTTTCCATCCAAGTTCATCAATTTCTTTTGCGCTTGTTAATGGATGAATGCCACAAGCAAAAAGGATTTCATCGGCATAAATATTACCAATTCCACACATAATTGATTGATCAAGTAGTGCAGCTTTAATAGGAATTGATTTATTTTTGCATATTGAAACCATTCTTTTTACATCTTTAACATCAAATGGTTCTGGTCCAAGTTTAGCTATTTCTTTTTCATTTCTATAATCTTTTTCGTTTGAATAAATTAAGATACCAAAGCATCTTGAATCGTCATAACAAAGTTTTTCGTTGTTATCAAAATGGAAGACTACTCTTGAATAGTATGAATTCTCTTCATTTTCATTATATTTATAGAATTTTCCTTCCATTCTGAGATGGGAAATAATCACTTTATCGTTAGTTAAATGAAAGATGATATATTTACCAATTCTTGTGATGTCAACAAACTTTTCTCCTGTTAACTGTTTAACGAAAGTAGCAGCATCACCAATAATTGTTTGTTTTCTTAAAACATCAATTTTATTAATTGTTCTTCCAATAACAATTGGTTTAAGTATTTTAGTAACAGTTTCAACTTCAGGTAATTCTGGCATAACTATTTTGCGTCGTACCAAGTACGGCCAAATCCTCCGTCAACTTCTAATGGGACATTTAATTCCATTGCGTGTTTCATTTCATTCATAACTAAATTTTTAATTTGTTCTTTTTCATCTTTATATACTTTAAAAATTAATTCGTCATGAATTTGTAAAACCATTTTACTTTTGTAATTATTTTCTTTTATTGCTTTAGCAATTCTTATCATCGCTAATTTAATTAAATCTGCAGCACTTCCTTGAATTGGAGCGTTCATTGCAGCTCTTTTTGCAAATTCTCTAACTTGATAATTTGAATCATGGAAACCAGTTAAATATCTTCTTCTACCTAACATTGTAGAAACAAATCCATCTTTTATTCCATTATCAACAATTTGTTTAAAGAATAGTGCAACTTCAGGGTAAGCTTGATAGAAATTTTCAATCATTTCTTTAGCTTCTTTAACTGGTATCCCAAGCTCTTCTGCTAAACCCCAATCAGAAATGCCATACACTATACCAAAATTAACAACTTTCGCTTTTCTTCTTTGAAGATCGCTAGGTTTATCAACTTTAAATACGTTTTTAGCAGTACTTGCATGAATGTCTTCATTACTTTTGAATACATCAATCAATTTTTGGCAATTAGAGAGATGAGCTAATATTCTTAATTCTATTTGTGAGTAGTCAAATGAAAGGATTTCAATATTTTCATCATCATAATAGAAAGATTTTCTAATGTTTTTACTTTCCTCATCTCTAATGGAAATATTTTGTAAATTTGGATTAGATGAAGATAATCTTCCTGTTTGAGTCACGGCTTGATTAAATGATGTGTGTATTTTTCCATCAGGATAGATGTGTTGAATAAATCCATCAATATATGTAGTTACGAGCTTAAAATATTTTCGATAATCTAAAAGTTTTTCGATAATTGGATGTTGTCCAAGCAAGCTATTTAAAACATCAACACTTGTTGAGCCTTTTTCGTAATCTGGCAAACCTAATTTATTGAATAAAATATCGCCAACTTGTTTAGGTGAAGAGATGTTAAATTTAGTGCCAGCCAAAGCACAAATTTCGTCGGTTAGATTTTTTAATTTTTCTTTATATTCTTGTCCGAAATTAGTAAGGTCATCTTTTGATAATGGGAAACCTTCTATTTCCATATCTGCTAAAGTTGAAGTAAGTGGAATTTCGAGTTCGTTGAAAAGTTTTAAAGCATTAACCTTCTCTAATTCAGCTAAAATTTTATCACTTGTAAATAATGAAAAATATGCGATTTTCCCAGCAATTTCCGGATTATTTGTTGATAATAAGCTAATTTCTTCATCAGAACTTTTAAGGTCTATACCATACAAATTCATGACTGCTTGAGGATTGTTTTTAATTGTTGAATCAAGTAAATAAGATGCAATTAAGATATCAAATTTTAGACCATTTACTTCAATATTCTCTTTGTGAAGAGCAGCTTTGATTGCTTTAAAATCATAAGCATATTTTGCTACTTTTTCATCAGCCAAAATTGAAAGTAATTTTTGATCTTTTTTTGCATCGGCAATGTTAAGGTAAACAATCTTATTTTTGTTACTTAAAGCAATACCAAAAACTTCGCTTCTAAAGTAATCATTTCTATCATATAAATCAACTTCAATCCCTATTTCGTTTCCTAAATCTATATTATTTAAATTCGATACAACTTCTACTTCTAAATTGCATTGATTTGAATCGCTCTTTTTCCATTTTTCAGGAATTTTATTCATGAATTGTTTTAATCCATATCTTTGACAGAATTCACTGATTTCTTTAAATGAATAGCCTTTATATTCAACTTCACTTAATTGGAAATTTATTGGAGTGTTTATATCAATAATTGCTAAATCTCTAGAAATAGTTCCTAGTTCAATATTATTTTTAATTTCTTCTCCAACTTTTCCTGGAATTTCATCAACATGAGCAATAATTTCATCAAAACTGCCATATTTATTTATTAATTTAACAGCAGTGACATCTCCTATTCCTGGAATTCCTGGTAAGTTATCACTAGAGTCTCCTCTTAATCCTTTATAATCAATAATTTGGATTGGTTTAATGTGATAAGTTTCTTCTACTAACTGTGGAGTCATTTCTGCAATATCACTTAATCCCTTTTTAATTAAATTAACTGTAATATTTTCATCAACTAATTGGAGGAAATCTCTATCACTTGTATAAATTGTGACGTTATATCCTTGTGAAGCAGCTTTTTTAGCTAAAGTTCCAGCGATATCATCACCTTCATAGCCAACTTCTTCAAATTGAAAAATTCCAAATGCTTTAAGAAATTCTCTAGCCATTGGGAATTGTTTTACTAAATCTTCTGGAGCAGGTTTACGATTTGCTTTGTATGTTTCAAGTTTGTCGTGTCTAAAATTCTTTTTTCCAGCATCAAAAGCAACAAAAAGTGATTCTCCTTCTTTCAAAGAAGAAACAATTTTATTAATCATGTTAGAGAAAGCAAAAATAGCATTGGTTGGTTCACCTTTTTGATTTCTCATAATTTCCACGCCTGGATAAGCGGTGGCAAAATAAGCTCTAAAGAGTAATGAGTTACCATCAATAATCGTAAGTTTTGGCATAGCTATTCCTCCAACAATGATATTTCATTAGCAGTAAAGCTTTCTCTATCATTACTGCTATCATATCTTCCTTTAATTATGATTATATTGTTTTTAACAATATTATTTATATTATTTGCAAATAATTCTGGGAAAATAGTGACTTCTATTTCACTAACTTCATCAGCAATTTTAATAAATGCCATTGGGGTTTTATCTTTCTTTGTTTTAATCGTTTTAATGTTGGTAATAATTCCAGCAATTGAACAATTTCCCCATCTTTCTTTTGCTTCTTCAATATTAATTACTCCAAGAGAATCCAGTTTTTCTTTATGGTATTTAAGTGGATTATCTGAAAGCATAATTCCAAGTACTTCATTTTCAAACGCGAGATTTTCAAGAGGATCATCTTCAGTTTGGAAATATTGTTTATTTGTATCGAAGGTAGCATCTAAAACAATTTGTCCATCTTCTCCATAAGCAAGTTCAGCATATTGCATTGCATATTTTAATGTTGCTCTAAGTGTTGCTCTAGAAGAAATCATTGAGTCAAAGCAACCAGCATTAATAAGTTTTAAAACTGTTGCTTCTCCTAGCTTAATTGCATATGCTCTTTTGACAAAATCAAAGAAGTCTAAATATGGTCCATTTTGATTTCTTTCATCAATGATTATATTAGATGTCATCACACTAATTCCTTTAATAAATGATAGAGGGAATAATAGTGAATTGTCTTTGACAATGAAGTATGATTTTGATGAATTAATATCTGGTGGAAGAATTTTTAAATTTCTCTTATTAAGTTCGCTCATGTATTCACTAAATTTAGAATCACCAGCACCAGAAGAAGTCATGAGTAAAGCGGTGTAGAATTCAAGAGGATAGTAGTATTTTAAATATGCCATTCTTGAACCAGTTATGGCGTAAACTACAGCGTGACTTTTATTAAAACCATAATTAGCAAATTTAATAATATCTTCAAAAATTGTGGTGGTGTCTTTTAACGAATAACCATTTTTAAGCGAACCTTTGATAAAGTCTTCTTTAGCAGCAAGAATTTCCTCTTTCTTCTTTTTTGAAACAGCTCTTCTAAATAAGTCTGCTTTTTCTGGAGTAAATCCTGCCATAGCAACTGCTAATTGGTTGATTTGCTCTTGATATACCAATATTCCATAGGTAGATCCAAGTATATCTTTTACCTTATCGTCGAGGTAATGAACTTTAATTTTTCCTGATTTACGCAAAGCGTAATCTTTAATATGATCTTGAGGACCAGGACGGTGTAATGAAATTAATTCGACAAGATTAATGAATTCATTTATTCCAAGTATTTTAATAGCATTTTTCATTCCTAAACTTTCGAGTTGGAACAAACCTGCTGTATATCCTTTATTTATAAGTCCTAAAGCATTTTCATCTTTATAAGGAATATGATAAAAATCTAAATCAACATTATGATTTTGTTTTATTAATTTGCTACAAATATCAATAGTGGTTAAGTTTCTTAAAGCTAAGAAATCCATTTTAAGGAAGCCTTGTTCTTCAAGGTAATCTTTTTCAAATTGTGATTGAATGTTTCCATTTATATTAACAGTAACAGGAAGTACTGAATCAATTGCTGAGTTATTAACAATGATTCCAGCAGCATGTGTTCCTGCTTGTCTAGGCAAGTCTAAAATTTTGTTAGCATTTGATACGATATTTAAAAAATATTTGTCTGAATCAACCAATTTTCTAAAAGCAGGAATCTTTTTATATGCTTCTTTTAAGTTAACTTTATCTGTGATTGATTTAGAAAGCATATCAATATGATGCGTTGGAATTGAAAGAATTCTTCCAACATCTCTTAAAGCTTGTTTTGCTTGAATGGTTTGGAAAGCAACAATATTAGCAACTCTTTCTTCGCCATATTTCTCTCTCATGTAATCAACCATTTCATCTCTAGATGTATCCATAAAGTCAACGTCAATATCAGGCATGGTTTTACGAGCTTTATTCAAGAATCTTTCGAAGACTAAGTTATATTCGAGTGGATCCACTTCGGTAATACCTAAAGCATAAGAAACTAAACTTCCGGCAGCACTTCCTCTTCCTGGACCAACTAAAATTTTATGGGTTTTAGCGTAATTAACATAGTCTGCAACAATGAGGAAATAGTCAGCGTATCCCATTGAACAAATGACATCTAGTTCATAATTTGCTCTTTTTATGTGTTCTTCATCTTCTAAAGAATTCTTTTTAAGTCCTTCGAAAACTAAAAATTTTAAGGTTTCTTCTGAGTTTTCGACTGGATAATGAAGCATTTCGCCTCTTTTTATATCAAAATCAAATTTTGAATTAGTTAAAACTAAGTTAGTGTTTTCTATTTCTGATTTTGTATAAATTTTTGAATAGTATTCATTTGTATTGAAGAAATTTGGTCCTTCGACATTATCAATCTCAATCTTTTCTTCTTTATCAATTGCCTCTAACATAAGTAAAACCATCGCATCTTCTTTTGCTTGATACTTAATTTTTGGGAAAGCAATTGTTTTATAACCGCGTTCTTTTGCAAATTCACGGATATTTTGAGCAACTTTGAATTCTGATTTTGTTGTTACTTCGAGTCCTAAGTAAAAATCATCACATTTACTAGATAATTTTGCTAATGATGTTAAATAATCTTGATTAAACTCTTTATCAAAGTCTGATTTGAACTTGCCGTAGTTTGTTTCTAAAACAAGAATGGTTCCGCTTAAGTGATTTAAGAGGAAATCTATATTCAATTTTTCTAAGCTTATTTCTTTTGAAATAGCGATAATGTTTCTATAACCAATTTCGCTATTTGCATAAACAACATATTGATCGTCTAATTCGATAGTTAACCCAATCAGCAGTGGACGATTTATAGATTTTAAAGCTTTAGAAAAACTTGGAGCACCATATAAAACTCCAAAGTCTGCGAGTCCAGCACCAAAATAATCATTCTTTTTGACTGCTCCAGTAATTTTTTCAATAGTAAGAGCGCTTCTTAAGAACGAATAGCCAGAAACGATATTTAGTGGTGCAAATTTCATCATTATTAGTATATTACTAATCTATTAAAAACTAAATAAAAAAGACGAATTGTTCTACATTCGTCTTAGTTATTTTAAATATCAGTTATTTGATTAAATTATCGAGTGCTTCAATAAATTTTGGTAGTTCATCAAGGGTTTTAATTTTTGCTCCGCTTGCTTGTGCGTGTCCGCCTCCACCAAATTCAGTAGCAACTCCATTTACTGTATAGTTTCTACTTCTAATTGATATTCTCCAACAAGGATCTTTTGGATCTGTGTCCTCAGTAATTGAACACCAAATGTTAATTCCTTCAATATTCGAAAATAGGTTAACATTTTCTTTACCACGTTCTGTGGTGATTTTGAGTTCTTTTTGGATTTTCTCATCAAGGACATAATAAGCAACACCCTTAGGAGAAATGTTGTAATGATTCAAAATATAAGCAGTTACAGCTAAATCATCTATTTGTTTGAGATACATTTTCTCATAGATATTTGAAATCTTGATTCCTGTTGAAATTAAATTTGAAGCTACTGCAAAAGTTAAAGGACTGGTTGAAGAATATTGGAATCTTCCTGAATCTCCAACTAGTGCAATATAGAAATACTCTGCAGATTTGGCACTAATTTTATATTTTTTGTGATTTAAAAGAAGTGAAACAACTAATTCACTAGCTGCTGCACATGAAGTATCTGTGATATCAAACAAGGCAAAATCATCAGTGTGTGGATGATGGTCAATTGTGATAATAGCTTCGGCCTTTTCAAATCTAGGATCAGCAATTCTAGGAAGGTTTGCAACATCGACAATAATTGCTAAAAATGGTTTGTTAAACCAAGAATCTGATAATTTATCCATTTCTGGAAATAGTCTTGGAGTAAAGGTGACGTGATTATCACCAACGACTTTAATTTCTTTATTTGGAAAATTATCTTTTAACCAAGTTGCTAAACCAAGTTGAGTGCCTAAAGCATCATAGTCTGGCATGATATGTCTGAAGACACAAATTCGATCGTATTTTTCAATTAATTTTAAAAAATGTTTGTTTTTTGAAGCGAATTTTTGTCCTTCTTCAATAATTGACTTTTCTAATTTCATCAATATTAACTCCTTATTTTATTGCTAATTCGTATGTGTCTCGAGCAATCATTAATTCCTCATCTGTTGGGATAACTGCGACTTTAATTTTGCTGTTTTTAGTTGAGATCAAAGCTTCTTTTCCGTGGATTGTTTTATTTAATTCTTCATCAATTTCAACTCCAAGAGCGTCTTTAATTTGATCAACAACTTCTTTTCTTGTACGTGGTTCATTTTCACCAATTCCTGCAGAGAAGATAATTAAGTCTGCTCCACCTAATCTGACAAAATATTGACCAATATAATCAGCGATTCTACGAACAAATAAATCATTAGTTAGGATTGCATGTTTGTTACCTTCATCAACGGCTTTAAGAACATCTCTTGAATCTGGTCCAACAGTAGACATTCCTTTAAATCCACTTTGTTTATTAAACATTTGATAAACTTCTTCAGCAGATTTTCCAGTAACTTTACATACATAATTAAATACACTTGGATCCATATCACCAGTACGTGTGCCCATCATGATTCCTCCTAAAGGAGTAAGACCCATTGATGTAGCTACACATTTACCGTCTCTAATAGCAGTGATGGATGCTCCAGAACCGATATGACAAGAAATAATACGTTTTCCTTTAGTATCTTTAAGATATTTTTCACCTTCAAGAGCTAAATATTTATGGCTAGTACCATGTGCGCCATATCTTCTAATATCATATTTTTCACTTAATTCATAAGGTATTGGGAAGACATAATCTTGAGGTTCCATTGTTTGGTGATAAGCTGTATCAAAAACAGCAACATTTGGACAATTTGGAAGAACTTCTTTAAAAGCTTTATAACAAGTTAAGTGTGCAGCATTATGAAGAGGAGCAAGTGGGATTAATGATTCAATCTTTTTCTCTGCATCTTCATCAAATATTGCGCTTTTTGAGAAATATTTACCGCCTTGAACAATACGGTGGCCAGCAGCTTTAATTTCTCCAAAATCTTTGATAATTCCTTTTTCTACAAGTGTATCAATGACTTTTTTTGCTGCTTCAGCATGATTCTTAAATACAGGATTTGATACTTCTTTTTCTCCATTGTATTTAATAGTAAAAATTCCTTTATCAAGGCCGATTTGCTCACAATTTCCAGAACAAATTACTTTTTCTTCAGGCATTTCAAATAGCTTGAATTTAAGTGAACTACTTCCTGAATTAACTGTCATTACTTTTGACATAACATTACCCCCAATGTATCGTTAGTATTATCTCATATGTTCAATATAATTGAAACAAAAAGGATACACAAAATATTACAAATTCTATAAAATTAAATTGATGAGAGTTGTTGAATTTACATATCAGAAGAACGCAAGAGACATTGGGGGAATGGTAAGTTCTAATGGAAAGAAGGTTAAAACCGGACTTATTTTTAGAGGCGGTTCTTTAGCTCATGTTTCTTCTTCTGATATTGAAAAAATTAAATCTTTAGGAATCACAGATATTGTTGATTTTAGAGGAAAAGAAGAATTCGAGCATAAACCTGATTACAAATTTGAAAATGTTGAGTTCCATAATTTTCCTACAATGAAGATGAAGGAAGACGACAAGAATATCCAACATGAAGACTCAAACTTGCTATTTTTCTTAAATGATACTAGTCAAGCTGCACAACATATGATGAATTTGTACAGTGATTCAGTTATTTCCGATATCGGCAAAGTTGCATACAGAAATTTCTTTAATTTATTAATGCAAAATAACAAGGTTATTTATTTTCATTGTTCTCAAGGAAAAGATAGAGCAGGTTTGGCAGCATATTTATTAGAAATTGCACTCGGTATAGATCCAATATCGGCAAGAGAAGATTATTTGTACTCAAATGTTGCCATGGAAGCTAAAATCGTCCAATTAAAAAATATGGTCAAAGATAAAAAATTCTATAACCGTGAATATGAAATCGCAATGGATCACGTCTTTACTGCTAGAAATGAGTATCTTGACCAAGCAATTAACTCAATTGAAAAGAACTTTGGTTCTATATTAAACTATTTGGAAAAAGAATTAGGTGTTGATATAAAACATCTAAGAGAAAAATATTTGGATTAATTATTTAATTAAGTCTTCTAATTTTAGAGGACGTTTTTTAAACATTATCAAGAAAAGATAATAGACTAAACAGTTTACTAACAAATAGACGGCAATTGAGAAAATAACCGCCATATTTGATTTTGTTGTTGGAGAACTGTTTTGGAAGAAAATAACAATTGATAAAATTAGCAAAGCTAAAGAAAATCCTGTTCCAATAGAAACTATAATCACAGGGAATTTATTTATTGTGTCATTTTCATTAAACGCAATATTTTTCAAAGCTGGTTCATTTTTCTTTCCTTTAATTAAAAGAACTATTTCCATGACAACAAATGCACAAGCAAGTAATAAACCAATAATTGATAAAGTTTTATCATCAGGTTTTCTAGTAACAACATAAGTAAAAGCACCAACCATTGTTGCTAAAGCAACAAGATTTGCAATTGCTGCTAAGATTCTGAATAATACATTTCGTTTTTCAATAAAGTTCATGCCTCTATAATAAATTAAAAAAAACATAAATGATATATTGTTTTGTAAAATTAAAAGTCATATAATAAAGGCAATTACATAGTAATCGACACATTTGTGTTGAAAAGCAGGGAAAAATAATGAGAAAATTTTCACGTTTGTCTTTGTTTGCAATTGTTGGATTGCTTTCTTTTGCGTCTGTCGGTTTATCCTCTTGCGGTAGTAACGAATTCTCAACTGTTAATGTTCGTTTAAGTGCAAGTTATTTAAAAATGGAAATTGGCGATACAAAAGAATTAACTTGTTTTGTCAGTCCAAAAAGTGCAGCAAATAGTTCTGGGTTGAAACCTATTTGGATTTCAGATAATACTAGCGTAGCTCTTGCAGAAAATGGCTACGTTATTGCTGTTGGTCCTGGTAAGTGTAATGTTCACTGTGTTGTTTATGGTAGTGAACAAGTTTGTACCGTTGAAGTTATAGATAGTCAAACAGTTATCGACACACCTACATTGGTGCTCTCTCCATCATCCAAGACAATTAAAGTGAATGATTCATTCCAATTACAAGCTATCGTTTTCCCTGAAGATACTTCTATTACTTATACTTCCACAAATGATTCAATTGCAACTGTTACAGTTGATGGTAAAGTTACCGGTGTTTCTGTTGGTTCTACCACAATTACAGCAAATGGTTCTAATGGATTATCAGATATTTGTACTGTTACCGTTGAAGATGCCGGTGGCGGTGGTGGCGAAGAAGAATTCGAAGATCTTCGTTTCACAGGAACTTATAAAGTTGGCGCACCTGTTGATGTCCAACCATTTATGAGGGAATTATTAAATGAATTCAACAGAAGAACACATAGTACCATTACTTGGGAACTTACCCTTTGGGAAGAAAGTGATGCTTCTGGATATATGACAAAACCAGCAGATGGACCAGATATTTATCCATATGCTTCTGACCAAACTCTTGACCTCTATTCTCGTGGTGCTTTAAAGAAACTTGGAAAGAGTGAAAGCCAATTAATCAGAGAAAAAATGGGTGAAGATGCATATAATTATGCATACTTAAAAGGAGTTAATGCTCCAGTTGGCTATCCATTCGTTGCAGATAACGGATATGTTATGTTCTACGATAAGAGCTTAGTCAGTGATCCTTCTGAAATTGATACACTTGATAAATTATTCGCAAAAGCTCAAGCTACTGGCACAGAAGTTAACTATAACATTGCTAACTCCTTCTACGCAGCAGGCGCACTCATGAGCTTTGCGGGTGGTAAATCTTTATATACATGTAATCCAAAATCTGATGGAAGATTCACTTCTACTTCAGAATTTGCTACTAACCCAGCAGGATTAAAAGGTGCTGAATTATTAACTAAGATTTATAGTTATCCATCATTGAACCTTGGTGAAGAAACTCCAGGTGCATCTAGAGATGTTCTTGCAACAATCGCTGATTCATCTAAAGTTGCTACATTCAAGTCAGCTCTTGGAGCTAACTATGCTTGTGCACCTCTTCCATTCACTGATGAAACAAGAACTACTCGTTGTGGATGTTACCTTGGATATAAGTTCTATGGTATTAACCCTCAAAGAGCAAATACTGCTGAAAGAGATAAGGTTGCAACTAAAGTTGTTCAATTCTTAGTTAGCGAATACGCTCAAAGAGAACGTTTGGCAAAATTCTATAATCAACCAACATTACTCTCACTTCAAGAAGAAGCTGCAAAAGAACCACATATCGCTGCTTTACAAGAACAAGTTAAGAGCAATGGTGTTATTCCACTAACTGCTGTTGATCCTTCACTTTGGGATTCTTTAACAAGTGCTAGTGAAGATATTAAGAACTTAGGTTTAATGCCTACTGAACAACAATATCTCTACGTCTTACAACAATTAGACTTAAAACTTACTAGATAATTATTAATAAGGATTTTAAATGACCACAATACAATATTTGTCCTTAACTAAGCCTCAAAGAGCGCTCATAACTATTGGCAATTTCTTTGCTGGAATTGGCCTTGGTATTGCTCGTTTCTTTAAGAACATTCCTTATTTGCTATTTAAATTAGGAAAAAAACTTTCAGGACCATTTGTTGTTTTGTATTATGCTGCAAAAAACGGAACATGGTTTACAAGAGCAAACTTCCTCATTATGGGTTGCTCACAAATATTCCATAAAGAGTTCTTTAGAGGTATCTTATATCTCCTCTACGAAGTAGTATTTATCTGGTTTATGATAAAACTAGGTGCTCCTACTTTATCAAAACTAGGTTCTTTAGGAACATTTGCACGTTCATCAAGTTATGTTCTCGATCCTGCTGAAGGTTCTTCTTTAGCTATTGGACTTGGAGATGACTCATTTAATATTCTTCTTTATTCATTAGTTACAATTCTTTTGATTGTTATTCTTGTTGTTCTTTGGTACTTCTCTATAAGAGATGCAAAATCACTACAAGATAATATTGCAATTGGAAGACTTAGTAAAAACTCACAATTCTTTAAAGACTTAATGGATAATAAATACCACACTGTACTTCTTGCAGTACCATTAGTTGGTTTAGTGGCATTTACCGTTATTCCAGTTGTCTTTATGATTATTACTGGATTTACAAACTATAGCCAAGCTCACTCAGAACTTTATGACTGGGTTGGTTTTGATAACTATACTTCACTTTTCACTTCATTCTCAGGAGCTAATGGAATGGGTACAGTGTTCCTTAAGATTCTTGCTTGGACTCTTCTTTGGGCACTTATTGCTACATTCACTAATTACTTCCTTGGAATGGTGGTTGCTTTAATGATTAATAGAAAAGGAATTAAACTTAAGAAACTTTGGAGAACAATTTTAATTGTTACTATCGCAGTTCCTCAGTTTGTTTCGTTACTGTTAATTTCGAAGATGTTATCTAATTCAGGTTTCTTAACTAGATTATTTGTCGATTGGGGATGGGTACCAAAACTTGGATCTCCATTTGATAATGTCGTCTTCTCAAAAGTTTTGATTATTATCGTTAACATGTGGGTCGGTGTTCCTTACACAATGCTTATTTGTTCTGGTATTTTAATGAACATTCCAGAAGACTTATATGAATCCGCTAAGATTGATGGAGCATCTACATTTAAGATGTATCGTAGCATTACTCTTCCTTACATGTTATTTATTACAATGCCTTACTTAATTAGCCAATTCGTTGGCAATATTAATAATTTTAATATTATTTACTTGTTCTCAAATGGTCGTCCATACTTTGCTAACTTACCAGCAAGCTTTGGTAATGTTGGTGAAACCGACCTACTTATTACTTGGATTTATAAGATGTCTATGGAAAGCGGAACGAAAAACTACGCAATGGCGTGTGTTCTTGGCTTGTTAGTCTTTATCGTTATTGCTGTCTTCTCATTGATATTCTATGGTAAATCAAGTTCTGTTAAGAGTGAGGGGGATTTCCAATAATATGGCAAATAGACCTGGATCAAGACGTGCAATTGAAAAAACTCAACGTGGAATTATCTATGCTATTTTAATAGTTGTATCAGTTATTTGGTTATTCCCGTTCGTTTATTTAATTTTCCAATCATTATTTAAAGTTCCAGTTAGTAAAAACTTCTTCCCAGGAGCTGGAAACTGGACTTTTGATAATTATATTAATTTGTTTACAAATGATGCTTATCCATTCTTAAAATGGTGGCTAAACACATTTATCATTGCAGTATTTACTTCATTACTTCAAACCGTATTTGTCTTAATGACTGCATATGCTTTATCTAGACTTAAATTTAATGGTAGACAAGGCTTAATGAAATTAATGTTAATTCTTGGTATGTTCCCAGGATTCCTTGGAATGTTAGTTATATTCTATATTTTGGAATTATTAGGATTAAATACCTCAATATTCTCGTTAATTCTTGTTTATGTTGCATCAAGTGCGATGAGTTACTATATCGCAAAAGGATTCTTCGATACTGTAAGTAAATCTCTTGATGAAGCTGTTTTAATTGATGGAGGAACTAAAAACACAGTTTTCTGGAAAGTTATTCTTCCACTTTCTAAACCTATTATTATTTATACAATCTTAGTTAGTTTTACTGGCCCTTGGGGCGACTTCATGTTTGGGCGATACATCGTTACTGCAGGAAGTATTCCAGCTTCAGGTTGGACAGTTGCTGTTGGTCTTCAATTACTTACCACGAAAGCTGGTAATCTTGAATATGGCTTATTCTGCGCCGGTGCGGTAATGGTTTCTATTCCTATTACTGCCTTATTCTTCTGGCTACAACGTTATTACGTTGAAGGTATTGCCGGTGGCGCAGTTAAGGGTTAAGGAGGAAAAGCTATGGCTTCACTTAAATTAGAACACATCTATAAGGTTTATCCTAACGGGCATAAAGCAGTTAGTGACTTTAACATTGATATTAAAGATGGCGAATTTATCGTTTTCGTCGGTCCATCTGGATGTGGTAAATCTACTACATTAAGAATGATTGCAGGTCTAGAAGATATTTCTTCTGGTGAACTTTATATTGGTGATTCATTAGTTAATGATATGCCTCCAAAAGAAAGAGATATCGCCATGGTTTTCCAAAACTATGCACTTTATCCTCATATGACAGTTTATGAAAATATGGCTTTTGGATTAACTTTAAGAAAAGTTCCAAGAACAGAAATTCATAAAAAAGTTATGTGGGCTGCTAATGTCCTTGGTTTAACTGAATACCTTGACCGTAAGCCAAAAGCTATGTCTGGTGGACAAAGACAACGTGTTTCTTTAGGAAGAGCAATTTTAAGAAATCCTAAAGTTATGCTTCTTGATGAACCTTTAAGTAACCTTGATGCTAAACTTAGAAGCCAAATGAGAAGCGAAATCTCAAAACTCCATCAACAACTGAAAACTACATTTATTTATGTTACTCACGACCAAGTCGAAGCTATGACGCTTGGTACTCGTGTTGTTGTTATGAAACTTGGAAGAGTCCAACAAATTGATTCTCCACAAGCGTTATATGATCACCCAGTAAATAAATTCGTTGCAGGATTTATTGGAACTCCTCAAATGAATTTCTTTAATGTGACTTTAAAAGAAGAAAAAGATAAAGTTCTTGTTTCTTGGAAAGACTGTGAACAAAAACCACTTGTTCTTTCTCCTGATCAAGTACTTAAATGTGAAAAACGTTTCCTTAAAGGAGATAAAGACATTATCTTAGGCTTCAGATGCGAACAAATTAGCGCAGAAGAAGATGTAAGCGGAGATAATGTCGTAGATGTTGTTATTTCTCACTTTGAAGAACTTGGTAACGAAACCTTAATTTATGGTGATTTAAAAGAAGTTGAAGGACTTGGAAATGAATCTAAGACTTCAGTTATTATTAAAGCTTCTTCAAAACTTGGACATGTTCCAGGAGATGTGATTAAAGCTAAGATTAAAGTAGAAAATATCCATCTATTTGATGCTGAAACTGAAATGACTATTATTCCTTTAGTTCCAGATCATAACGTCTTATCAATTAATGTGGAAAACGAAAAGATGGATTTATTCGGATTAGAGCCTAAACCAGAAGCAATTAATGTTGATTACGTTAAAGATGGAACTATTTCAATTCCACTTAATGCAATTAAAGTAGGGGAAGGAAAAATTAAAGTTAAAGTTCTTTCTACTGAAGTTCAAAGAGGACAAAATATTGCATTAGTTACTGCTAATGATAAGAAAATGTATATTTTTGTCGACGAACAAGTGAAAAAAGGTGATGAACTAAACTTATCAATCGATTATTCACAAGCTACATTTAAAGATGATAAAGAAAATGTTATTGCTTCACCTCTTCCATTTAGAGATGATGTTGAAGCAACATTTGTTAATTTACATACAGCTTATGATGCAACACAAAATAATGAACTTATGAAACTCCAAGATGAACGTGTTGCAGCAGTTGAAGAAAAATATAAGAAAGTTAGAGAAGACTTCGAAAAAGAAAAAGCCGATGAAATTGCTAAAGCAAAAGAAAAACAAAGCGGTAATAAAGGCGAAGTAGCTGATTTAAGTGCAAAGCTTAATAAAGAAAATGCTGAACTTAAAATAGAACTTTCTAAAGAAACTAAAGAATATCATGAAAATAAAGCAATGCTTAAGAAAAAGCATGCTGAACTTAGAAAAGTTGAAATTGCTAAAGTCAATCAACAGTATAAGGAGATGAAAGAGAAAGAATACGCCGACTATAAACAGTGTATGGAGAAAAATAAAGATCCAGAATCTCGTAGAGCAAGAAGAGTATCTTTCTCAATATTTAAAGAAAACCTACCTTTAATGAAATCTAGTGATATGGAAAGAAAAGTCAATTCTTTAGAATTTGATAAAGAAACTGACTTAAATGCAGTTAATGCAAAACATTCACAAACTAAATCATTTATTAAAGATAAGATTAAACAAAATAACTTACTTTTAGCAAAAACTGCTAACCCAGTTTCTTTTGTTGAAAAAGAATATGCTCAAAAAGCAAAAGATATCGAAAAGAAATATAATGACGATATCTTGCATGCTAAACTCTTATTCTTCTTTAAATACAACGAAACATATCAAATTATCCCTGATTTCATCACTGAAAAGATTATTCAAGGACTTGGAAATAAAGTCTTTACTAAAGTCTTTAGAGTGGCAATGTCACACGCTGGATACGTTGAAAGTCCTGATGGAGTAGACTTTAAAGTCACATCATTTGTTAACTATGGTGACGTTAAACTTTATAAAGCAGTAGGTGAAGTATTTGGCCAAAAGACAGTTATCTATATTGATAAGACTAGAGAAATGAAAATTGGTGAAACCTTAAAACTTAAATTTAAGCTTGAAGAAAGCGAAATCTACGAAAAGGAACTCAATATTAGGTTATATTAATATGAAAAAAAGAGGACTCTTATTACTTTTAGTACCATTAGCACTTGTCTCTTGTGGAGACAAAGGTGTTTCTTTTAACGTCCTTTATGATCATATTTTAAATATCTCTAAATCCTCTTCTTCTCCTTATTATAGGGTAGTAGGAAGCTTAGATTTTAATAATGAATATATCACCGTAGATGCTACTTTTGATAAGCAACCTAAAGGTGAGACATTCGTTCCATATTCAAGATATTATCCAGGATTTTATGTTGAATCTATCGAAGACTTAGATGAAGAAGATACCATTATTTATCAGATGGCATCTCGTTCTTATTGGTTAAGAGCACCTTTAAAGATAGATAATACTAACTTCTATGCTCTTCTTGATAATGGCACAGTAAATAGTTCGTGTGCATTCTATAATTTAACCCATATTATTACTTCATGGATGGATGATGGAATACCAAATAACCCATCAAGTTCTTTCTCATATTACAAAGTTCTTGATAATGGTGGATTTGCTATTGGAGGCAATAAAGTTCACTCTAAAATAAGATTTGATAATTATCCTGCATATCCTGATCCAGTTGCTCATCCAGAGATGTTTGGACCAGATGTTTGGGACTTTGATTATGCCCCTCTTCCATGTTATCAAAACTTCGTTGATGGAAAATTTAATATTGAATTTGTCTATGACAAAGATGGATGGCTAATTAGCGAATCACTTGAAACTATTGATTATGATTTTGATGCTTCAATTGCTACTCAAGTAGCAATGAAAGCAAATTATTTCTACAAATTTTCATAATGAAAAGGAAATTTGTTCTACTTTTATTAACACTTCCTCTTTTAGTAGGATGTAAACAAACACAAATTAGAAAAGACATAGAAGAGTTCGTCTCTTCTTTTTCCTTACAAGAGAGCTTTTTAACGTATAGACGCGCAGAATATAATGACTCAAAAGAATCTAATATAAACGGGGTATATACAAGAGAGCTAGAACGAGTATATTTTGACTCTACAGATGAAGAAAATTTGTCTTATATAAAAGAAAATTTCCTCTACGAAGAAGAGGAATTAGTTAGTCAAAATGAAGAAAAATGCTATAAAAAAGATGGGGAATTTTATTATGAATTAAATGGAGAAATTTCTCCTTCTTCAATGGAAAAATATGAGCTATTAGTGACCAAATTTTTCTATAAAGAAATAGTGGAAGATACATATCATTCTAGAGGAATGTATTACGGAGATTATGTGATTGATACATGTGCGAAATTACAAGATCTAGTCACAATAAAAGATGACTTATACATCATGGAATACCGCACAGTAGATAGTAAAAATAATTCAGAACAATATCAGCTTTTAAAAGTCAATAGACTTGGAATGTTAGATTCAAACCACGTATATATGCGTAATGGAATAAACAGCATTACTCAAGATATTGTTGTTAAAAATTTTAGCGAATAAATAAATATATTTATTGTAAATATTGCTTTTGCTCCTTATACTTTAAGTATAAACAAAGAGGAAAACATCGTATGAAAAGTAAGATAAAATTTTTATTGTTATCTTTAGTCGCTTTTTCTTTATGCGCGTGTGAAGGCAAGGAATTTGTTCCAATCAGCAATGCTGAAGATCCTTGCAAAGTCACTCAAGTTGTAGTCAATCCTTCACAACTTAATATGAAGGTCGGTGACACTACAGATATTAGCGCTATTGTAAAATGGGACGAAGAAGATTTGACTCCAGAATTAACTTGGAGCATTGGGGGCTCACAAACAGTCATTTCTGTTACACCTAATGAAGATGACCAATTCAAAGCTCGTGTTAGAGCGCTTGATATAGGTAGTGCAACTGTTGCTGTTAAAGCAGGCAATAAATTTTCTCTTTGCTATGTTAATGTAACAAAATCAGGTTCTGGTAATGTACCTGTTAGTTCGGTTTCTCTTTCTCCTAGTGAAAAGACGGTACGATTAATGGGAGATGAACCACAAACATTTACTATTACAACAACTATTAATCCATCAAACGCTAGTGATCGAAAAGTAACTTATCAATCAAGTAACTCAGCCGTTGCATCAGTTGAAGGAAACGGTTTAACTGCAAATGTTACAGTTTATGGTGAAGGCACTACAACAATTAGCGCAACTGTCGGAGGAAAAACCGGATATTGCTATCTAACTGCAAGTAAATCAAGCGTGACTGATCCTCTAGAAGTAACTTTAAATAATTCCTCTTTAAATTTAAAAGAAGGTCAAACTTCTCAACTAAATGCACAAACAAATAAAATTGGTGCAACATTAGTATGGGAAAGTAACAATCAATCAGTAGCAACTGTTGATTCTAACGGACTTGTTACTGCCTGTGGTGTTGGTAATGCTGTTATTAGTGTTATAGCTACTTTAAACGAAGAAAGTGATACTGCTACTTGTAATGTTGTTGTTACTAAAGAAAGTGGCGGAAGCGACTATGAAGAAGAAATTGCTGCTTGGAGTAAACCAGGTCACTTATATTTACACTATTTAAGAAATGATGGAGATTATTCTCCTTGGGCAGTTTGGATGTGGCAATTTAAACCTAAACATCTTGAAGGCAGTTTATGGGGAGCCACCCAGTGCCCTGCTAGCATAACACCAATGAGTACTTCTTGGATGAGCTTTAGTGATGTTGGAAAAACTGGTGTAGGAACATATACTGATGCACACGGACAAATTTGTGATATTGATTTAACTAACCCAAATATTATTGAAGGAAGAGATAAAACACCTTCTCCTATTATTGATGATTGGGATAACTTAGATAAAGGCAGAATTGGTTTCTTAATTGTTAACCAAACATTAATGGGTGGAGGAAGCCACTGGAAGAGCGATGGCGGAACTGAAGCTTATATTAAAAAACTTGATCAACTATTCCCAAACGGAAGAGATTCATATTTACATGTTTATTGTGTTTCTGGTTCAGTGCTTGATTTTACTACCTCAACTGGAGGAAGTGTAAAACCTAACCCAACCATTAAGGATACAACTGGACAATATAGAAGCCAAAACGATATTCAAAATCTCAAGGCTGATGATTTCAAAAAAGGTGTACCTACTAGCGAATCATTCTTAGCTGATGAACCAGGCACAGGATATCAAATCTTTGTTTCTTCTTTCGCTGATAGCAACGGAGATGGAACTGGTGATATTAGAGGTATTATTAATAAACTTGATTATTTAGATGATTTAGGAGTCAAAGTTCTTTGGCTTACTCCAATTCAAGAATGTTCTAGCTATCACGGATATGATGTCACTGATTACTATAAGATTGGTGAAGATTTTGGAACGCTAGAAGATTATCAAGAATTGATGTATAAAGCGCATAAAAAAGGAATGAAGGTATTAATGGACTTAGTTATTAACCATACTTCCTTAAGTAATGTAATCTTCCAAAAATCTCAAAGAGCAGAAGTGGAAGTAATTAACGGAAAAGAAATTCATTATCGTGACATGTACCTCTGGAAATTTAAAGGAGATATGGTCAGACAGTGGGATGGAAATGGTGGAAAGGATTTAGAGCCAAATACTGAAGCGGTTTATGAAAACGTCCCTGTTGAAGAAGCAACTGACTGGTATCAATACGGTGAAAGTAATTACTACTATTATGGTAAATTCGGTAGTGGAATGGCTGAACTTAACTATTCTTGCCAAGCTACTAGAGATTATATGGCTGATGTTTGTAAATATTGGTTAAGCTTTGGACTTGATGGATTTAGACTTGATGCTATTAAACATATTTACTTATTAAGTGAACTTGATCCAACTACTGCAGCAACTTATAAAAATGACACAATTACATATGACGCAACTTGGAGAAGACATGTTTGGGATGAACAAATGCAAGAATATGTTGATCTTAAAAATGACTATTCTTATGACTGCGATTTAAATGTTATTTTCTGGAAACAATTCTGTGGAACAGTTAAATCTGCTTATCCAAATGCATATTTCGTTGGCGAAAACTTTGATGGATGGAATAAGCGTATTGCTCCTTTCTATCAATCAATGGATTCTCAATTTGACTTCTCAACTTATTTCCATCTTAACGAAGTAAGCGAAGCTGGAATTGGAAGTGATATTCAAGCCACACTTAACTATAACCATGCTGAAAGACCTAACCAAATTAATGGTGCTTTTACTTCTAACCACGACCTTGCTCGTATGTTAAATCACGCTGCAGGAAGTGCTACAAGTCAAAGCGAGGAAATTATTCCAGATGGAAAGAGTGGCTCTAATGCTGAAGCAGCAAGAAAACGTGCTCGCTATTTTGCTACTGTCACAATGCTCACTCCTGGCGTTAGCTGGATATACTACGGAGATGAACTTGGAATGAGCGGTAATACTCAAGACAAGGTTATCGATTCTAGTGGAAGACTTGTGGATGACCATGGAAATAACGTTGATAGATGGTATCGTCAACCAATGAAATGGGGCAATGTTCAAGGACAAGATCAAGTTCCTTTATATATTGTTGTAAGTGGAATTGAACTTAGATGGGATTTATATAACCAAACTGTTAAATCAGCTCCAGAACAAATAGCTGATTCTGGAAGCTTCTATAACTTATTTAAAGAATTATGTCGTATCAAAAATTTAGCTGAATACCCAACTTATGGATATATCAACTGGGGTGGATCAATTGGTGGAGCTAATAATACTGCTGCTTTTGAAATCCAAGATTCTTCTCATACAGTAAGAGTTTTAGTTAATAACTCAGCCTTTGCAGTAAGTGTTCCAGGTGAACAAAAAGGATCTGGAATTCTTGGTGGAAGTGCGGGAGCAAGTATGGACAGTATTCCTGCTTATGGCTTCGTCGTTATTAAGGGATAGGAGAAAGATTATGAAAAAGAAATATTTATTGATTCTTCCATTTATTTCCTTAGTGGGATGTAATGCTACTAGTAAGACAGTTTCACCTAGTTATGAATTTACTTCATATAATGATTTACCAATGGTGAGAACAAATGAGCTTGCTACTCATAAAACTTTCTTAATGATGTCTAAATACGGATATTTAACTGTTAACGGACAAAATGTATACGGCAAAGATTATGAAGAAAAATTTTATGAAAACGTCATTGTTTGGGAAAGCGAACCTAATGGTGATCTTCCTTTAGCTGGAAACGTCTTTTCTAAAGTCAATGGAGCTAAATTTAGAGGATGGGTAAGTTATACAGATAACGTTTATCCTGAATATTTAACTAAAGTTCCTAGTAAAGATGAATCAGTGGTCTATGCGATATTTGATGGACCAGATCCAGAAGTCATTACAGAATTAACTTACACTGTCACCAGTTTACCAAGCTGGGTATTTGATGATGAATGTGTACTTTTTGCTTGGGTATGGGGTGGCGGAGCCGGTAATGGTGAATGGGTTGGATTAACCTATA
>JAKSVK010000052.1 GCA_024408075.1 Bacilli bacterium | reverse complement strand
GAGGATACTTATGAGAAAAGTAACTTTAACCGCAAGTGATGGATATAAGCTTGATGTAAATGCTTATGAAGTAAACGAACCAAAAGGTTATGTTCAAATCGCACACGGTATGGAAGAACACCAAGAAAGATATGAACCATTCGCTTTGGAATTAAATAAAGCGGGATATACAGTTATAACCGCTAATATGAGAGGACATGGTGAATCTGCTCCTACTCTTGGATATTTTGCAGATAAAGATGGTTGGAAATTATTAATAGAAGATGAAAGAATCATCACTAAATGGATCAAAGAAGAATATAAAACTTCTGAAGTAATATTATTTGCTCACTCCATGGGTACAATTATTACAAGAAACTTAATGATGGAAGATTCTACGGAATACAAAAAAGTTATTCTCTCAGGCTATCCAAATCCACAACCAGCTGCAGGATTAGGAATCGTTTTAGCGAAAATTCATAAAAAACTAAACGGCACCAAAAAATTCTCTAAGATGTTAGAAGATATCGCAGTTGGAAGCTTTAATAAAAGTGTCAAGAAACCAAAAACTGCATTTGATTGGTTATCTTTTAATGAAGAAAATGTCAAAAACTATATGGCAGATCCATATTGCGGACACGGTTTTAAATCAAGTGCCCTCCAAGATTTATTCGTTCTAGTTAAAAGAATGGGAGATTTCAAAAACTATAAAGACGTAAACGCAGATCTTCCAATACTTCTTTTAAGAGGTGATTCAGATCCATGTACAGGACTAGACAAGGGTTCAAAAACTTCTATTGATATTCTTAAAAACGCTGGATTTAAAGACATTAAAGATATTAAATACGATCACATGAGACATGAAATTCTAAATGAGGTCGGAAAAGAAAAAGTCTATCAAGACGTAGTTGAATTTATTGCATAAGAAAAAAGACACTTCTTATAGAAGTGTCTTTTACTTTATAATTTCTACATCCGCCATCGCTAATTGAGCGGTATCTAATCGTCTAATTTTGATTGCGTTTCTATTAAGGAAATAATAGTCAACAGACTCCCAAATTAAGAACGTAGCAGCAATTGAGAAAATCTCATTGAATACCAGATTAATTCCTTCAACGAATTGAAAGATAAAATACAAACTCAATAAAACTGCTCCAGTTAAGAACAATATCAATGAAATGATTCCATTGTTTTTTAGATCGTCATCTTGGTCCGCTAATTGTTTCCAATAATGTTCTTTTAGTTTTCTAGATATTAATTCCTGATCAAGCTCTTTTTCACTATGGATTCTTATATTTATCGGATATGTAACAGGAATGTAATGAGCCTGTGATTCAATATAATCTATTAACTCATTAGATATTTCTGGGTCATTTGGATTAGAAAAATCATTAAATACTGACTTTTCATTCATATATACATCGATATTAGCAACATCATTTTCATCGATATATTTTTCTTTAGCGAATTCTTTTAATGTTTTATGGTTTGCTTTTAAAACCTTGATATCTTCAATAATACTTTTTCTTGTTTTCATATTCTCACCTACAAATATTATACATTTTTCTAAAAAAAGTTATTAGATTTGAATTATAGAAAAAGAAAAGGCCCCTCCTTATTTTATATAAGAAGAGGCATTGCTTTCTAATTCTTCAAAGTATCGATTGTGGATTCGATTTGGATGTCGACCCAGCCATTGAAGTCAAGAGATTCTCAAAGGACGTTACCGAATTTGGCGTGTACATCAATGCATAATAAAAGACCCGAACCTTGATG
>JAKSVK010000051.1 GCA_024408075.1 Bacilli bacterium | reverse complement strand
GTAATTAATAAAAAGGTAATAGATGAATTATATGAATATGGTATAAAAGCAATATTTCTAAGATGTGCTGGATATAACAACATTGATATAAAACACTGCTTTGGAAAAATACATGTCTATCGTGTTCCTGCATATTCTCCTTATGCTGTCGCAGAACATGCTTTTGCCTTGCTTCAAACCTCAAATAGAAGAATACATAAAGCATATAATAGAATAAGAGAATATAATTTCTCTTTATCTAATTTAACTGGATATGACTTATACGGTAAAACCGTTGGAGTTATTGGAACAGGTAAAATAGGGAAATGTTTTATTAATATCGCTTTAGGATATGGTATGAAAGTGATCGCATATGATAAATTCCCAAGCGATATTAAAAATATTACTTATGTAACTTTAGATGAACTATTTAAACAAAGTGATATTATCTCTCTTCACTGTCCACTTACTAATGAAAGTGAACATATGATAGATAAAGAAGCTTTTAATAAAATGAAAAAGGGTGTAACTATAATAAACACATCAAGAGGAGCTTTAATAGATTCAGAAGCATTATTGGAAGCTATCAAGAATAGAAAAGTAGGAAGTGCTTTACTTGATGTTTATGAAGAAGAAAGTGATATTTTTTATAACGATCATAGTAATCATATTATGAATGACAACTTATTACTTCAACTTATTGCAATGCCTAATGTGATTATTACCTCTCATCAAGGGTTCTTAACACATGAAGCACTAAACAATATTGCGGAAACTACATTAAAAAATATTAAAAATCATTATCTTACAGATGAATTTAATGAAAATGAACTTTGTTATAAATGTGAAAATATAAATAACTGTAAAACAAATAGAAATAAAAAATGTTTTTAAATCAGTTATAAAGATATATTTCAAGCTTAAAAATAATATAAAGCTAAATAATTATTATCTTGCTCCGTCTTTTTACCAAAAAAAGAAAAATTCCTTGATGAATTTGGCACAATAATCATTTAAATGCATAAAAAATAAAGATTACCAATCTATTTTTTTCCTTCAACTTCATCTTTTCCTGTAAATGCTGTTAAAACTGTTTTTATAATAACCCAGATATCAAACCAAAGATTGAATCGTTTAACATATTCACCATCTAATTTAGCTTTCTCTGGAATAGGAAGTGTATCTCTTCCATTAGCTTGCGCCCATCCAGATAAACCTGGTCTAATATCGTTCGCTCCATATTTATCGCGTTCAGCGATTAAATCATCTTGATTCCATAATGCTGGACGTGGTCCTACTACAGACATATGTCCTGCTAAGATATTTAATGCTTGAGGAATTTCATCTAAGGATGTCTTTCTTAAAAACTTGCCTACTGGAGTAATCCATTTATCAGGATCTTCAAGTAAATGTGTTGGCATGTCATGAGGAGTATCTGCTCTCATGGTTCTAAACTTGTAGATATAGAATGTCTTCTTATTCTTTCCAACACGTTTTTGTTTGAAGAAAAGTCCACCTTTAGAGGTACACACTACTAGTAAACCTAAAATGATGTATAACCAAGAAAACACTATAAGTGCAAGTAATGCACATATAATGTCAAACAATCTTTTAAATGGAAGATATATCTTCTGTCTTACACTTAACTTCATAATATCTATTTATTTCCTTTATCAATGGTGTATGTATCAATGATAGATGCTAATAATTCTTTAACATCTCCAGTTTCTTCCATATCAAATACTTTTGAAATGGTTTTGATTTCTTCTTCAATAGGTTTAATTGCTTCTTTTTCTTCTACGAAAATACGATCATTTCTTGTTCGTGTTTGAGTGGATTTATCAAGAAGCAATTCCTCAAATAACTTCTCACCTGGTCTGAGACCAGTTTCAACAATCTTAATATCCTTATTAGGCACTAATCCGGCTTGTCTAATTAACTTAACTGCGAGATCGTAGATTTTAACTGGTTTACCCATGTCTAAAATAAAGATCTCGCCACCTTCAGCATATAATCCACATTGAAGGATTAAACTAACTGCTTCTGGAATGGTCATGAAATATCTAATGATATCTTTGTGAGTTAATGTAATTGGACCACCTTCTTCAATTTGTTTCTTAAATAAAGGAACAACTGAACCATTTGAACCTAAAACGTTACCAAAACGAACTGCAGCATA
>JAKSVK010000050.1 GCA_024408075.1 Bacilli bacterium | reverse complement strand
AGCGATATTACTCAAGGTTTACCTCGTGTCCAAGAACTTTTCGAAGCTCGTATTCCAAAAGGTGAAGCAACTATTTCTGATATTTCAGGTACAGTTACTAAGATTAGTGAAAAGAATGGTACTTATATTGTTACTGTTACTAATGATTTAGAAGAAAAAGACCATCAAACTGCTTTCGGAGCTAAACTCCGTGTTAAGAAGGGCGATAAAGTCTTTAATGGTAGTAAGATTACCGAAGGTGCTATTTCTCCTAAAAAATTACTTGAAGTTAGTGATGTTGCCGCTGTTGAAAAATACATTATTAAAGAAGTTCAAAAGGTTTATAGTGCTCAATCCATTGGTATTTCTGATAAACACATTGAAGTTATCGTTAGACAAATGCTTAGAAAAGTATTCGTTATCGATGCTGGAGATACTGATATGATTGCTGGTACTAGAGTTTCTATTTCAACCTTTACTGCTAAAAATAATGAAGCAATTATGGCTGGAAAACGTCCTGCTATCTTCTCACCTCTTATTCTTGGAATTACTAAAGCTGCTCTTGAGACTGATTCATTCTTATCAGCTGCTTCTTTCCAAGAAACAACAAGAGTTCTTACCGATGCAGCTATTAAGGGTAAAACCGATAGCTTACATGGTTTAAAAGAAAACGTTATCACTGGAAGACTTATTCCAGCTGGCCGTGGCCTTGTTGAAGAAGAAGTAAGTGACTCAATGCTTGAAAACTTCACTGTTGAAGATACAATGCATGAAGTTAAAGACCATTACGTTGAAGACCATGATAGAGTTATCAACTCAATTCATGAAAAGATTAATTCTCGTAAAAACGGTTAATCACTTATTGCTAGAAACAAAAGCTCCTTACGGAAATAAGGGGCTTTTTTGTTACTAATATTTGACAAATATGTCGGTAAAGCGACATAATTGTAATATGAATTTTAATGATCTTTTAATTAAGAAACATTTTACACAAAAAAGACTAAGTGAATTAAGTGGTGTTCCAAGAACAACAATTGTTGATTTATGTACCCATAAAACATTTATTAAAAAATGTAATGTTGACACGGTATATAAGATCTCCAAAGTTTTAGGTGTTTCTATGGAATATCTTATTGAACTAGATAATACTTACGAAATAGATCCAAAAACCTTTAAACCAAAAGATAATTCATATCTTGAAAAAACATTACCAACAAATATTAAATCCTTACTGATTAAATTAAATAACGCTTTGCTTAAATCTGATTTGTTAAAATACGATCGTTTATACATAGAATTATTACAGGAACTTGTTGAAGCTGAAAACAGTGAACAAATCACTGCAAATCAAAAAGAATATTTGTTAACAAAATATATGGAGAATTAAATTATGGAAGATTTTACAAACTTGCAAACAAAAAATAAAAGTTATGGTGGTGCAAACGGAAACAAAAAATCCGTTATCTATAATAATGAATTATGGATGCTAAAGTTTCCGAGCAATGCACGTTTAAATAATAATGTTTCATATTCAAATTCAACTATAAGTGAGTATATAGCTTCATATATTTTTAATATGGTAGGTATCAAGTGTCAACAAACAAAACTCGGGTATTATATTTCAAATAATATTAAAAGAATATGTGTGATTTGTAAGGATTTTGAAGAAAATGGATATAGATTTAGTGATTTTGCAAGTTTAAGAAATCAAGTAGTGGATTCTAAAACTGAGGGACACTCTACTAACCTTGATGATATATTACAAATTTTTAATGAGCAAGACATTGTGCCTCATAAAGAAATAACCACCTTTTTTTGGGAAACATTTATTATTGATGCACTTCTTGGAAACTGGGATAGGCACAATGGTAATTGGGGCTATTTGTATAATATTGATACGAATGATTCCGTAATCGCTCCTGTATTTGATAATGGCAGCAGTTTGTTTCCTCAAGCAGATGAAAAAATTATGAAGTTAATTTTGTCTAATCCTGATGAAATCAAATCCAGGGTCTATGATATTCCTCTTTCTGCTATTAAGATAAATAACCAAAAAATAAATTATTTTGATTTTCTGACAACTAGTGATAATAAAGATTGCATTAATGCTATAAGAAAAATCGTTCCGTTGGTTAATTTAGATCAAATATTCAAATTTATTGATGAGATTGAGATTCTTTCAGATATACAAAAACAGTTTTA
>JAKSVK010000005.1 GCA_024408075.1 Bacilli bacterium | reverse complement strand
AAGGTATCCCTACGGGAACGTGGGGATGGATCACCTCCTTTCTATGGAGAAAGTGTTACAGGTCAAAGCGACTCTGTAACGTATGTACAAAAACCTATTTTTTCTAGGATTATCGATGACGTTAATTCTTGTATGATCTGTTTAGTTTTGAGAGATCAGAAACTCTCAAAAATTGTTCTTTGAAAACTGGATATTACATAACATGATCTTTCTGTTAAAGTCGCGTAAATTATATGATTTCATCATATAGAGCGAAGTTAACTGAATATTTATTCTAAAACCAAAAAACTAACAAAATTAAACCTAAATTTTACGAAGTTAAGTTAATAAGGGCGTACAGTGGATGCCTTGGCACTAGAAGACGATGAAGGACGCGATTACCTGCGAAAAGCGACGGGGAGCTGGAAGTGAGCTTTGATCCGTTGATATCCGAATGGGGAAACCCGGCGAGAGTTATGTCTCGTCATCCTGGTAGAAACCAATAACTACCAGTGAAGGAACACCTAGGGAATTGAAACATCTTAGTACCTAGAGGAAAAGAAAGAAAATCGATTCCGTAAGTAGCGGCGAGCGAAAGCGGAACAGCCCAAACCAATCTTAGGATTGGGGTTATGGACCACGATGTGGGATGTGATTATGATAGATGAATGGTCTGGGAAGGCCAGTCAGAGAAGGTGATAGCCCTGTAATCGAAATCATAATTGACCCTAGTGAGTTCCAGAGTAAAGCGGGGCACGTGAAATCCTGCTTGAAGTTACCGAGACCACTCGGAAAGGCTAAATACTAACTAGTGACCGATAGTGAACCAGTACTGTGAAGGAAAGGTGAAAAGAACCCCGGGAGGGGAGTGAAAAGAATCTGAAACTGTATGCTTACAAAAAGTCAGAGCCCGTTAAAGGGTGATGACGTGCCTATTGAAGAATGAACCGGCGAGTTATGTTAACGTGCAAGGTTAAACTGTAGAAGTGGAGCCGTAGTGAAAGCGAGCCTGAATAGGGCGATAAGTACGTTGACATAGACCCGAAGCCCGACGATCTATCCATGAGCAGGTTGAAGGTGGAGTAAAATCTACTGGAGGACCGAACCGACGTTCGTTGAAACGCCCGCGGATGACTTGTGGATAGTGGAGAAATTCCAATCGAGTCGGGGGATAGCTGGTTCTCCCCGAAATAGCTTTAGGGCTAGCGTTTGGTGGTAGCAGATGGAGGTAAAGCACTGAATAGCTGATGGCCGCACTTGCGGTACTGATTCTAATCAAACTCTGAATGCCATTTGTGAAATCCAAGCAGTCAGTCTGTGGGGGATAAGCTCCATGGACAAAAGGGAAACAGCCCAGACCGTCAATTAAGGTCCCTAAATTCATGCTAAGTGTTAAACGATGTAGAGATGCATAAACAACTAGGATGTTGGCTCAGAAGCAGCCACCATTTAAAGAGTGCGTAACAGCTCACTAGTCGAGTGCCTCCGCGCGGAAGATTTACCGGGGCTAAGCATGATACCGAAATTACGGATTTTAGATTTATCTAAAGTGGTAGGGGAGCGTTCCATATGGGGTGAAGCAATACCGAGAGGAGTTGTGGACTGTATGGAAGTGAGTATGCCGGTGTAAGTAACGATGATGGGTGAGAATCCCATCCACCAATTGACTAAGGTTTCCTGGGGAAGGGTCGTCCTCCCAGGGTTAGTCGGGACCTAAGGCGAGACCGAAAGGTGTAGTCGATGGATAACAGGTTGATATTCCTGTACCCGTATGTATGTGATGTAGTGACAGAGAAGGCTAATTGTACCGGTTATTGGATTCCGGACTAAGCGAGGTACCTGAGACATAGGCAAATCCGTGTCTCTTAAGGGGAAGGCGTGATGGGGATTGAATGGCTTCGGCCTAGTAGAGAAGTCAATGATGCCAGCTCTCAAGAAAAGCTGCTAACTATAATACATGCGGCCCGTACCGAGAACGGACACACGTGGTCAAGATGAGTAATCTGAGGTGAGCGAGATAACTGTTGTTAAGGAACTCTGCAAAATTACTTCGTAAGTTAGCAAGAAGAAGTGCTCTAGCGATAGAGCCGCAGTGAAGAGGCCCAGGTAACTGTTTAACAAAAACACAGCTTTATGCTAAGCCGCAAGGCGATGTATATGAGGTGATGCCTGCCCAGTGCTGGAAGGTTAAAAGGAGGAGTTAGTCGTAAGACGAAGCTTTGAATTGAAGCCCCAGTGAACGGCGGCCGTAACTATAACGGTCCTAAGGTAGCGAAATTCCTTGTCAGGTAAGTTCTGACCCGCACGAATGGTATAATAATTTGGGCGCTGTCTCGACAGCAGGCTCGGTGAAATCTTGATACCTGTAAAGACGCAGGTTACCCGCGATTAGACGGAAAGACCCCATGGAGCTTTACTATAACTTAATATTGAATATTTGAGATTTATGCACAGGATAGGTAGGACGCTTTGAAGCAAGGGCTTTGGCTTTTGTGGAGCGGTTGTTGGAATACTACTCTTAGATTTTGACTATTCTAACTTCTCCCTTACAGGCGAGAAGGACAGTGTTAGGCGGGTAGTTTGACTGGGGCGGTCGCCTCCCAAAAAGTAACGGAGGCGCCCCAAGGTACCCTCAGCATGGTTGGAAATCATGCATCGAGTGCAAAGGCATAAGGGTGCTTGACTGCGAGACAAACAAGTCGAGCAGGGACGAAAGTCGGGCTTAGTGATCCGGCGATTCCGAGTGGAAGGGTCGTCGCTCAACGGATAAAAGCTACCCTGGGGATAACAGGCTGATCTGATCCAAGAGTTCACATCGACGATCAGGTTTGGCACCTCGATGTCGGCTCATCACATCCTGGAGGGGAAGTACCTTCCAAGGGTTTGGCTGTTCGCCAATTAAAGTGGTACGCGAGCTGGGTTCAAAACGTCGTGAGACAGTTTGGTCCCTATCTGTCGTGGGCGCAGGAAGTTTGAATGGATTTGTCCTTAGTACGAGAGGACCGGGATGAACATGGCAATGGTATATCGGTTGTTCCGCCAGGAGCATGGCCGGGTAGCTACCCATGGAACGGATAAACGCTGAAAGCATCTAAGCGTGAAGCCAACCATAAGATGAGACTTCCCATTCGCAAGAAGTAAGACCCCTTCAAAGTTAGAAGGTTGATAGGTCAGAAGTGTAAGTGCTGTGAGGCATTTAGCTGACTGATACTAATAGGTCGAGGACTTAATTTCTAAGATTTTATTTAGTCCAAAAAAGTAAAATTTATGTTTAGCTTTAATAAGAAAGAAACGTGTGATAATATCTAGTTTTCAGAGAACAAACTCTGAATAAAAGTCTGGTGGCGATAGCGCAGTGGACACACCTGTTCCCATACCGAACACAGAAGTTAAGCACTGTAGTGGTGAAGATAGTTACATTGTAGCGAAAATAGCGAGCCGCCGGGCTTTTTTTATTTATAAAATAAAAATACTAATTTATAATAAATATATGAAAATTAATTTAATTAGACTCGCTTCTTCATTAGATCCAGATAAACCGTATTTAAAGGATTCAGAGAAGTTTTTAGATGATTTAAACACTGAATTATTTGAATATGATTTAGAACTTGTAGAAAATGTTAACTCACCAGTATCAATAGTTTTTATAGAGACCGGTGGTAGTGAACAAATTTTTATTAAAAATTATAAGAAATATAAAGCTCCAATTATTCTTTTATCAAATTGTGAAAATAATTCTTTGCCAGCTACACTTGAAATATCTACGTTTTTAAAGAGTAAAAATATTCCTGGAATAATGATCGTTAAAGATGACAATTACACTGCAAAAATGGTCTCAAATGCAGTAAATTTAGTTTCTGGAATAGCCAATTTTGAGAATTCAAAACTAGGAGTAATAGGTAAACCATCAGATTGGTTAATTGCTTCAACAGTGGATTATCAAGAAGTTAAAAAGAAATTTAAAATCGATTTAATTGATATAGAGATGGAAGAACTTTATCGAGAAATTGAAAAGAGTGATATATCTAAGATTAAAAAGAAAGAAGAATATATTTCTAAATTTAAAAATAAAAAGACAGTAGAAGAAGCTTTAAAGATTTATGTTGCTTTAAAATCTATTGTCTCAAAATATGGTCTTAAAGGTCTAACATTAAGATGTTTTGACCTTTTAGGGAAATATAAAAATACAGCTTGTTTAGCTTTTGGAATGCTAAATGCAGAAGGTGTTGTTGCTACTTGCGAAGGTGACATTCCTACCTTACTAACTATGCACGCGATCAAAGCTTTAACTGGACAACCAAGTTTTCAAGCGAACCCAAGTAGAGTAAATTCTGAAAAGCAAGAAATACTCTTTTCACATTGTACCTTACCTCTTAATATGTGCACCAATTATGAACTAATGACACACTTCGAAAGTGGGTTAGGAATTGGAATTAGAGGAACTTTATATAAAAAACAAATATCTATAGCAAAAATCACACCAAATTTAAAAAATATGATTTTTTTGCGGGGAAATATTGAAGAAAACACAACTTTACCAAATTATTGTAGAAGCCAAATTGTGGTTAAAATGGATACTCTAGAATTCTTCACAATTTTGAATCAAAAATTCGGTAATCATGTTGCAATTGTTTATAACGATATTGGCGAATCCCTCATTCCTTTTCTTGAATATTACAATTTAGGATTTGATTATTAACAACCTTACGTATTTGACATACGTAGTGCTTATTAGTATAATCTAAAAGCAATTTATCTTTATGATTTAATTGCTAGCAATTATGAAAACATTAAAAAGCGATTCATTAAAAAGAATTCTTATTAGCGGTTCAAATAACCTTTATAATCACTATCCTGAAGTGGATGCTTTAAACGTTTTCCCAGTTCCTGATGGCGACACTGGTATTAATATGTCTTTAACTTGCACATCAGGCGCTCAAGATCTTCAATCATTAGATAAAAGTGCTTCAATATATCAAGTAGCAAAAGCTTTCTCTCATGGATTGTTAATGGGAGCAAGAGGAAATTCTGGTGCTATTACCTCACAGATCTTCCGTGGCTTTGCTTCTGTTTTAGAAAATGCAAAAACAATTGATGGATTATTATTAGCTCAAGCTTTTAGAGCAGGTAGTGAATCAGCATATAAAGCAGTTAATAAACCTGTTGAAGGTACAATTCTTACTGTTATTCGTGAATCTAGCCATGTATTATCAAAAAAAGTTGATAGTGGAACTAGTATAGATAAAGCTTTTGAAATTCTCTATAAAGCTGCTCAATCTTCTCTTGAAAGAACTCCTGAACTTTTGCCTATTCTTAAAGAAGTTGGAGTTGTAGATAGTGGAGGCGCTGGATTAGTTAGAATCATTGAAGGTATGTATCTTGCAAGTATTGGCAAATTCGTCAATAAAGCTGAAGATAAAACACCTAAAAATGCACAAAAAGCTGCAGCAGCTCAAATGGAAGGCGAAGAATTTGGTTATTGTACTGAATTCATTATGTCTTTAGGACCTGATACAGTTAAAAAACCATTTAATCAAAAAATAACTACCGATTGGTTATCAGCTCATGGTAAATCATTAGTTTTAGTTGTTGACGAAGATATTTTAAAAGTTCATGTTCATACTTTAACTCCTGGTGAGATTTTAAATTATGCTCAACAGTTTGGTGAATTCCTTAAATTAAAGATTGAAAATATGACTGAACAACATCATGCATTAGAAAATGGTGCAAATATTGAAGTCACTCAAGATTTAGTTAAAAAAGAACCAGAAAAGAAATACGGACTTATTTCTGTTTGCAGTGGTAATGGACTTGCAAATATGTTTAATGAAATAGGTGTTGACAATATAGTTGATGGTGGACAAACAATGAATCCATCTAGTGAAGATTTTGTTAAAGCTATTAAAGCTGCTAATGCTAAAAATGTCTTTATTCTTCCAAATAATTCAAACATTGTTATGGCTGCCTCACAAGCCTGTGATTTAGTTGCTGAAGAAGGAATTAATGCTTTCGTTATTCCTTGCAAGACAATCCCTCAAGGAATTGTTGCTGCATTATCATTTGATAGCGAAACTACTCCTGAAAATAACTTTAAAGCAATGAAATCTTCTCTTAAAAATGTTAAATCTGGTGAAATCACTTATTCAATCAGAGACTGTGAGATTAAAGGAATCAAAATTAAGAAAGATGATTTCATTGGTGTTTATGAAAAAGACATCATTTGTGGAACAAGCGATAGAAATGAATGCTTATATACTTTAGTTGGCCAAATGGTTGATGATGATTCCTCATTACTAACATTAATCTTAGGTGATTCTGTTAAAAGAGAAGAAATCCTTCCAATTAAAAAACACATTAACGAATTATATCCAGACTTAAATATTGATATTAAACAAGGCGATCAACCGGTCTATTCATTCCTTGTTGGTGTTGAATAAAAATAAGCTCTCGTAGAGAGCTTTTTTAATACAAGTGCGTGCATAAACATTTGCGTGATGTTATTTTGCTTATATCATGTTATGATAATGAACGTATAAAGGTAATCAAATATGAAAATTGTTGTTGATACTTTAGGAAGCGATCTCGGAAGTAGTGAAATTAAAAAGGCTATTGTTGCTTTTCTTAATAAAAATTCAGATGTTGAAGTTATTGCCGTTGGAAATGAAGCTGAATTAAAAGAAATAAGTGATAAATGTGAAATCATACATGCTCCTGATATAGTTCCAATGGAAGCTGGACCTCTTGAAGTAATGAGAATGAGAAATTCTTCTATGTTCGTTGCTATTAATGAAATGAAAAATAGAGGAGCTGATGCTGTTATTTCTGCCGGTTCAACTGGAGGATTTTTATCAGCTGCAACTTTATCACTTAAAACATCAACAAATGTTAAACGTGCTGCTTTAATTGCACCTTTTCCAACTAAAATAAAAGGAAAAAAAGTTGTTATACTAGACATTGGAGCTTCAAACGAAAATTCTCCTGAAGAATTAAATCAATTTGCAATTATGGGAAGTGAATATGTTAAAGCCGTATTTGGTATTAATGATCCTAAAATTTATTTACTTTCAAATGGTACTGAGGAAGGAAAAGGATCTCCAACTGGTAAACAAGCATTTAATTTACTTAAAAATAATTCAAACTTTAAAGGTAATATAGAAGCTAGAAACGTTCTTTCTGGTGAAGCTGATGTAATTGTCACAGATGGCTTTACAGGTAATGTTTTACTTAAGAGCATTGAAGGCACTGCAAAGATGATGTCTGGAATGATTAAAAATATCTTTAAAAAGAATCTTTGGACAAAACTTGGATATCTTCATGTTCGTAAAGGCGTAAAAGATATGAGTGAAACTATGGATTACAAATCCACTGGTGGAGCAATGCTTTTAGGTATTAATGGAGTAGTTGTTAAAGCACATGGAAATAGTGATGCATATTCTTTCGAATGTGCGATGAATGTTGCTAAAAATTTAGTTGATTCAAAAGTCGTAGAAAAAATTGAAAAAGGATTAAAATAATGAAAAATATCGTAGAATTGCTGGCAAAATTTAATATTAAACCTGATTCATTAGAGCATTTTGATTTGGCTATTACTCATCCATCTTGTAACTCACAAAATAATACAAAACATCACGATTATGAGAGACTTGAATTTGTAGGTGATAGTGTTATTGGATTTGTTGTTGCTGATTTAATTTTTAAACATCATCCATCGATGAGCCAAGGTGTTATGACTAAATTAAGATCAACTTTAGTTTGCTCTAAAGGTTTAGCCTCTTTTGCTAGAGATATTTCTTTACATGAATATATAAAAACTGGCCCATCAATTAATGAAAAACAAATACTTAATTCTGATAAGATTCTTGAAGATGTATTTGAAGCATTGACTGGTGCAATTTATTTAACTTGTGGAATTGATGTTGCGTTTGAGTATATTAGGGCTCAATTTGAATCAAAAATCATTGATTATAACTTAGACGATTTAGTTGATCCTAAGACTAAATTACAAGAAGAGATTCAAGCTGAATATCGAGATGCAGTCCAATATGTTTTAATTGATGAAGAAGGCCCGGCACATGATCGTACATTTTTTGTACAAGTAAAATATAACGGTATTGTTTTAGGATCTGGTTCTGGGAAGTCTAAAAAGCAAGCTGAAGAAGAAGCTGCACGCGATGCACTTAACAAGAGGAGTATCTAATGGGACTTATTTCTTTCTTAAAGAATAAATTTGCTAAAAAAGAAGAAAAAGAAGTTGAAGCTTATTCACAGGGAATGGAAAAATCCCGTGAGTTTTTTTCTAACAAACTTACAAACCTTAGTAAGAAATATAAAAAAGTTAACCAAGAATACTTTGAACAATTAGAAGAAATTCTTATTGAAAGTGATGTTGGTGTAAATTTAACTTTAAAAGTTATTGATGAACTTCTAATAGAATCTAGAGAAAAGAAAATTAACGATGCAGAAGAAATAAATAGTTTATTGATTGATTTGCTTTTTGAAGATTATTCAAAGAAAGGCTCTTCAATTACTGATATTTCATTTGATAATCAAACTACTGTTTTGCTTGTAGTTGGAGTTAATGGTGTTGGAAAAACAACAACCATTGCTAAGATTGCTAATAGATATTTAAAACAAGGAAAAAGTGTTGCTTTGGTTGCTGGAGATACTTTTAGAGCTGGAGCAATTGAACAATTATGTATTTGGGGAGATAGGCTTAATATTCCTGTAATTAAAGGAAACGAAAACGCTGATCCTGCTTCTGTTGTCTACGACGGTGTTAAATATGCTAAAAATAACAACATTGATTTATTAATTGTTGATACTGCTGGTAGATTACAAAACAAACAAAATTTAATGGATGAATTAAGCAAAATAAAAAGAGTCATCTCAAAAGAGATTGCTAATGGTCCTCAAGAAACATTCTTAATTATTGATGCGACTACTGGACAAAATGGAGTAGTTCAAGCAAAAGCATTCTCAGAAATTACTCCTTTAACAGGTGTTGTTATCACTAAAATGGATGGTACTTCAAAAGGTGGAATCATTTTAGCTATTAGAGATGAACTTGGCACTCCTGTTAGATTTATTGGCTTAGGTGAAAAAATGGAAGATTTAAAACCATTTGATTTAGATAAATATTTGTATGGACTTTGCATAGGAGAATAAGATGGAAAAATTAGAAAAGACTCTTAAATATTCCAAACTTTATTCACTATATAAGTCAGAACTTTCTTCTACTCAACAAGAAATTGTAAACGATTATTTTTTGTTTGATTTGTCATTAAGTGAAATAGCAGAAAATAGACAAATTAGTAAGAGTGCTGTTGAGGATGCGCTTACTAAAGGAATGAATAAATTAGATGAATTAGAATCTCATTTTCATCTACTCGAAAGAAATACTAAAATTCATCAAAAATTATCAAATTTAAAAGAAAAAGCCTTGAATTGCAGGGAAATTAATGAAATTGAAGAAATTGAAAAGGATTTAGATTATGGCATTTGAAAGCTTGACTGATAAGTTATCTAACGTCTTTAAAAAGCTCCGTGGACAAGCTCGTTTAAGCGAGTCAAACATGGAAGACATGCTTAAAGAAATTCGCATTGCTTTGTTGGAAGCTGATGTTAATTTTAAAGTTGTTAAAGAGTTTATTAATAACGTAAAAGAAAAAGCAATTGGTCAAGATGTTTTAAATAAATTAAATCCAAGTCAAATGATTACCAAGATTGTTCATGATGAACTTGAAACACTTCTTGGTGGTGGTGAAACTGAAGTTAAATATAATTCAAATAAACCTACCATTATTATGTTAGTTGGTCTTCAAGGTAGTGGTAAAACAACTAGTGCTGGTAAATTAGCATATTTAATGAAAAATAAGCTCAATAAGAAAGTGCTTTTAGCTGCTTGTGACGTCTATCGTCCTGCTGCTATTGAGCAACTTTGTGCTATTGGAAAAACTGTTGGTGTTCAAGTTATTAATAAAGGAACAAATATTTCTCCTGTAGAAATAGCAAAAGAAGCTAAAATTATTGCTTATAACGAGCATTATGATGTATTGATTATCGATACCGCTGGTCGTATTACTATTGATGAAGATTTAATGACTGAAATTAATAACATTAAAAATGATGTTCAACCTGATGAAACTATTTTATTAGTTGATGCAATGAGTGGACAAGATGCTGTAAATGTGGCTCAAGCCTTTAATGAAAAAACACCTTTAACTGGAATTATTATGTCTAAGTTAGATGGTGATGCTAGAGGCGGTGCTGCTTTAAGTATTCGCCATATGACTGGCGTTCCAATTAAATTTGCTGGTGTTGGCGAAAAAGTATCTGATTTAGATGTCTTCCATCCGGATCGTATGGCTGATCGTATTTTGGGCATGGGAGATGTCATGACTCTTGTTGAAAAAGCACAAGAACAAATCGACGAAGAATCGGCTAAAAAAGCAGCCAATAAAATGATGAGCGGCAAATTTGATCTTAACGATATGTTAGGACAAATGAAACAAGTTCAAAAACTTGGATCATTAGGTGGATTAATGAAACTTATTCCAGGAATGCCTAAAATTACTCCAGAGCAAACAAAAATGGCTGAAGATCAAATGAAAAGATTTGAAATTGTTATTAATTCAATGACTCCTGAAGAAAGAAAACATCCTGAAATATTGCAATATACGAGAAAAATTAGAATCGCAAAAGGATCTGGTAAACAAGTTAGCGATGTTAATGCTGTTTTAAAAAGATTTGATCAAATGAAACAAGCAATGAAACAAGTTGAAAATTATCGAAAAACAGGAAGAATGCCACCAGGAGGTCTTGGCGGTTTTGGTGGAGGAATGGGATTTTAAATTTATTTTATAAATTTTTTTCCTTTTTCTATAGCGGCAAGCTCCCAGCTTGCTTTTTTATTACCTTCATCTAAAAGTTTTTTATCTTGTTTAGTAAGTTCATATTTATTAAACAAATCTGGACGGTTTTGCTTTGTGATTTGTAAGGATTGTTTTTGTCTCCATTTAGCAATGGCTTGATGATTTCCTGAATATAAAATATCTGGTATTTTATCTCCATTAAAATCATATGGTTCAGTATATTGAGGATATTCTAGTAATCCATTTTCATAAGATTCTTGTTCGGTTGATTCATTAGCAATTGCTCCATCAAGTAATCTAATAATTGCATCACTAATAACCATAGATCCTAATTCGCCACCAGTTAAAATATAGTCACCAATTGAAATTTGCTTATCAATATATTTATTTACACGCTCATCAATACCTTCATAGTGTCCACATAATAAAATTATTTCTTTTTCTTTTGATAAAACATGAGCCATTGATTGACTAAATTGTGTTCCTCTAGGTGAAAGCATAATTTTTGTAGAATTTTTAGTAGAATTCTTCTTCAATACATCAATAATTGGCTGGCATTTCATTATTAAACCAGCTCCGCCACCAACAGGTGCAGAATCAACTCTTCCATATTTATCTTTTGTATAATCCCTAATATTAATTATTTGGATTTTAACTATCTTTTTAGCAATTGCTCTTTTGATAATAGAATTAGTTAAAAATCCATCAAACATTTCAGGAAATAAGGTTAAAATCTTAATTTTCATAATAAGCCCTCTATAACATTAATCACTATGACTTTCTTTGTGATATCGACTTCCTTGATAAATTCCTTAACAAATGGTACAAAGAAATCTTCCTGTTTATCCCTTTTAACTCTGAGGGTGAGTTGTGCAGGGAATTCTTCAATTTCACTAACAATTCCTAGGTTTTTTCCTAAATTATCTAAAATTTTGCATCCAACAAGATCACAAAAATAGTATTGTCCTTTTTGCAAATCATTTTGATTTTTTTCAACATGAATTTCGCATCCTTTTTTTGAAATTGCATCATCTTTATTTTGAATTTTATCAAGCTTAACAAAATCAAATAATCCATTATGCCTGTAGTTTAAAACTTTGCATTCAGTTCTTTCATTGTTTTTAGGATTAAATAGAAAAACTGTTGCGCCTGTTTTATAACGCATTTTTCCGTTAGTTGTAGTGGAATAAATTTTCAAAGTTCCATCTAAACCAAATGAGTCTAAAATTTTTCCTAAACTTAAATATTCCATAATGCAATTTCAAAAAAAGAGGAATTAATCCTCTGTTTTCTCTTCATCGAATGATTCGAATTTGACGTGAATTCTTTTATTTTCACTTTTACCAGCGACACTGATGACTTCACGGATTGCATTTGCAATAATGCCTTTGTGTCCGATTAATCTAGCTGTGTCATCTGTTTCTGCGGCAATGATGACAAGAACATCTTTTGTTCCTTCTTCACTAACTCTTATTAAAACTGATTCTGGTTCGGAAACGATATCATCAATAATTGAATGAACTATCTTTTCGTAATCCATAGTAATTACTTACCTTTCTTTGCTTCAACAAGTTTAGCGTTTAAACCTTTACGGTTGAACATTGCTTTAACTGTATCAGATGGAGTAGCACCTAATTTTAACCATTTCATTGCTAATTCTTCATCAATAACAGCACTTTCAACACCTTTGGATGGATCAAAATATCCAATTTGTTCAATGTATCTGCCATCTCTTGAATAACGTGAGTCAGCTGCTACGATACGGAAGAATGGATCCTTATGACGTCCAATTCTTGTTAATCTAATTTTTACTGCCATATTAGTTCCTCCTAATTTGCTCGTATATATTATTATATAGATTATATGGTGTCAAGTATTTTTACTTTACGGTTAAAATCTGCTTTACTGCTATGAATAATTTGTTTTGTTTGTTTTACAAAAAGTATTTTACATTTTTACCTAACGTGATATTATATTCAAGCACTTAATGTGCTACGGGTATTCCGCTGTCAAAATGAGAATGAATGCCTAGAGATAGTTTTTCTAAGGAGGCGTACAAGATGAATAATCGTTTAGTCGAAGAAATCACTGCATCCCAACTCAGAACAGATATTCCAGAATTTAAATCTGGTGACGAAGTCAAGGTTTCTGTTCGTATTATCGAAGGTAACAAATCCAGAATTCAAGCATTCCAAGGAATTGTTATGCAAAGAAGAGGTGGCGGTGTTAATGCTACGTTTACCGTTCGTAAGATGTCAAGCGGCATCGGTGTGGAAAGAACCTTCCCACTTCATTCTCCAAGTATTGCGAGTATTGAAGTTGTCCGCAAGGGTAGAGTAAGAAGAAATAAAATCTCTTACCTCCGCAAACGTTCAGGTAAAGCTGCACGTATTAAAGAAGTTCTTTAATTCAAATTAGCATAAAAGAGACCAAGAAATTGGTCTTTTTTAATGCAAAAATAAGTAATAGTTATATAATTTAATTGTTATGGATAAGAAATTTTACAAAAATGAAAAATTTCAGAATACATTTTATGCAGTTTTGATTTTTGCATTACTTTGTGGAGTCGTTGTAACTGCATGTTATTTATTTTCACGTCGTTATTATGAACAAATCTATGTTAGTGGTGATTCAATGTATCCTACTTTAAAGGGTGGAACAATTTCTAGTGAAGGACGAAACCATTACGGGAAAGCCGATAAGAGTTCTAGAACAATTGATAGTTTAAGCCGCTTTGACGTTGTGATTACTTATTATCCAAAAGGATGGACTGCATCTGATGAAGGCTCTTACATCATTAAGCGTGTTTGGGGATTACCTGGCGAAAAAATTTCTTTAACTTGGAGTGAAAACACTTATACATTTACTGCTGTTAATCCTAATGGTGGCGTTTCTGTGACTACTGGAACCATTGATCCAGAGGAACAATATGTTTCTTTTACAACTCCAGACGATGTTAGAGTTTCCAAAACTTTTCTTACTTGTATTAATTTTCATAGCAGCTTCAAAAAAAGAACTTTTCAAGACATACAGCTCCATAACGATGAGTATTATCTGATGGGTGATAACTGGTGTGTCTCAAATGACTGCTTTGGTAATAGAAGTGAAAAAGATTATGTTTCAAGAAATTATCTACAAGGAAAAGTAGTGCAAATTGAAGGAACTGCTGTTGTGGATGGCTCAGGCAATTTAGTTGATAAAAAACCTATTAAAGGAATGTACAATTTTTAACTTATGGCAGACATACATTGGTTTCCGGGACATATGAAAAAAGCCCTCAATAATGTTGAGGAAAAATTAAAAATAGTGGATGTAGTAATTGAACTTTTAGATGCTCGTGCACCTTCTAGTTCGCTTAATCCGTTTTTAGAATCTGCAATAAAAAACAAAAAAAGATTATATGTTTTTACTAAAAATGATTTGGCAGATGAAGAGGTCACAAAAAAGTGGCTAAATTCATATAAAGACTGCAAATCCCAGGTAATTTCTTTAAATATTACAAATTCTAATGCAAGAAAAATACTTATTTCTGAAGTCTTAAAAATGGGTGAAGAGAAGCATCGAAAAGAAATAGCTAAAGGCATGAAACCACAACCAATTAAAGCTATGATTATTGGAATACCAAATGTTGGAAAATCATCCTTAGTAAACTTGCTTGCAAAACGAAATGTTGCTGGAGTTCAAAACAAACCAGGATATACAAAAGGTGACCAATTTATTAAGGTTGATAAAGACTTTATTTTACTTGATACTCCAGGTATCCTCCCAATGAATTATGAGGATAAAAATGTAGCTACTATTCTTGCTCTTCTTGGCTCCATTAAAGAAGATATTTTACCTAACAATTATCTTTGTTCATATTTACTAGATTTTTTAAAAAAACATTATCCTTCATCTTTAGATGAGAGATTTGGAATTTCAGAAATTACTTCAGTAGAAGAAACTTTAGAGAAAATTGCTACTAGAAGAGGACTTATTAGTGGCGGAGAACCTGATATAGAAAAAGCTGAAATCGTTTTACTAAAAGAGTTTAAAGATGGAAAGCTTGGACGCATTTCTCTTGAATTAAAATGAGCTTAGATTACGAACAACAATATTATTCAAATAAGATAAAATTTATTGCAGGATGCGATGAAGCTGGTAGAGGTTGCCTACTTGGTCCTGTCGTTGCAGGTGCAGTAATTTTACCTAAAGACTTTAAATGTGACTTAATTAATGATTCAAAACAGCTAACTGAAAAGCAACGCGAAAAAGCTTATCAAATAATAAAAGAAAATGCGATTTCATGGGCAGTTTGCGAGGTTTCTGCTGAAGAAATTGATCAAATTAATATTTTAAACGCTTCAAGAAAAGCAATGATTTTAGCTCTTGAAAAACTTGATCATGAATACGATATGATTTTAACTGACGCTGTAAAAATTTAAACCGACTTACCTTTTGAAGCTATTATTCATGGAGATGCAAAAGCAATGTGTATTGCAGCAGCATCGATAATGGCAAAAGTTACTCGTGATCATATTTGTTATGAACTTGATAAAAAGTATCCTGAATATAAAATTGCAAAACATAAAGGTTATGGAACTAAATTGCATATGGAAATATTAAATTCTCTTGGTCCAATCAAGGGACTTTATCGATTTTCATATGCTCCTGTTAAAAAATTTTTTATAAAAAAAGTAAAATTATTTTAGAAAATTGATAAAAGTCCCCCTCTATATATAGTGAGAGGAGATTTTTATGGATGCTAAAAATATACTTATAGCGTTATCAATTAAATATAATGGCGATTGGACGCTAATTTTTAATGCCGTAAATCAATACAGGAGTCTTATTGATGAAAACGAGTTAGAAGCTATACTAAATAAAACTCACTGTAAAGCTATTACTATTTTAGATAGCGAATATCCTGAACGATTAAGACAAGTGTATCGTCCGCCATTTGTTTTATTTTATCAAGGAGATCTTAGCTTACTTTCAAATATAGACAAGTGTTTGGCTGTTGTTGGCTCACGAAAAGCTAGTGAAAAGTTTAAAGTCAAAACAAGAGAAATAGTAAAACAACTTAATAACGATATTTTGATTGTATCTGGATTAGCTGCAGGAATTGATGGAGTTGCCCATCAGGCTGCTTTGGATAGTGGGAAAAAGACGATTGCTGTTATTGGAAGTGGATTAAATTATTGTTTTCCAACTGAAAATGAAGAACTTTGTTCAAAAATTAAGAAAAATAACTTGGTTATAACTGAATATCCAGATAATGTTCCGCCAAAGCAAGAAAATTTTCCACCAAGAAATAGAATAATTGCTGGTTTATCTGATGTAGTTTTAATTCCTGAAGCAGCGAAAAAAAGTGGGTCTGTGATTACTGCTGGATATGCTATTAATTTAGGAAAAGAAATTTTATGTTTGCCAAGTGAAAATTTTGGAGATTCGGCATGTAACTTGTTTTTAAAAGAAGGAGCAAGACTTGTTGAAAGCGCGGACGATGTTAACGATTTTTTCCGATAAAATTTCTTATTAGGCTTACTTAAATACTTACTATTTAAGGATATATATAATGCTTTTTGTCGTTGAAAAATACTGAGTAAATCAACATAATTAATATCCGTATGAAGTTAGTCATCGTTGAATCACCTGCTAAATGCAATACAATCCAAAGATACCTTGGCGAAGAATATGTTGTTAAGGCATCACTTGGACATATTAGAGACTTATCTACGCGTGGTCGTGGAGGCCTAGGTGTAGATGTAGATAATGAGTTTGCTCCTATTTATATTATTAATAAGGATAAGCAAAAAGTTGTAAAAGAGCTCAAAGATTTAGCTAGAAAAGCTGATGAAGTTATTCTTGCAACCGACCCTGATCGTGAAGGGGAAGCAATCGCTTGGCACTTAGCTCAAGTTTTAAATTTAAATATTGAGACAAATAAACGTTTAGAATTCCACGAAATTACTCGTGAATCTATTACTAATGCTTTGGCTAATCCAAGGACTATTGATTTAAACCTCGTTTCTTCTCAAGAAGCAAGAAGAATTTTAGATAGAATTATTGGTTTTAAACTTTCAGCATTAGTTAATCGAAAAATCCATTCAAAGAGTGCTGGAAGAGTTCAATCTGCAACATTAAAACTTATTGTTGATCATGATGATGAAATTAATTCATTTGTGCCTCAAGAATATTATGAAATTTTAACAGAAGCAAAGCTTGATAATGAAATTATTAAAGTAAATTATGTTTCTGATAAAGCAGGTAATAAAGACATAAATAGTCAAAAAGAAGCTGATAAAATTATTAATTCTTTAGGAAATACTTTTAAAGTTATTTCGATAGATAGAAGTGTTAAATCAGTGGAAAGTAAACCACCTTTTAAGACCTCAACTCTACAACAAGAAGCATTTGCTAAATTGCATTTTTCAACTGCAAAAACAGCCAGTGTTTCTCAATCACTTTATGAAGGTATTCAAATTAATGGTGAGCATACAGGTTTAATTACTTATATTCGTACTGATGACACAAGACTTTCATCAACTTACGTTGAAAAAGCAACTGCTTATATTAAAGAAACTTTTGGTCAAGATTTTATTGGTACAATAAAAAAAGGAAAAATTTCTGTTTTAGCACAAGAAGCTCACGAAGCTATTAGACCTACAAGCAACCACAGAACTCCTGAATCAATTAGACAATACTTATCACCTGATCAATATAATCTATATAAATTAATATATAGAAGAGCAATTGCTAGCTTAATGAAAGCTAAAAAACAAGAAGTGTTAAGCATCAATCTAGAAAATAATGGCTATATTTTTAAACTTAATTTCAATAGAACCATTTTCCCTGGTTATGAACTTTTATACAAATATGATGAAGAAGAACAAACTATTTTCCCAAGTATAAATGTTAATGATACTTTTGAACTTGTTAGTAAGACTGCAGAACAAAAATTTACAGTTCCACCAGCAAGATACAGCGAGGCTAAAGTTGTTTCATTAATGGAAGAAATTGGAATTGGCCGTCCTTCAACATATGCTTCAACAATTGCTACTTTAAAAAAGAGAAAATATGTTTCTGAAGATAAAGGGTTATTTACTTCAACTGAACAAGGAACTAAGACCTCAATTGTTTTAAATAAATATTTCCCAGAAATCGTTGATGCTAAATATACTGCTGACATGGAAAGCAAGCTTGACTCAATTCAAGAAGGCAAGACTACATCAACAGAAATTTTAACTAAATTTTATAAACCATTTACAAAAATGGTGGAAGATGGATATGTCAGAATGTATGCTGATGAACTAGTTCCAACTGGTGAAATGTGTCCAAAATGTGGTCACCCATTAGTGTATAAAGAAGGAAAAAACGGTAAGTTCATTGCATGCTCAAATTATCCTGATTGTACATATGTCAAAAAAGAAGCGAAAGAAGTGGTTTATACTGGCGAAAATTGTCCAGAATGTGGTAAACCATTAGTCGAAAGAATTAAAAATGGCAAAAAATTTATTGCCTGTAGTGGTTATCCAAAATGTAAATATCATGTTTCATTAGCAAAACAAAATGAACCTGAATATGTTAAAAAATGTCCTGATTGTGAGGATGGATATTTAGTAAAGAAAAAAGGATCATATGGTTACTTCCTTGGTTGTAGTAATTATCCAAAATGTAAACATATGGAAAAAATTAAAAAAAGAAAGGACTAATTAGTCCTTTTTTGATATCATAAAATTATGAACAAACCATTGAATGATTTTTTAGATTATTTAAAAGTTAATAGAAATTATAGTGAGATGACTGTTGATAGTTATCGTCGCGATATTGAAAAGTTTTTGAATTACATTTTTTCTGAAGACATCATGATGGACGAGGTTGATTCAGCAGTAATTAGAAACTTTTTAACAGTTGAGTTAGAAAATGGAATTTCAAAACGAAGTTGTAAAAGAAGATTATCTGCTTTGAAACAATTTTATCGATACTTAGTTATTAAAAAAGAACTTAATTTTAATCCTTTTAACTATGTTAATTCACCTAAATGTGAGACAAAATTTCCTCGTTCGTTAACACGAGAACAAATTCAAGATTTATTTGAAAAAAATCGTAGTCGAACTGATGAATTAGCATCACGAGATCAAGCAATTATTTCTATACTTTATTTTACGGGCATAAGAGCAAGCGAACTTGTTAACTTAAAAATGCAAACTATCTCATTAACTCAAAGAATGATTAGAGTTATCGGAAAAGGAAATAAAGAAAGAGTAGTTCCTTTTAGTGAAGAATGTAAAAAAGATTTAAAAAAATATATTGATGGAGATAGATTGTCTTTGCTCTCTAAATCAGTACATCAGTCTACATATTTATTATTAAATAATAATGGCGAACAATTAACTGTTAGAGGATTAGAACTAATAATAAATGAAATTGAAGAAAAAAATGGCTTAGTTTTAGGTCTTCATCCTCATATTTTTAGACATTCTTTTGCTACTCATTTATTAGAAAGAGGAGCAGATTTAAGAACAATTCAAGAAATGCTTGGGCACGAAAGTATAAATACTACCCAAATCTATACTCATGTTTCCGTTGAAACAATGAAAAAAGAGTATGAAAATTGTCACCCAAGAGCAAAGAAAAAATAATTTTTCTTGTTTAGGGACACATATTTTGATAACATAATACCGCTCTATTTATATAGAGACAACACACACTGTGGATTCAACTTCCTTTGTCTAAGCATTTATGCTTAGGGCGGTTGTTCGAAGCAGTGGAGGCAATAACATAAGGAGGCTCAAAATGAGCGAAGAAAAGAAAGTTGCAGTAGAAGAAAAACCTGCAGAAGCTGCACCAGCAATGGAAGCAGTTATTAGTGATCCAAAAGCACCTGTCTTAACAATTTTAAAATGTTTAGAAGCAGGAGTTCACTTTGGACATCAAACCCGTAAATGGAACCCAAAAATGAAGAAATTCATCTATGCTCCAAGAAACGGTATTTACATTATTGACTTAGAGAAAACCTGTCAATTAGCAGAAACTGCTTATAAAGCAATGAAAGAAATCGTTGATAATGGTGGTAAAGTTCTCTTTGTTGGTACTAAGAAACAATGTGTTGAAGCTGTTGAAGCTGAAGCATTACGTTCAGGAAGTTTCTATATCACTAACAGATGGCTTGGTGGTACATTAACAAACTTCAAAACAATTCAAGGTAGAATTAAATACCTCAAAGAATTAGAAAGAAGAGAAGAAGCTGGAGAATTAGATTTACTTCCAAAACTCGAAGCTGCTCAACTCCGTAAGGAAAAAGAAAAACTTTCTAAGAACTTAGAGGGTATTAAAGAAATGAGAAAGGTTCCTAACGCATTATTTGTCGTTGATCCATCCGTTGAATATAACGCTGTTCACGAAGCTAAGAAATTAGGAATTCCAGTGTTTGCTATTATTGACACAAACAGTGATCCAGATATGGTTGATTATCCAATTCCAGCAAATGATGATGCTATCAGAAGTGTTAGCTTAATCTTAGCTGTAATTGCTGATGCAATTGTTGAATCAAAAGGTGGTCTTCCAGTTGTCGCATATACTAAAGATGATGCTCCAGAAGCAACCATGAAAGATGTCATTAAACAAACAGATAAAGAAAATGCTGAAAAATTAGCTCGTATTCGTGCAGAAAGAGCTGCTAGACAAGAAGCTTTTGAAAAAGAACAAGCAGCTAAAGCAGCATTTAGAGAAAAAAGAGCCGCTGCAAAAGAAGCAGCTGCAAAAGAAGAAGCTGTAACTGAAGAAGTGAAGGCTGAAGAAGAGGCCAAATAATTATGGCAGATAGCTTAATTGATTTAATCAAAGTATTACGTGAACGTACAGGTGCAGGCCTTATGGACTGTAAAGGTGCTTTACTTGCTAATGATTGCGATTTAGATAAAGCCGGAGATTGGCTTAGAGAAAAAGGATTAGCAAAAGCTGCTAAAAAAGCAGATCGTATTGCTGCAGAAGGTTTAGCACTTGCTGTTAAATGTAACAAATGCACATGCGGAACTACTGTTGTAATCGAAGTAAACTGTGAAACAGACTTCGTTGCAAAAGGTGAAGCATTCCACGATTTAGTTGAAAGTGTAGCTAGAGTTATTCTTGAAAAAAGACCTGCTACTGTTGAAGAAGCAAAAGCTCTTACTGAAGGACTATTTACTGATGCAACAGTTAAGATGGGTGAAAAATTCGACTTAAGAAGATTTGAAATATTAGAAAAAGGAAATGGCATTATTGGTTCTTACATCCATATGGGTGGAAAGATTGCTGTTGGTTTAGTTGCTGAAGGTGCTGATGAAGAACTTGCAAAGCAACTTGCAATGCATATTGCTGCTAATAATCCTCAATATCTTAAACTTGAAGATGTTCCTGCTGAAATTAGAGAACATGAAATGCAAATTCAAAAAGAAGCTGCTAAGACTGATGAAAAGCTTGCTAATAAACCAGCTCCAGTATTAGAAAAGATTCTTGAAGGAAAAATTAACAAGTACTTCTCTGAAATGGCACTTGAATCTCAACCATTCTTACTTGATGATAGCAAGACAGTTGGTCAAGTCTTATTAGAAAAGAAAGTTAAGATTAACAAATTTGTTCGTTACCAAGTTGGCGAAGGAATTGAAAAGAGAAAAGATGATTTCGCAAGCGAAGTCATGGCTCAATCAAAATAAATATTAAGGAACACGATGATTTCGTGTTTCTTTTTTACTAGGAGGTCCACCGATGTATAAACGTGTTTTACTTAAACTAAGCGGCGAAGCATTAGGAATCAAAAATAGTGATAACATCATCGACGTAGAAATGCTTAATTCACTTTGTGAAAAAATCAAAGTGCTTCATGATGAAGGCCTTGAAGTTGCCATTGTTATTGGCGCAGGCAACATTTGGAGAGGCAAGGTCGCTGAAAAGATCGGAATTGAAAGAGTTCCAGCAGATTTTATGGGTATGCTCGGCACTGTGATTAACGCTGTTGCTATGAGTAGTGCGATTAAAAAGATGGGACTTGAAAGCTCGGTTTATAGCGCCATTCCTGCTATTGAAGGAGTGACAAAACCTTATGATGCTGATGAAGCAAAAAAAGAATTAAGCAAAGGCGTAATTTGCTTCTTAGCTGGAGGAACTGGGAAACCATTTTTCACAACAGATACTGCGGCAACATTACGTGCTATTGAAACAAATTGTGACGCAATTTTGATGGGCAAAAATGGTGTCAAAGGAGTCTATGATAAAGACCCAACAATTTACAAAGATGCGAAGTTTTATTCCACAATTACATTTAATGAAATGAAAGAAAAAAACATCCAAATTATGGATCGCTCAGCAATCGAAATGATTGAACAAACAAATATCGAAATTCTTGTATTTTCCATGCAAAACCCGGAGAATTTTCAAAAAGCTGCACATGGAATCAATGTCGGAACCATATGTAAAAAGGAGAAATAAAATATGGATATGTATGCAACAGAAGCAAATGAAAAAATGCTTAAATGTCTAGAAGCTCTTAAAGGTAATTTAACAACACTAAGAACTGGTAGAGCTTCACCTGCAATGCTTAACGGAATTGAAGTTGATTATTATGGCAGTCCTACTCCATTAAATCAAATTGCTTCCATTAGTGTTCCTGAACCAAGACAACTTCTTATTAAACCTTATGATAAGAACGATGTTAAAAATATTATCAGCGCAATCTCAGCTTCAAATTTAGGAATCAATCCAGTTAATGAAGGAAATTTAGTTAGACTTATCATTCCAGCATTAACTGAAGAAAGAAGAAGAGATATTGCTAAACAAGCTAGAAAATATTTAGAAGATGCTAAGATTGCAATTAGAAATGTTAGACGTGATTACATGGACGTTTTAAAAATTGACGATTCTTACACAGAAGACATGCTAAAAAAAGCACAAGATGACATTCAAAAAGTAACTGATGATGCTACAAAAGAAGCAGATTTAATTGTCAGCGAAAAAGAAAAAGAAATCATGTCAATTTAACCTTATTTAATTCAAATATTTTCTTTTTAGAAAAAAATCAACATTAAGAGTGCGCTCGGGCGCACTTTTATTGTATACTAATTACAGTATGGCAAAATCAAAAGAAATTAAATTAAAACATGTTGCGTTTATTATGGACGGCAATGGACGCTGGGCCAAACGTCGTGGACTTCCACGTCATTTAGGTCATAAAGCTGGATGCGATCGTATTATCGATATATATGAAGAATGCTTGGCTCAAGATATTAAAGTAATGTCTTTATATGCTTTCTCCACAGAAAATTGGAATCGTCCAAAAGATGAAATCAACCATCTTTTCAATTACTTAGATATCTTTTTTAAGAAACAAATTAAGAGAATTATTAAAGACGGTTCAAGAGTTATTATTAGCGGAGACATTTCTGCCTTACCTAAAAAAACACAAAAAACCATAAATGAAGCTATTGAAAAGACTAAAGAATGCAAAAATTTTGTTTTTAATATTTGCCTTAATTATGGTGGAAAAGCTGAAATTGTTAGAGCAGCTAAATTATTAGCTGAAGAAGTTAAAAACAATAAAATTAAAATTGAAGATATTGATGAAAATGCTTTTTCTAATCATTTATATACAGCAGGATTGCCTGACGTTGATTTATTAATTAGAACTTCAGGTGAATTAAGGACAAGCAATTATCTTCCTTGGCAACTTGCATATGCGGAATTTATTTTCCCAGAAATTCCTTGGCCTGATTTTACTAAAGAAGAATTTAGAAAATGTATAAATGAATATTATTCGCGAAATAGAAGATTTGGAGGTATTAATGATGACGAAAAATAATAGAAATGTTGTTAATAGAAACAATAAGAATGAAGTTTCTGAACACAATTTATTTGCAAAACGTAACCATCTAAATAATGCTGCAAAAACTTCGATGTTAACTCGAATAATAAGTGCAATTGTCCTAATTGCCATTGTTGTTCCTTGCGTTATTTTAGGAGACTGGATTTATTTTGGTCTTGTTACCATTGCCTTAATTATTGCTACATATGAAATTCTTGGTGTATGTAATAAGAGAAATCCATTAGTTTTCTTTGCAATATTTTGTTTTATTGCGTTGATTGCTTATTGGCCTCTTTTTAAAGATCTAGTTTTAGGAGGAAGCATAGATATTTCCAAGATTGACTCACACTTTTATTCGTTAGTGTTACCGATTATTGTTGTTGTTTTTGGCTTTTTCCTATTATTCTTTTTAACCGTTATGTTTAAAGATTTTACTGTTCCGGATGCAGCATTTTTAATCACAATGGGCATATTACTAGGATTTGGATTTCAATGTTTATTTTATTTAAGATATGCTCCTTTTAAGAGCTTAGATACTACAGAGCAAGCCTTTGTATTTAACGTAGACAATACGCTAAAATCGAGCATGCTAATTATATTCGTAATTGTTTCATCTCTTTTAACTGATACTTGTGCATACTTTGTCGGAATATTCTTTGGAAAAAATAAAATGAATGAAAGAATTTCACCTAAAAAAACCTGGGAAGGATTTATTGGCGGAATCATTCTTTCATTTTTAATTTCATCTGCAATTGGAATAGGTTTAACTGCTGGCGGAATTAGTATTTTGCCTGAATCAACATTACAAGTTGACTGGTACTGTATTCTTATTTTGTCTTTAGTTATTCCTCTAGCTGCAACTCTAGGTGATTTCGTGTTTTCTTCTATTAAAAGAAATTTTGGAATTAAAGATTATGGAAAGTTAATTCCTGGTCATGGTGGAGTTTTAGATCGACTTGATTCAATGATATTCTCTGCAATTGTTGCTTCAATCTTCGTATTTATGTTTACAACAATTAATCACCAATCATTTGATAACATCCCTTGGAAGGAACTTCTTTTCTAATATGAATATTTGTTTATTGGGTGCTTCTGGCAGTATTGGTAGTCAAACTCTTGATGTGATTAAACAAAATCCAAAAGATTTCACATTAGTTAGTTTTTCTGTTGGAAAGCAAACAGATAAAATTGATCAAATATTAAAAGATAACCCAAAAGTTAGCGATGTTTATCTTAAAGATGCTAGTTTAGTTGAAGAATTTCATAAAAAATATCCTTCTGTTAATTTCGTTTCAGGAGAAGAAAATTTATCTTCTTTAATTACGTTAAGTAAATGTGAAATGGTGGTTAATGCTTTAGTTGGATATGTTGGGTTGCTTCCATCAGTAACTGCAATAAAAAATCATAAATTATTAGCTCTCGCCAATAAGGAATCACTTGTCATTGGCGGTGAACTTATTAATAAGTTATTAAAAGAATATAATGGCACACTTTATCCAATTGATAGCGAACATAGTGCTATTTGGAAATGTTTAAAAGTTGATGATAAGAACGTTGATAAACTTTATATTACTGCTTCAGGTGGAGCTTTTAGAAACTTAAAAAGAGATCAACTAGTTAATGTTACTAAAAACGACGCCTTAAAACATCCAACATGGAATATGGGTAATAAGATAACAATTGATTGTGCTTCGATGATGAATAAAGGTTTTGAAATAATGGAAGCATATTATTTGTTTGGTTATAAATATGAGCAAGTTGAAGTTGTTTTACATGATGAAAGCATGCTTCATAGCGCTGTTAAATATAAAGACGGATTAATTAGAGGTGAAATTAATAAACCTGATATGAGAAATCCAATTAAATTTGCTCTTTATCAGGGAAACATTCCTTTTGATACAACTGTGTTTACAAAATTTGATGATTTAAAAGACTTACATTTTCATAAATTTGATATCAATCGTTATCCGCTTGTTGGACTTGCTAAAGAGGTTATTGATAAAGGCGGAAATGTAGGTGCAATTATTAATGCTGCCAATGAAGTAGCAAATAGAGCATTTCTTGAAGATAAAATTTCTTTCTTAAGACTAGAAGAAGTTATTTTTGAAACTCTTAAAAGAGCAAAATATATTTCTTCTCCTTCTTTAGAAGAATTAAAACTTTCACACGAACAGGCAACAAAAATTGCTTTAGATTTAATTAAGGAGGGCAATCGTTAATGATAGTTGTTTATATATTATTATTTATTGTTTTTCTTGGCCTATTAATTATGATTCACGAATTAGGCCATTTAATGACTGCCAAAATGTTTAAAGTCTATTGTTTTGAATATTCAATTGGATTTGGACCAAAATTATTTTCTAGAAAAAGAAAAGGCGGAGAAACTGCTTTCTCTATAAGAGCAATTCCATTTGGTGGATTTGTTTCAATGTATGGAGAAGATGACACCGTTCCTGAAGGGGTGAATGTAGATCCTTCAAGGTCACTTAATAACACTAAGAAGTGGAAAAAAGCAATTATTATGTCCGCTGGTGTTATTATGAACATGATTTTAGCAATTGTAATGTTCTTCATTTATGAAGCAGCTTTTCCTAAAAATGTTATATATACATATCAAGTGAATGTTACTCCTAATTCAATTGCTTCAAATCTTGGTCTTAAAAATGGTGATACATTATTTTCAATGTATTATTCAACTAATGCTAGTTCATTAGTTTTATATGATAATGAAGCTCTTCTTGAATATGAAGATTCGTCTTTAAATAAAACAATCTTTTTTGGGGCCGATTATTCTTCAATTACCTTATCAGACACTGCCGTAAGTACACGTGTTGTTGGATATGAAAAAATTAATGTAAATGAAGAATCAATTTTGATTGCACCAGAAAAGACAATTGAAGAAATTGTTAATGGTGAATATGAAGAAGGTGTTCAATACAAAGTTAGAGGATATTCTTTAACTTCTATCACAATCAACGAAAATCAAAGTGGTACTTTAATATTTAGTATTGGACAAGATTATCGTGGAAATGCAAACAACATTTTACAGCTTAGACTTCCAATTAAAGGTGGGTCAAATTACTGCATTCCTAAATATCAAACTTTTGAAGTTGTTGGCGAAATCAAAAAGGACAATAACATCTTGTATTTAGAGGGTGAAGAAGATCAATTTAAGTTCTCTTCGATTGACATCAGTAAGAATTACTTTATTAGTCAAGATAAAGAAAATTTCCCTACAAAAGTCAGCTTTTTTGTTGAAAAAAGTGAAAATGATGAAAGCCCAAGTAAGAAAATTTTCTTTCAAGATATTGAAGTTACACAAATTGGAACACGTACTTATTTACCTATAGATTTGGGACTAAATTTAAGAATAGATTCATATCGAATTAGTGGAAAAGAAGTGTTTAAAAATACGTTTACTGATTTTGCTGATTCAGCAACTTTGATTGGACGTGGTCTTGCTAAATTATTTAGCTCCTCAGAAGCATGGAAAGATGTTGGAGGAATTATTGCAATTGGTGTTACAACCACACAGACATTAAAAGAAAATGGATTTGGACAATATTTATTTTTCTGGGCAATGATTTCAGTAAATTTAGCGATTGTTAATCTTTTGCCTTTCCCAGGCCTAGATGGATGGCACTTACTTGTCACAGTAATTGAAGGAGTGACTCGAAAAGAACTTCCAAATAAATTTAAAACTTGGGCTTCTGCGATTGGACTTATTTTATTGTTCTCGCTGATGATATTAATTGTAATTAAGGATGTAATCACATTTATTTAATCTATGAAAGAAAAAATGCTTAGCTTTTTAAAATCTATAAAAATCACAGATTGTGAGTCTTTTGATATGGATTTTGAAGTAGTGAGCAGAAATCGTTTTAATCATAACCAAATTGATATGATTATTGTCAAAGATACTCCTTGGGAATATCCATTACTTGAACGATTCCAACAAGGATTAAATACGATTGATAATTACACTTATACTTTAAGGTTTGTTTATAACAAAAAACCAACTTCTGATGATGTAGTTGAACTTTTTAAAGGTTGGTATCAATCTATTTATCATTTAATTTGTTCTTTAAATATAGCAAAGAAAAATGAAGAGACAGTTTTGATAACTTTTACTAGCGAAGAAGAAGCTTGTGGATATGACAATGTCATTATCGATTTTAAAGAATTTTTAAAATTTATTTCTTACGATTTTATTTCTCTTGAAACAGTTCTTGTTGAGAAAAAAGAAGAAGTAGTTGTTGATGAAAAAATAAAAGAACAAACTAAAGCTGCTGCTGAAGAAATTGCTCAACAAGATATAGCTGATACTAACGTTATTGAAGAAGTTAGTGATAGAAATGACACTTTAAAACAAATTGAAGAAGAACAAAAAGAACTTAACCATTTAGTTGAAGATCGTTTTCTTGAGGAAATGAGAAAAAATAAAGAGCTCATGGACAAAGAAAGAGAAAGAGCTCGTCTTAATCGACGCGGTAAATATGATTACATTGAAAAAATTGATGATATTACTGCAGAAAGTGACCATGTTGACTTTAATGGAAGAATTTATAAAGTAGAAGAAGTTGCAAGAGGAACTTATGTAAGGCTAACACTTGGTATTGCTGATCAATTTGGTGGTGCGATTGTTGGTTGGTGTTATGAAAATTCAAGCATTAATTCTGAACTAGTTTCTCGCTTAAAAGATAAACCTGAAGTAAGAGTTCGTGGGGTTGCTTATGTTGACGATTTTTCTCATACTCTTCAAATTAAAATTCATTTAATTGATATCATCGTTTCTGATGAAATTAAAAAAGAAGATTATGAGCAAAATCGTGTAGAATTACATCTTCACTCAACAATGTCTACACAAGATGGTGTAAGTGAAATGATTTCATATGCTCAATATGCTAAAGCTCTTGGCCATACTGCTATGGCTATTACTGATCATGGCTGCGTTCAAGGATTTCCTGATGCTCAAAAAGCAGAAAAGAAAACTGGAATTAAGATGCTTTACGGCTGTGAATTTTACATGATTGATGATGAAATTAAATTCATTTATAACCCTAAAGAAACAATATTAAATAAAGCCACTTATGTAGTGTTCGACTTAGAAACTACAGGATTAAGTGCAAGATATAATAAGATCATTGAATTTGGTGCTGTTAAGATTTCAGGCGGTACTGAAGTTGACCGACTTGATATATTAATAAATCCAGAAACTCATATCGATGCAAAGATTGCTAGATTAACTAACATTGATGACTCGATGCTTGAAGGAAAACCAAAAATAAATGAGGTTTTGCCGAAGATTTTGGAGTTTATTGGTGATTCTATTTTAGTTACACATAATGCTCAATTCGACTGTTCGTTCTTAAATGAAGCATTAGTTAGCAATGGTTATGAACCACTTAAAAATGGTGTAGTTGATACTCTTGCATTAAGTAGATATTTGTTCCCTGAAAGTAAAACACATAGATTAGGCGCATTATGTAATCACCTTGAAGTTGTTTATGATGAGGAAAGCGCTCATAGAGCAGATTACGATGCTTTCGTTTTAGGAGAAGTTTGGCATGTTCTTTTAGGTAAATTAACTGTTAAAAATTTGTCTTTAAAACATAGTGAATTAGCTAAACTTGAAATTGATAAAAAATTATTGCCTCACTTAAGAGCAATGCACGTTGTTGCTTTAGCAAAAAATAAAGAAGGACTTAGAGATTTATACAAATTAGTTTCTATATCTAATATTGAGTATGTTTCTGCAACTCCAATTGTGCCTCGTAGAGTTTTAAATGAATATAGAACAAACTTACTACTAGGCTCTGCTTGCCTTAATGGTGAAGTTTTTGAAACCTCAAGATATTACAATCATGAAAGGTTAGTAAATACTTGTAAATTTTATGATTATATCGAAGTTCAACCACCAGAAAACTATTCAATTTTAGTCAATATGGATGAACTAAGTGAAGATGAAGTTAAACGCAATATTTGTGACATTATTTCAGCTGCAAAAGAAGCTGGAAAAATGGTGTGTGCAACAGGTGATGTTCATTATTTATCTCCTCGTGAAAAAATATTTAGAGATATTTATATCTCTGCACCTCAAGTTGGTAAGATGAACCACCCATTAAACCCTTATGCTCGTTCTAAGATGCCTCATTTTGAAAACCCAGATCAACATTATCGTTCAACAAAAGAAATGTTGGATGCATTTTCATTTTTAGATGAAGATTTAGCAAAAGAAATCGTTATTACAAACACAAATAAAGTTGCTGACATGATTGAGTCACTTAAACCTGTTCCTAATGATAAGCTTTACACACCAAAAATTGATAACAGTGAAAACATTCTTAGAGAAATGTGTTACACAAACGCTAAAAAGCTTTATGGAGATCCACTTCCTGAATTTATTCAAACTCGTTTAGATACTGAACTTAACGGTATTATTTCAAACGGATATTCTGTTATTTATTATATTGCTCATAAATTGGTGAAAATGTCTAATGAAGATGGCTATATTGTTGGATCCCGTGGTTCTGTTGGTTCTTCTTTTGCTGCTACAATGGCAGGAATTACTGAAGTTAATCCATTACCTCCTCATTATATTTGTCCAAAATGTCATCATCTTGAATGGGGCAAAGATGAATACCCTGATATTAAATCAGGCTTTGATTTACCAAATAAAAAGTGTCCATGTTGTGGTGAAGAGTTAATTAGGGATGGCCAAGATATTCCTTTTGAAACATTCTTAGGATTCCATGCTGAGAAGGTTCCTGATATTGACTTAAACTTCCCTCGTGATTACCAAGCTCGCGCCCACGAGCATACCAAAACTCTTTTAGGTGCTGATAAGGTCTTTAGAGCAGGAACAATTGAAACTGTTGCAGAAAAAACAGCTTTTGGTTTTGCTCGTGGATATCTTGAAAGAATGGGCATAGATCCTAATACATATCCGAAAGCTAAAATTGAATATCTTGCTTCTGGATGCGTTGGAGTAAAACGTACTACTGGTCAACATCCAGGTGGTATTGTTGTTATTCCTAAAGATCATGAAGTGTATGATTTTACACCGATTCAGTGGCCTGCAGATGAAATTGATTCTTCTTGGAAAACAACCCATTTTGATTTCCATTCCATTCACGACACAATTTTAAAACTTGATATGCTAGGACACCTTGATCCTATGGCTTTAAAAATGATGTGTGATTTAGCAGGAAAAAATATTGATGAAATACCAATGAATGATCCTGAAGTTTTGAAATTATTCTCCTCTTCTGAACCATTAAAACTTGAAAGTAATTATTTGCATCAAGAAACAGGAGCAATGGCAATTCCTGAATTTGGTACTGATTTCGTTAGAGGAATCTTAGAAAAAACTCATCCAACAACATTCGCTGATTTAGTTATTATTTCAGGTCTATCTCATGGAACGGATGTTTGGAATGGAAACGCTGAAACTTTGATTAATAATAAAACTGCTACATTAAGAGAAGTTATTGGATGTCGTGATGATATTATGACTTACTTAATTGGTAAAGGGATACCTTCCAGCATTTCATTTGCAATCATGGAAGATGTTCGACATGGTAATGGACTTAAACAAGAATATGTAGAAGTTATGACTGCTCATAACGTTCCACAGTACTACATAGATTCATGTAATAAAATTCAATATTTGTTCCCTAAAGGACACGCTGTTGCATATGTTACTATGGCAATCCGTGTTGGTTATTTTAAAGTACATTATCCACTTGAATTTTATGCTACTTTCTTCTCAGTACGCAGTAAACAATTTGACATTATTCCAATGATTAAAGGATATGAATCAATTGTTGATCGTCTTGAACAATTAAGAACTCAAGAAAAACGTGGTGGTGCAAAGCTTTCTCCAAAAGAAGAAGAACAATATAAGACGCTTCAAATTGCACTAGAAATGGTTGAGCGTGGATATAAATTTGGAAATATTTCATTATATAAATCTGATGCAGTGAATTTTGTCATTGATCATAAAAATAAAATGTTAATTCCGCCTTTTATTACAATTGACGGTTTAGGCGAAAACAACGCGATTACAGTAGTGGAGGAAAGAAAAAATAAACCATTCTCTTCTAAAGAAGATTTGTTAAAACGAACAAAACTTACGAGCACCAACGTTAAAGATCTTTCTGATTTAGGCGTGCTTGACGAATTAAATGAGAATGACCAACTCTCATTATTTGATTTTTAATATCGGGAAGTAGCGTAACTTGGTAGCGCGCCAATTTCGGGTGTTGGAGGTTGCGAGTTCAAATCTCGTCTTCCCGACCAAAAAGTATGAAAAAGAAATCTGAAGCATTTGAAAAAAGAATCCATGAATTAGACTTATTTCGTGGTTTTTTGATTTTACTTGTGATTATTGATCATCTTGTTTGGTCAATTAATTTCTATTGTTTTAATTCTGCCCAGCCATTTTTATCTAGTTATTGGACATCTACATTCAGATTGGTAATGAGACAATTGGTGTTATTTGCTTTTATGTTTACGTGCGGAATTTCATGCACTCTTTCAAGGAATAATAAAAAACGTGGAGCGATATTATTCGCTATTTGTATATTGATTACAATTGCCACTTATTCTCTACAACTACTCCCTATATTTAATAATCGAGTGATTAAAATAGATTGTAATATTCTTCTCGTAATTTCACTTTCAATTTTGATATATTCAGTGTTTCAACATTTATCTAACAAGAATCTGTGGTTAGTTACTGGAGCACTTATGTTGATGTACTTTTTTGTCCTACTTTCTCAACGTACAACAGTTACAAATGAATTCAATCATTTTCAATCAATTTTATTCAGTCATGTTGATCCAATTAAAAATGGATATGTTGCTGATTATTTGCCACTGTTTCCTTATATCATCGCTTTATTCATTGGAGCGATTTTTGCTAGGAAATTTTTTGCAAAAACCCCACATTTATTTAAAAAAAGAGATTGGGAAAGACCAATTTGTTTTCTTGGCAGGCATACTTTAATTGTTTATATTGCGCACGAAATTATATTTACAATTGTTTTTATGGGAATTGGCGCTATTATTAAATAGATATGAAACTTACAGATTTAACCCTCTATCAAGCATTCAAAAGAGCAGCTGATGCCAATCCAAATGCAACAGCTATCTATTATTTTTCTACTAAAATTTCTTATGGAAAATTAGATGCTCAGATTGAACGTATGGCTTCTATTCTTCAAAACGATTATTTTGTTTCGAAAGGTGATACAGTTTTAATTTCGCTTCCTAATATTCCACAGACTATCATCTTACTTTATGCTGTAAATAAAATTGGAGCAATTTGTAACATGGTGCATCCTCATACTCCAATGGCAGGAATGCAAAAATTTTATAATGAGTCTAATTGTAAAGTAGCATTTTTACTTGATCGAAAAGTTTATAAACAAATTAATGATTATAAGAAATTTGATGGAAATATTGTTTTATGTGATATTCAAACATACTTTTTTGATAAAGCTTTAAGAACTGTTTATGATTTAGCATCTAAAGCTCAAAAAAGAGCATTAAGTACTAATACAAGATTTAATTTCTATAGAAAATTTAAAACAAATAAGACACCTTCTCAGGAAATTGTCTTAACTCATAATGAACCATGCGTTTTACTTCATAGTGCTTCTACAACTGGTGAATCTAAAACCATTATGCTTTCATCTACCCCATTTAATTACACAGCAGAATTAACACCTGAAATAATGTGCATGAGTGAAGAAGAGCTTATTGGAAAACCACTAATTAGTATTCTTCCAAGTTTCCATGGTTTTGGTCTTTGTATGTCTATGCATGCTCCATTAGTTAATAGGATGGGTATAGTTTTGATTCCTAAATATAGACCATCTCAAATTTCACGACCTATGCGTAGGATAAAAGTCTGCTCATGTATTTGTGCTGTTCCTACTGTTTATAAAACATTAATTAGTGATAATGGTTTTGCTAAAAATAAATATATTAAGAATTTATGTTCATGCTTTTCAGGTGGCGACTCACTTTCATCTGTTATTAAAGAAAATTTTGATAATTTGATGGTGAAACATAAGAGTAAATGCCGCTTGTTTGAAGGGTATGGTTTAACTGAAGTTCTTTCTGTTTCTGCCGTTAATACTCATGCTCATCATAAATATGGATCGGTTGGTTATCCTTTAAAAGGAGTATCTTTTAGAATTCTTGATGATGATGGAAATATTCTTGAGCCTAATAAAATTGGCGAGATTTCAATTAAAAGCAAAACAAGCATGATTGGTTATTATAACAATCCAGAAAGTAGTAAGAATGTTTATGAAAATGGTTATTTAAGAACAGGAGATGTAGGATACATCGATGAAGATGGATTCGTATACTTTGTATCACGTAAAAAACGTGTTATTAAAGTATCAGGAGTTGCGGTTTTCCCTAATGAAATTGAATCTGTTATTTCTAGATTGTCTTTTGTTAAAAATTGTTGTGCTATTGAAATTCCTGACGAAAAAACAATTCATGCTGTAAAAGTTTTCGTTGTGGCTTCAAGCGAAGACAAAGAAAAGATTATTGATCAATGTAAAAAGAATTTAATTAGTTGGGCTATTCCAAAAGAAATTGAGTTTGTTGATAAACTTCCTTACACTAAATATCACAAGGTAAATTTTGAGAAACTACAATTAGAAGAAAACAAGAAACGTGGTATATAAATTGTGGTCATGGCGGAATTGGTAGACGCGCTAGTTTCAGACGCTAGTGAGCAATCATGTGAGTTCAAGTCTCTCTGGCCACACCATCCACGTTTTATTTTTTGAAAAACATTTAATATTATTTATTCTTTATATATAATAAATTTCGTTGCCCGAGTGGTGAAACTGGTAGACGCAGAAGACTCAAAATCTTCCGGTTAACAGCCATGTCGGTTCGATTCCGTCCTCGGGCACCATTTATAATAAACCTTCTATGAAGGTTTTTTATTTTTTAGTGTATTTATAACAATAATTATTGAAACAAAATTAAATTTATCATATTATATCAAAGCGGTTAGTTGCCGACTTAGCTTAATCTGGTAGAGCAACTGAATCGTAATCAGTAGGTTGTAGGTTCAATTCCTATAGTCGGCACCAGAAATTGGGTATTTAGCTCAGCTGGGAGAGCATCTGTTTGACGTACAGAAGGTCGGCGGTTCGATCCCGTCAGTACCCACCATATTGATGATATAGGGCAGCTTAGTTGCTGCCCTTTCTCTTAAGCACCCATAATTCAATGGTAGAATGTTAGCTTCCCAAGCTGAATATACGGGTTCGATTCCCGCTGGGTGCTCCAAATGTTATTCTATATTAATAATTATTAATATATTTTATTATTTATATATGTTATAATATTCATATCAAAGTAATTACTTAAGGAGGATCCTTTATGGGAGTTACTACAATTGACCAAAAAATTGCCGAGTTTTTTAATTCAAATTTTAATTTAGGTGGAGATTGGCCATGGGGCAATTTAATTTTATGTACTATTGCTGTTATATTATCTGTTTTACTTTGTGGAGCAGTTGGCTTAGAAAGAGAAAAGAAAGGCCGTAGCGCTGGACTTAGAACACACTTATTAGTTGGTGTTGGTTCATGTATTGTAATGATTATATCTATTTATGGATTTCCTGCAGCAGTTTCATTTAATGCTGATGGATCATCAAGTAGAGATGTAGCAAGACTTGCTGCTCAAGTAGTTACTGGTGTTGGATTTTTAGGCGCCGGAGCTATTATTCATAATCAAGGTGGAATTAAAGGATTAACAACAGCATCTACAATTTGGCTTGTGATGGCAATTGGTCTTGCATGTGGTTCCATGAACTTTGTTCTTGCAATTTCTTGCACCTTAGTTGTCATGGTTATTCTTGTTTCATTTAGAAGACTTGAAAGAAAAGTTAATAGAAGTAATCCAATGTTTGTTGTTATTTCTGATGCTTCTTCTCCAATTATGACTAATTTATTAACTATTGGTAATGAATTACATTACACAATTAGTGATATTAATTCTCAAATGATTCAAAATGGTTCTGATCAATGTGTTGAAGTAACTTTTAAAGTTGCTGGTGAAAATGGCAGAGAAGTAGATGTTAATGAACTTACTATTGCTCTTGAAAAAACTGGATCGGTTAAAAGCGTTCAAGTATTAAACCATCATTAATTGAATTTTTATTTTAATAAAATTGCAATCACGATGTGGTTGCTTTTTTTAATTTTAAAGTAATAAAAATTCGTATATTTATTTATAAATTTATATTTTTATTTTTAACTTGTTTTGGTATAATCATTTTTGCGTCATAAGGACCCATAGCTCAAAGGAAGAGCTCTCGGCCCATAACCGAGCGGTTGCAGTGTCAGGATCTGCTGGGTCCACCAAAATGGAGAATTACCCAAGCTGGCTGAAGGGGTCGGTCTTGAAAACCGATAGGGGGTGCAAGCCCCGCTAGAGTTCGAATCTCTAATTCTCCGCCATTAGATGTTGTTTCGTCTAATTTAGACGAATTAAACATAAAATTAAAGAAATCGGTGTTATGCCGATTTTTCTTTAAATTTAGGGTGAAAAATCGCTTTTTAATTTATAAGAAATTCACCCTAAAAACATTTTAATTGCATAAAATTCGTGAAAATATACAATTATATTGTATTATTCATGTCCACAAAAGACTTTATGTGGAAACCCCAAGATTAGGCAAATTATGGAAGCAATTATTAATTAAATTTGCTTTAAAATGCAAATCTTATTCAAATAGATAAGTCAAATTTATATAATAAAGTTAATGAAATTATCTTTAATAGAAAAACTAATTAGGAAAAATAAAGATGTTCTAGCTACTTGTGGCTATGGAATTATTGTTTTTCTTTTATGGGGTATAGTTAAGACAGTTATTTGGGCTTATGATATTTTGCCTACTTATTATCCGACTATGGATGGACAATCTGCAATAACATATGTCTCAATTTATACAACTACTTATTCTCTTTTTTACATCTTTTCTGTTTTAACCGGAATTTTTTCTATTCAAGAAGGAAAAAAAGACAAAAAAAGAGGTCTTGCAATTTGCATCCTATCTATTCCATTGGCTATAACTAGTATTCTCTCTACAGGTTATGATTTATATGCTCAAATTACTTCTCGTGAGTTGGATTTATTGTACGTTGCTTTTTCTGTGTTCGAAGTTATTTTCCTTTATTTTATTATTAGATTAATAATTTCTGCTTTTCTACTACGAAGATATGAAAATTTGATTAAGGAGGGCAAATATGAACGCTGATTTTCATTTTTACGCTACATATTGTGCCTCTATAATCGCGGGATATAATAGTGAAGAAGCGCGTAGAATTGCCTATGCTGCTAATTTTGTAGATTATTGTAGTGTTACTATGCTTGAAATTGCAGGCCTTCCCGCTTCATCAGCTACAACTCAAACTGATTTTGAACTCATAGACTTCAATACTGATGTATTAGGCTTACAAGAAATAACAAGAATTTGGTCATGTTTTCATTTTCTTCCAGGGGACTTATATGCTCCAGTTAAACGTGGTGGGAAAAATTACAGAAGCAAATATCGTTTAATTTGTCAGCCTAATGGTAAATTACTCATTGATACAATTAAACTTGCTAAAAATGCTTCTTTAGAAGGCGTTGGAATGGCAATGCATGTTTTAGCCGATACTTGGGCACACCGTAATTTTGTTGGAACACCTTCTTTTGTTATCAACAACACCGAACGTCATTTCTATGAAGTTTATAATGGCAAAGAATATTTGTTAAACTTTGTTCATAGTCTTGGTAAGGCGGATAATATAGACAAAAGAAGGTACACTAAATCTTTATATCAAACAAATGAGAACAACATCATGAATTTAGGACATGGTAGAGCAGGGCATTTACCAGATCTTTCATTTATTAAATATAAATATATGCCTGCTTGGGCTGATTATGAAATGATTATTAAAGATAATCCAAGTGATTATTTTTATGCTTTTTCCCAAATGGTTTATGCATTGAAGTATTTAAGGGGTACAATTGATGAGTTTAAATTAAATACATATGAACCTCTGGGTGTATATGAGGAAAGAGTGAAAACTATTATTGGCAAAAGACAATTAGATGCTAGTGATGATTGGAGAGAATTTGGTGAAGAATTAAGTCATACAAAAATTAAACCATTTGATGTTTTTGAATATCAAAATGATCATATTAAAGCCAAAAATAAAGATGTGACGTACTTTACTAATTATTGTTATTCAGCACTTCAGCATAAAAGTATGATTACCAATAGAATTTATAAAAGTAATAACTTGCTTGCTGGGTATTCAGTTGAATATCACGGAGTTTCTATTCATGGATTGAAAGATTATTGGAAACTCCTTAAACACGAACTAAAGGTTAAAAAACATGAGTAAATTTAGACGATTTTTTCAATTATTTTTAAGTCTTATTATGATTTGCATTGGTGTAATTGTTTTAATTTTGCCTATTGATTCAAGCTCAGATATTATTGCATTTATTATTGGTATATTAATTTCAATCAAGGCTTTGAAAGGATTGGTGTACTATTTTACTAGCGCCAAAAATATGATTGGCGGTAGAAGAATTCTTATTAACAATATTATTTTATTAGATTTTGGATTAGTGTCGTTTTTTGTGACTATTAAACATTCTGAGTTAGCTATGCTATATTTCATTATTCTTTTAACTATATTTGCTGGAATAGACATTTTAAGAGCAATCGAAATTAAAAATAGCGATGGCAAAAGATGGATATTTAGATTGATTAAAGGAATCATTACTTTAATTTTAGGTATTCTTTGTATGATATTTATTAAATCACCATATATTATGGCAACAATCTTTGGAATTGCTTGGTTAATTTATGGCTTAAGTGGTGCAGTACAAGTATTTAAAAGAACATCTATTGGATATATTGCTCAAGATGAATTTAATATGTAGTTTAAAAATTTTGGAAAAAAATTCTTAAAATATTTACTATTTTTAAATTGCTGAAACTCCGAAGTTTTTTATTTATTTATTTAAATCGTTTTATTTATTATAATAAAAAGTAAATAGAAAGGGAATTAAGGATAATGAAAAAATTTGCTTTATGTTTTTTGCCTATTGTAGGCTTACTTGTTGGTTGTGGTGGAAATAGCAATAATCAACCATTTAAAGGTGCTATTTATAAATGGGATGTTGCAAATGCAAGGTATGAAAATTTCACTGACTTAGGACATTATGTTATTGATGTTGACACACACACTCATTTTGATTTTGATAGAGCTCTAGCTTATGCAAATGCTCGTTATGATAAATGGGCTAAACTTCCTGGTGGTGGATGCTCAGCTCTTGGAACAAAAACTAATAATGGTGATGTTATTATTGGAAGAAATCTTGACTTAACAGTTTCTCAATACCCTTGTTATGTCACTCACGTTGAACCTGTTGATGGTTTTAGATACAAGAATATAAATTTTACGTATGATCAATTATTCCGTGAAGGTGACAAATATGATGATTTACTCAGAAAGAGTGGTCTTTCAGAAGAATATTATAATGCCCTCCCTCTATTAGCTACCGATTCATTTAATGAAAAAGGTCTATACATACAATATAATATGAGAGACTTTGAAGATTATATGATTTGTAGTGGAACAAATCCTGGTTCAGAGAATAGAATTTGTACCGTTTCTCTTCCTTTTGTTGTTACCGCCAGCTGTGCGACTGTAAAAGAAGCTATTGATTATATCACAAACGATTTGGATGTTTACACAATGCTTGATAAGTCTGTAGCGTCAGGCTGGAATCTTTGCTTTATGATTGGAGATGCGACTGGTGAATATGGATTAATTGAAATTGCACGTAATGAAGTTATGTATCTACCTTTCCAACACGGACAAGGTAACTATTACATCACTCCAAAATGGAATGTTTTATCTAAAGGTCAATCTGGATATGGAAGACTTCAATTTGGTATTGAAAGAATTGATCAAGTTCAAAGTGAACAAGATATGTCCAATTTGATGGAAAAAATTATGTGGCGTAACGAAATATTGAATGTTGAATATGCTACTCAAGATTTTGATGCAAATGGAGTACCAGGAGCCGTTCATTTTAAAGATAAAGATGGAAATCCATCTCTAGACTGGAGAAGTGATAATGTTAGATTAATTCCAGTTGATGAAGAAGGCAAATATATCGATATTTATGCAGACAAACCAACTCATCCTTTAGCCCCACAAGTTCAACTTCTAAAAGAAGCATCTGATCGAGTCAAAGCTGGTTCAGAAGATCCAAGTGATTTAAGGGATTCAAAAGAATATGAGGCCTATTTAGAGAATGCAAACTTATATTGGGCAAGTGATGATCGTAACTTTCAAGAATTACAAAAAGGAATGACACAGTACTACAATAAAACTGGCATTAAAGAAAAATTACTTAAATATATTGCAGGAGAAGAAAAACCTTTAAGAGATGATTCAAATATTTGGACAACTGCTTTGTCGATTACTTGTAATTGTACTCAAAAGAGATTAACCGCTAGATTCTGGGAACATACAGATACAATAATGATTTGGCAGTTCTAATTAGAGAGCTTTCTTAAAACGGCTTATAAGGTCGTTTTATTAAATTGATGCAAAACTAAAGAATTTTAGAAAGGAAACGAAAAGTAATGAAAAAAAGAGCGTTATTAATGGGGGCTATAGTGGCAGTTTCACTTTTATCGTCATGCGGAAAATCCTCTGAACCAGCACCTATTGTTGAACCAATACCTGAAATTACGGAATTTAATTCTGCTAAATGCAATAATGGGACATTTGTTGGAGACGAAAGTAAAGATATAGTTGTGTGGAGAGGAGTTCCATATGCTACTCAACCAGTAGGAAAGTCACTTCGCTGGAAAAAAGCATTGCCAGCAGAAGATAATGATGGTACTTTTGCAGCCGTTAAACCTGGTCATATGCCGATAGGCACTAATGATGATACTAATGGAGCGGTACAATTTGGGGAAGATTGTCTTGTTTTAAATGTTTTTAACAGCAAAAAATCTACCATTAAAAACAAACCCGTAATGGTTTGGATTCATGGTGGTGGTTTTGTTTCTGAATCAATTTCATCACCTTTGTATGACCTTTCTCATATTGCTAATCAATATCCTGATGTTATTTTCGTTACAATTGAATACCGCGAAGGATTTTTGGGATTTATGAATTTTGAAAAGGTTGATGGTGGTGAAAATTACAAGGATGCAACTAACCTTGGATTATTAGATCAATTAGAAGCTCTTAAATGGATTAATAAAAATATCTCTGCGTTTGGAGGAGATCCTAATAAAGTTACATTATTTGGAGAATCAGCTGGCTCTGCTAGCATCTCCTTCTTACCTTTAATAGAAGGAAGCAAAGGCTTATTTAATAGAGTAATAATACAAAGTAGTAGTCTTGCTTATTGCGACACTATGGAACATGGAATGCATGTAACTGAAAATTTCCTTCATGTTACTGGATGCAAAAATATGGACCAACTTCTTAACCTTTCAGTAGATCAATTAATAAAAGCAACTAAGGATGGCACCGCTATTGATACAAAAAATATGCTTGGCGCTGCTAATTTCCCTCTTCTTGATGGTCGTATTCTACCTGAAGATAGAGCGGATATGTACAAGATGTGGGAAAGCGAAGATCTTGCAGGTATTGATTTATTAATTGGTTCTAATAGAGATGAAGTTAAATATTTCTTACCTTTTGAACAAAGCAAAGAAAAATTTACTGAAGCTCTTCGATGGGTTGTAAGAAAAGATAGAACTATGTTAAATGATGAAGAAAAAGTTATGTTTGATGCATTCATGGATACTTTATCTGGTGAAGATGAATTAGAAAGACTTCAACAATACGCTAATGATTTGAATTTCCGCGCAGGAAATACAAACATGGCAATCCGTCATTCTAATGCTGGTGGTAATTCATTTATGTATTTTTTAGAAAAACCAGGAGTAAATAATGAACTTGGCGTTATTCATGGAACGGAAATGATGTACTTATTTGATAATCCTTTTGAACATATGGGTGAGACATTTATAGCCAGGGAATGTGAATTAAAATATCAAATTAAAGAAATGTGGGTAAACTTTGCAAAAACAGGTAACCCATCTACTACTGAACATGAATGGGTAAAATTTTCTAAAGATGATCGTCAAACGATGGTGTTTTCTGACACAATTGGAATGAAAAAAGATATTTTTAATAGAAGAGAAGATTTGATGATGTCTTGGGCTGAAAGACTTGGCAACGGTGCATCAAAACGTTTCTGTTAAGTAGAAAAATGGATAAATAATATATGAATAGAAGTAATGAATTTTGAGGTTGTAGTTTTGTAGTATGGATTTAGATTTTTTATATGGTATACAGTGTTGGAGAGAATCTATAGGTGGATGTTTTGATAATTTCTTCCTTTTTATAACTTTAATTGCGGTTGATTATTTTATAATGGTTCCTGCCTTAATTATTTATTGGAACTTTAGTAAACGAAGAGCAGCTAATATATTATGCTCATACGGAACATCAATTTTCTTTGGTGCGTTTTTTAAGGCCACATTTTCTGTTTATAGACCTTGGGTTAGAGATGCAAGAATTAAACCAGTTCCAGGCGCTTTAGGTGCTGCAACTGGATATTCATTTCCTAGCGGACATGTTTCATCGACATCCGGATTTTATGGTGGAATGATAGCGGCGTTTAAAAAATATTGGTGGGTAATTGTATTTGGAATCGCTATGGTCTTACTGACAATGTTTTCTAGATTATATCTAGGAGTTCATACACCACAAGATGTTCTTGTTGCTTTAGCGGTTGGTGCGGCTTCTTCAGTATTAATTGCATTTCTTTTAAATCTTTGCGATAAATATAAAAATGCTGACATTATAATCTATGTTATTGCTACTATTTTAGTCATTGGTCTTCTTTTATATATTTCATTAAAAAGTTATCCATTAGATTATATTGATGGAAAACTAATTGTTGACCCAAAAAAGATGACGGTGGATGGATTTAAAGATCCAGGTGTTTTCTTTGGAATTATGACTGGCTGGTTTATTGAAAGAAGATTTGTTAAATTTGATACTAATGGAACAACAGCTCAAAAAGTTGCTAGAGCAGTTGTTGGCGGATTCTTATATATTGCATGGGAAACTCTTCTGGTGGGTCCGGTAGGAAAAATAGTAGATAATGGAATAATGCATTTCTTCTTAAAAATGTCTACCCCATTATTATTTATGACTTTGTATCCTATTATATTTAAAAAGATTGAATCAAAAGGATTTCTTCAAAATAGAACAGTAAATTCAAATTAATTTAGATTTATTCTTTTGATTTTGAGCCTAATTATGTTTCTTAATTAATTATTACTTCAATTATTGTATAATTTTCATATAATATAAATGCCTGTATTATATCAGGCATCTATGAAAAAGCTTTTTACATTAACAAAATTATACATATTATTAGATATAACCATTATATTTGGCATAACATTTTTAGGATTTCTTGGCTCATACTCAAAAGATGCGTTTGCTAGTTCATTAACTGGAATTCTTTTATACTGTAGTGGTACTGCTTTAATTACTGTTGTTATTTTTGCTTTTGTTAAGCTTTATCGCACTCAATACGATGACTATTGCTTAACCGATAGAATTAAAGTTGCTATTGGCTACTCTATTTCAGCTTTGATAGGTTTAATTGTTCTTTTTGCAGTTAAAGAACTTCATTTTACAACTAAACACATTATTACGTGGCTTTTGACTTCTCTAGCGATTTTATTATTACTCATATTTATTCGTGATCTACCTAGAGAAATTAAAGTAGTACAAAGAATGAATGAAAAAAGAAAGCTTGGAGTTCGCACGATGCTTATTGGTGCAGGTGCTGCTGCAAAAATTGTTATTGATGATTTAAAAAATAATCCAAAGTCAGAAAATAATATTGTTGTATTGGTAGATGATGATGAAAAGAAATTTGGAACACCGTATTTCAATATTGATGTAGTCGGTCCGATTAGTAACGTTTCAAAGATAGCAAAAGAATATGAAATTGAAGAAGCAATTATTGCAATTGCTAATTTAACGGAAGAAAGATTTCGCGAAATTGTTGATTGCTTATCAGCATGTAATGTAAGAGTTCGTAGACTCCCGCTTTTAAGTGAAATATCTTCTCGAAAAGATATTAAGGTAACGGATGTTCATATTGAAGAGCTTCTTAATAGAGATCCAATTAAATTAGACAACACTGAAGTTAATGAGATGTTAAGAGGTAAAACAGTTTTAGTTACTGGTGGTGGTGGATCCATTGGTTCGGAACTTATGCGTCAAATCTTTAAAATGCATCCTAAGAAGTTAATTGTTTTTGATATTTACGAAAACTGTACTTATGACATTCAACAAGAACTCATTCGTAAAATGAGAAAAGAAAATATTAATGATATTGAACTTATTGCATTAATTGGCTCAACATATAACGAAACTAGTGTTGAACAAATTATCAAGAAATATAAGCCAGATTACATTTATCATGCCGCTGCATATAAACATGTTCCATTAATGGAAGACTGTCCTATAGAAGCTATTAGAACGAATGTTATCGGTACATATAATGTTGCGAAATTTGCAGATAAATATAAGGTTAAGAAAATGGTGTTAATAAGTACCGATAAAGCTGTTCGACCTACAAATACTATGGGTGCAACAAAGCGCTTTGCAGAAACCATAATTCAATATTTTTCAGAAAAATCTAAAAATACAGCTTATGCTGCAGTTCGTTTTGGCAATGTTTTAGGCTCAAATGGTTCAGTTGTTCCGTTATTTAAGAAACAAATTGAAGAAGGTGGACCTATTACATTAACTCATAAAGATATTGTTCGATATTTTATGACTATACCAGAAGCAGTTAGTTTAATCCTTCAATGTGGGTTATATGCAGAAGGTGGAGAGATCTTTATTTTGGATATGGGCAAACCAGTTAAAATTTATGATCTCGCAATTAAGTTAATTAGGCAAGCCGGCTTAGTCCCTGATAAAGATATTAAGATTATTGAAACTGGTTTAAGACCCGGAGAAAAATTGTTTGAAGAATTGCTTCTAGATGTGAATACTCAGACAAGAACAAAAAATGAACGTATTTTTGTAGAAGAAAAAGAATCAATTAAACCAATCGAAGAAGAAATTAGAACTATTTCAAATGTGTTTAATATGGAAGAAACCACTGATGTTAAAAAATTATTAGCATCGATAATTGAAACATACACAATTGATAAAGACGATAAGTAGGTTATCATAGTTGTTGGATTAACTATTAAAAAATTATTATCATTTTTTAAGTTTTATTTTTGGTGGCAAAAAAATAAATTGAGATATCACGCTAATATAACTATACTTTAAGTATTGTTATAATTTAGTTGCATGGAAAACCTTAGAAAAAGATTGTTATTTATAACAGATACATATTATCCAGATTCAAGTGCTACAACCAGCATTACTGTCCGCACTGCTGAAGCTTTAACTAACCTTGGATACACTGTTGATGTTTTCCCTATTGAGATATCTGGGAAATCTTTTTCTTATTCAGACAAACATAACAAAGTAAACATCATTAAACTAAAAGATTATCCAAGACAAAATATTTGTTTTGAAAAATGTAGAAACGTTATTTATTCAATTGGAAAAATTCTTGATACAACAAAATACGACTGTGTGTTCTCGGTTGCAGAAGCATTTGAAGTTAATCTTTTAACATTTGAAGCTTTAAAAGATAGAAAATGTAAATGGATTCCAATTTCGTTTGATCCATATGCATATAATCCACACATAAGCATGGAACAGAAGAAAGAATTTATTAAGCTCGAAGAACAAGCGTTTAATCGCTCAAATAAAATATTATTTCTAAAAGAATTTGAAGAAGATTACAAAAATGCTTCGTTTAAAGAAAAGATTATTTATTTTCATCTTCCATGCATTCGTCAAATTAAGAAAACAAATGATAAATGTCCAATCAATTTTGACCCTAAATTTATAAACTGTGTTTTTCTAGGTGATTTTTATTTAGGTGTTGAGAATACAGATTTTATTTTTAGATTATTTGAAAAAATTTCACTTCCAGTAAAGCTTTACACAATTGGGAAACTTGGTGATTATGAGAACACTATTAATCTATGGAAAGAAAAGTTACAAGATAAATACATTTGCCATGAAAGAATTAGTCAAAATGATGCACATAACGTAATGCTTAATGCTGATGTTTTGGTTAGTATGGGACATGATTCTACAAATATGTGTCCAAGCAAAGTAATTGATTTTATTGCTTCAGGCAAACCAATTTTGCATATTGAGAAAATTAAAGATTGTTGCGGGACAAAGTATTTACAAGATTATCAAAATAAAATCTGTGTTTATCAAAACGATGAACTAACTGATGAAAAAATACACAAAATTGAGAAATTTATTAAAGAGTCAAAAAATAAAGAAAGAATTCCTTTTGATTATATTTTAAGTGAATACTCTGATTTCACAATGGAATCACTTGTTAAAAAAATAATTAAAGAAATTGAAAGTAAATAAAAGAGGTAGAACATGAAAAACATACTTTTTATTGGTGCACATTTCGATGATACCGAATTAGGTTGTGGTGGAACGATGGCCAAACTAGTTAAAAACGGCAAAAAAGTTTTTAAATTCACACTTACTGATAATGAAACAGATTTTAAAGAAAGAAACATTAATGTTTCTTATGATTCTTCAAAAAATGCGAGTAAAATGGCCTCGAAAGCGTTAGGCGTTATTGAAATTGAAAATGAAAATCCAGTTCCTTGTTCAACCCTTGCTTATAGCAAAGAAATAATGCAACAAGTTGAAAACATAATTTATAAATACAACATTGATACAGTATTTATTCATTTTGGAATGGATATGAATAATGATCATGTTGAAGCAAATAAAATTTGTCTTACCGCTGCGAGACATTGCAAAAACATTTTAGAATACGTAAGCAATGGCTATGCTCTAGAAATGAATTTTACGCAAAGTTATTTTGTGGATATTTCTGATTTTGTTGAACTTAAGAAAAAGGCATTATCTTACTATGGCCCAGAACATAATAGAATGAATAGACTTTTTGAGATGAATATCGAAAGAAATCATGTTTGGGGTTATTCAAATGAAGTCGAATACGCCGAAGGATTTCAAGTAGTAAAAATGTTAGATGAAGGAATGAGCAATTAACTTTTGAGGCAATTAAAAATGGAAAAAAGAGAAATTAAGTTTACAATTCCTGATATATCTCAATTAGAAATTGATAATGTCGCTGAGGTTTTACGTTCTGGGTGGATTACTACCGGGCCAAAAACTAAATTACTTGAGAAAAAACTTGCCGAATATCTTACTAACAAAGAGAAACAAGAATGTGCTAGATGTGTATGCCTTAATTCTGCAACCGCTTCTTTGGAGATTGCTTTGCGTTTACTTGGTGTTGGCCCACAATCTGGCGGAAGTCTTAAAGATGAAGTTATAACTTGTGCTTATACATATACATCTTCAGCTTCAGTTATTAATCATGTTGGAGCCAAAATTGTTTTAATTGATTGTTCAAATAAAAATGGTTCAATTGAAATGAATTATGAAAAACTTGAAGGAGCAATAAATGAAAACACAAAAGCGATTATTCCTGTAGATATTGCTGGCGTTCCTTGCGATTATGAGAAGATTTTTGAAATTGTTAATAGAAAAAAAGATATTTTTGTAGCAACCTCAAAAGTTCAAAAGAGCTTAGGAAGAGTTGCTATTATTGATGATGCAGCACACGCAATAGGTGCTTTATATAAAGGAAAACGAATCGGAACCATTGCCGATTTTACCGCGTTTTCTTTTCATGCAACAAAAAACTTCACTACTGGTGAAGGCGGCGCACTTACTTTTAAACATTTTGATGGGATAGATGATGATGATTTATACCATCAAATTCAACTATATAGTTTACATGGTCAAAACAAAGATGCTTATTCAAAAGAACGATTAGGCGCTTGGGAATATGATGTTGTTGGAACATGGTATAAAAGCAACATGACCGACATCATGGCAGCTATTGGACTCGGCCAATTAGAAAGATATCCTGAAATGGTTTCTAGAAGGCATGAGATTATTAAAATGTATGACAAAGCTTTTAAACCTTTAGGTATTGAAACATTAAATCACTGTACCAACGATTATATTAGTTCAGGACACATTTACGCTACTAGAATACCTGGTATAAATTGTGCAGAACGTAATGAGATAATTGTTGAATTATCAAAATTTGGAGTTTGTGCAAATGTTCATTTCAAGCCACTCCCTCTTCTTACTGCATACAAAAATTTAGGATTTGATATTAAGGAATATCCAATAGCTTATGCTAAATTCGAAAATGAAATTTCACTTCCTTTATATAGCAAGCTTTCGAATGAAGATGTTAATTATGTTATCGAATGCTTTAAGAGCGTGGTTTCAAAATATTTAGACAAGGAAAATAAAAAATGAAAGTTTTAATTCTTGGAGTATCATCTGCTCAATACGATGCGGTAATTGAGCTTAAAAAAATGGGTCATGAGACATTTACAATTGCTCGAGGTAAAGATGGCCCGGCAGCAGATGCTTCTGATCATTTTGATGTTATTGATATATTAAATGTTGAAGAGATTAAAAGTTATATTAAGAAAAACAATATTGATGTTGTTTATTCTGCTGGATCTGATTTAGCAATGCCTGTCGCATGTAAAATTAGCGAGGATTTAAATATGCCTCATTTTGTAAGTGAAGCAACTGCTTATATTTGCAATCATAAAAATGAACTAAGAAATAAATTATCTAGTGAATGTAAAGGTAATATTCCTTATCAAGTGTTATCAGAAGTTGAGCCAATTAAGATTGATTTTCCTGTTTTCTTAAAACCTTCAGATTCTCAAGGCCAAAGAGGTATATTTATAATTCATAACCAAAATGAGCTTGAAGAAAAATTTGAAAAAGCAAAACAGTTTTCTCGTCAAGGAAAAGTCATTGTTGAAAAATATATTGATGGCCCAGAAATTTCTGTTAATGCATATTTTGTTGATGGAAAACTGAGATATTTTGTCGCCTCAGATAGAGATACGTGGGAAAAATACCCAGGTTTAATTCATCGTCATATTGTTCCTGGCAAAACCTTTGATAACAACTTAAAAAATAAAATGATTGATTTGGTAAAGGACTGCAGCAAAAGAATAGGAATTGAAAACGGTCCTGCCTATTTCCAACTCAAAATAATGAAAAATGAAGTCTATCTTATTGAAGTTACACCTAGACTTGATGGTTGCCATATGTGGAATGTTTTAGAGAAGTCTACAAATGTCAACTTGATGAAATTAACTTTTGAGCATTTATTAAATAATGATGTTAGTGAACTCAACAAATTAAACGATAAGATCATCCCAATGGAATTAGTGTTTTGGTGTCAAGAACCACATACAAAAATGGATAGATCAAAATTAGAGTTACCTGGAGATGCAATTTATCATTTCTATTACTATAAAGATGGAGATGAGATTCGTCCAGTAAATGGTAGATTTGACAAAATAGGGTATTACATTAGGAAGTTATAAAATGAAAATAATTATTACTGGTGCATCTGGAAATATTGGAAGTAGATTATTTTCGTATTTAAAAGAAAACAAAAAAGATGAAATAGTTGGGTTAACTAAGGATCAAGAAGATGGCTTAGAAAACACCGATTACAGCGTTAATAATTTAGCTAATATTTTTAAAGGTGCAGATGTGATTATTCATTTAGCAGCTAGAAGAGGAACTGAAAATAATTACTCTTTATTTAAAGAAAACGAAAAATTAACTGAGAATATTTTAAAAGCAATGGTTAATGCAAATGTTAAAAGAATTATATTTTTGTCTTCAATTGCAGTTTATTCAGATCAAAAGGCTATTCCTTGGACAGAGGAACAAGAACTATTTCCTCAATCAGCATATGGAATATCTAAACAAAAATGTGAGCAACTTATTAAAAATTACTCTTTAAAAGGAATTGAATACACAATTTTTAGATGCAGTGTTGTTTATGGTGGGGACGTTTTAAAAAGAATGATTTCAATTTTTATCGATAATGCAAAAGCGAAAGAAAAACTATTATTAAACGGGAATAGCATTGCAAAGCGCGACTTTATTTATGTTGGAGAAGTAATCAATGCCCTTGTTTGGAGCGTTTATGAGTTCAAAACAACAAACCAAATCTATAATTTAGGAAGTGGAGAACCATTAACTAATTTAGAAGTTGCTACAAAAATCAATGAGTGTTTTGACAATGTAGGGAATTTGACATATAACGATTCAATCAAAGAAACGATAATTAATTCGTATTTTGATACATCAAAAATTAAAAATGCTGGGTATAAGCATTTGTATTCATTTTGGGAAGGTCTACAAAAAATTAAATTAGAGGATAAGTAGTGATGAGAACGTTTTATAGGGTAATAATTAAAAGGTTTTTTGATATATTAGGTTCACTAATCATAATGCCTTTTGTATTGCTTATAACAATTCCCGTCGCTATTGCAATATTGATTGAGGATCATGGTCCAATATTTTATTTAGATAAAAGACTTGGAAAAAATATAAAAGAATTTAAAATGCTCAAATTCAGATCCATGAAAGTCGATGCGTTAGATATTAGAAATGAAGACGGGACTACCTATAACTCAATTGATGACCCTAGAGTAACTAAAGTAGGCAAATTTATAAGAAAAACTAGTATAGATGAATTACCTCAAATTTTTAATATTCTTATTGGTCAAATGTCTTTTATTGGACCAAGGCCTAGCCCATTAGGCAATATTGAAAAATATCCTAAGTTCTATTTAAAAAAGTTTAATGTTCTTCCTGGACTAACAGGATTAGACCAATCACAAGGAAGGAATTCAACTTCATTTTTGAAACATTGCGAAACGGATGTTTATTATGTTGAACATATTTCATTATGGCTTGATTTAAAAATATTATTTATGACTGTTCCAACAGTTTTCTCTCATAAAGGTGTTTATAGAAATCAGTCTTCTAAAAATGATGAAAGTAAATCAAGCGTAATAAGTAGTGAGGAGCAAAAAGATGAAAATAAGTAAAAGAGTTAGAAATTTATATTATAAATTGTTTGAGGCTCCTGCAATTAAAGCTGAGAATATTGGAGTTATTTTCTTAAAAAGAAAACAACTAAGAAAATTAATAAAAGGAATGCCTAGACTAACTTCGAAACAGAAAAAAGCTGTACGAGCATATTGGAAACCTTATTGTAAAGTAAAAATGAATTGGTTTAGATATTTTACTTTTATGACTGGCAAGTTTGATCCACGTTATATTCCTGAAGATATAATGCAAACTAAAATTGACCAACATTTTAATTCTAGAAAACTATCATATGGTTTTAATGATAAAAATAATTACTCTTTAATTTTTTCTAAATTTAAACAACCAAAAACATTAGTTAGAAAGATTGATTCATTGTTGTTTGATGAAAATTACGAATTACTAACATCAAAAAAAGCCATGGATATTATATTAAAAAATGATGAAGTAATAGTTAAACCTTCTCAAGATACGGGTGGTGGCAAAAATATTAAATTTTATAATACAAAAACCGATAAAAAAGCACTCGATAATCTTTTAAATGGAAAAGAACAAAATTTTGTTGTTCAGCAAATAATTAAACAGCATCCGGAAATGGGAAAAATGCATCCTGAATCTTTGAATACGGTTAGAGTTACCACAATGTTGTTAGAAGATGGTGTTCATATTTTAAGTGCTGTTATGAGAATGGGAGCAGGAACTAGTCGTGTTGATAATGTTAGTGCAAAATCTAGCATTCTTGCCCCAATTAATGAAGATGGAACAATAATGCCAAACGCAATAAGTTCTTCTGATTTTCATAGTGGTAATCGCCTTAAAACTCATCCAGATGGAATGCCTCTGTCTCAAATTAAAATTCCTAATTTTGAATGTATGCTTGAAACCGCTAAAAAAGTAAGTTTGTATACAGGTCATTTTAGGTTTGTTGGAGTTGATTTATGTGTTGATGAAAATGAAAATATAGTTTTAATTGAAGTTAATATGCGTAAAATTGACACAATGTATACTCAAGCTTTAATGGGACCATTTTTCGGTGATCTAACAGAAAAAATTTTAGATGAAGTATTTAGGAAGGAAACAAAATGAATTATATAAAGCCTAGTTTTACTAATATCTATCTTAGATTTGATGCTTTTATTCATGATTCTTTTAGAAGGAATTGGTCAAAACATTATTCTTTTAATCAATTGAAAGACGCAAAACCAAATTATAAAAATTGGAAAAAGTTAACAAGAAACGAAAAAAAGGAAATTGTATCTTATTGGGGCATTAAAGATCCGAAAAAAAGTGATTTTGTCACTCACGAAATAATGCTAAATGTTCATGGAAAATTTGATGTGCGTTATTGTCCTGAAAAAATATTTCGAGTTTATTTAGATCCAGGCCTTAGTGATAGAAAGATTGTTTCTGCATGGGATGATAAAAATTATTTTGAATTACATCAGCCAAATTTACCATTTCCAAAAACAATATTAAGGAATGTTAATGGCTATTTTCTTGATAGCAATTATTCTCATGTACAAATTGATGATGCTAAAAATATTATTTTGAATAATCTTCCAGTAATTGTTAAACCATCCATTGATTCTGGAGAAGGCAAAAATCTTAAACTTATTTCAAATAAAGATGAAGTTGATGATATATTCAACAATTATAAAAAGGATTACATCATCCAAGAGTTAATACTTCAGTGTGATGAGTTTAAAAAATTAAGTCCAAAAAGCGTGAATGCTATGAGGATTGTAACAGCAATTGTTAATGGAAAAGCTGTACTTTTGTCAAGTGCGCTACTTTGTAATACAACCGATTCTATAGCGTGTAATAAAAATGTTTCGGCAGGAGTTGGCGTTGTTATTATTGGCATTGATGAAAATGGCAAATTAGATGATGTTGGATATTTTGAAAATGCAAAACAAATTCAAACTCTTCCAAATGGCGTCAAATTTGGAGGGATTAAAGTCCCTTCTTATAAAAAGGTAATTGAACTTGCACTTAAGGCACATGAATCAATGCCTATGTTAGGAATTATTGGTTGGGATATAACCATTGATAAAGATGATAATCCAATCTTTATTGAATGGAATTTAAGAGGTATTGGAATGTATCATTCACAACTTGCTACTGGACCTCTTTTTGGTGAATATTCTCAGCAATTCGCGGATATTTCTAAAAAATTAATTAAAAATTGGAAGAAAAAATAAGTATATGGAACAACTTGATTTAATATCTGTAATAATTCCAGTTTATAATGTGGAAAATTATGTTAGGGAGACTCTTGACTCCGTTTTAAATCAGACTTATAAAAATTTAGAAATCTTAGTTATTGATGATGGCTCAACAGATAATTCAGCGAAAATTTGCGATGAATATTTAAAAGACAGCAGGTTTAAAGTTTTTCATAGAGAAAATGTTGGGAATGGATTATCTAGACAATTTGGAATTGAAATAGCTAAAGGAAAATATTTTGTATCCGTAGATTCTGATGACTATGTATCCAATGATTATATAGAAAAATTATATAAAACAATCAAAGACAAAGACGGTGATATTTCTGTGTGTGGCATTAATATTTTTACCGATGGAAAAAACGATTTTCATATTGGATTTATGCCACCAATAACATGCGAAAAATTAACTGTTACGAACGATGTTCTATATGACAAATTTTATGAAATTTCTCAACAGTGTCTTCTTTCGGATATATGGAATAAAATGTATCGAACTGATTTTGTTAAAAATACTGGAATAATGATTGAATTAAATAAAACCTACAATGGATCTGAACTTTTGTTTAATCATTCTATTGCGTTATTTTGTCCAACTATCTGTTTTTGTAATGAAGCAATGCTGTATCATAGAGTGCGTAATAATTCCAGAGTTACAAAAAAAGACAAACCTTTCCAAGAAGGTTTTGAAGTCATAATTGAAACTTTATTAAATATTTGTAGAACTAAAAATTTGAATTTAAATAGACAAATGTCAAATATCTATTATTGGCTTATGGGCAATGTGGTTATGGATATTATATTGCGAGGTGGGAATGCTCGTGATAAGCATTTAAAATTCAAAACTTTAGTTCATAAAAATAAGTTGTTCCTTAAAAAACATAAAAAAGATCTTAAAAAGCATAGATTGTTCAAACGATTTAAACTAGGCGATTCGAAAATCCATTTGCCTTTATTTTGCCTAACATCTTCGTTTTGGTTAGATAACGCTTGTTTCATAATTAACTTTTTAAGAAAAATTAAGATTAAATTTCACAAAAATAGGTAAAGAATGATGAGCATGATGAATATAAAAAAGAAAATATGTAAAACGCGAATAAAAATGCAAAGAAAATCCGATAAGTTATTTGGCCCTATTCGTCGAATTTTTCTTAAAAACAAAGATTTTACTATCATTTCAAATAATTGTTGGGATTGGAAAGTGTATTCCAGGTACCAAATTCCATATAAAACTCCAACTACTAATTTGTTATTTCCACCAGAGGATTTTGTTAGATTTATTTCAGATTTACCTCGCTATATGAATGAAGAATTAACAGAAATTGATCTTGAATCATTTCACTTTTATGATCAGATGGTTGAAAGAAATCAAAAACATGATTTTGAAGGTTCTGATTTTAGAAAATTTGTTTATTGTAGGTTGGGCGATGTTGATTTTGTTTGTTGGCATTACAAAACTTTTGAAGATCTTAAATCTAAATGGGATCGTAGAAAAACTAGAATGAATTTCAATAAAATACTCTTTAAAATGAATGACTCATTTAGTTGTACTTTTGAAAATTTCAAAAAATTCCTAGAAGTAACCAAAGGAAAAAAATCGTTGTTCTTAACAGGAAATAAACAGTGGAAAGAATACGCGAACTCTAATTCAAATGTTTATTACGTTAAAAAGTTTAAAAAACAAGGCATGGTTATTGATGACGTTCATCATAATGTTTTGCCTTTTAACTTAACTAGGTATTTAAATAGATTGTGGAAAGATTAATAGGCAAATTGCATTAAATTAATATGGAAAACGGATATATATTTGTTACAAACGGAAATAAGCCTTCATTAGAAGCTTACATCAGTCGAGAAGATGTTAAACTAAGTAATTTTTCTGTGCCTCCTATTGAAGCGGCACTTGATTTAGGCTTTGATTGCTATATGAGCTTAAATAGACAAAATGCCGAAGAAATCAAATGTGATTATCCAATTCACTTTTATGAAGGATGCGTGTATAGAAATATTTTTAATTTTAAAGAAATACGTAAAGCTCGTAAGAATCTTGATGAGATTGTGAAGAAAACAAATTGCAAATGTATTCACTGTAATACCCCAATTGGTGGATTAATAGGAAGACAAATAGGAAAGAAAAATCATGTTGATAAGGTTATTTATACTGCTCATGGTTTTCATTTTTATAAAGGTGGTTCACTATTTAAAAACGTAGTTTTTAAATTTATTGAACGTCGTTTAGCCCGTTCAACTGATGCAATAATTACTATGAATAATGAAGATTATGAAGCTGCAAAGAAATTTAAATTAAAAAGTGGTGGAAAAGTTTATAAAGTTCATGGAGTTGGAATAACGCTAAAAGATTTTGAAAATATTTCTATTGATAGGAAGGAAAAACGAAAAGAGTTAGGTTTAAAAGAAGATGATATTGCATTAATTTCTGCCGGTGACTTAATAAAAAGGAAAAATTATTTAACTGCTATTTGTGCTATTAAAGCGTGCAATAATCTCCACATCCATTATTTGATTTGTGGTATAGGTCCTGAACTAGAAAGCCTTAAAGCATTAGCAAAAAAACTAGGCATTGAAAACCAAATTCATTTTTTAGGATTTAGACAAGACATTAAAGAAATCATGCTTTCTTGCGATATATTCTTATTTACAACATTGCAAGAAGGTTTGCCTAGATCGTTGATGGAAGCAATGGCTTCAGGTTTACCGTGTATCGCTTCAAACATTAGAGGAAATATTGATCTTATTGAAGATGGAATTAATGGAATTTTATGTAATCCTAAAGATTCAAATTCCTTTGCAAATTCTATCAAATTCCTTATAAATAATGGAGATTTGCTTAGGAAAATGAAATTATCTAACCTTGAAAAAATAAAAGAATATGATGTCTCAGTTGTAAAAGAAGAAATGAAAAAAATATACAAAGAAGTTTTAACAAAACATAATTCGAAAGAGGTCCGATCATGAAAGTTATGCACTTATTACAAAGCAATCATTTTTCTGGCGCAGAAAATGTTGTGTGCCAAATTATAAATCTTTTTAATGACGAAAAAAATGTTGAAATGTTTTATTGCAGCCGTGATGGACAAATCAAAGAAGAATTACTACAAAGAAATATTAAATTTGTCCCCATTAAATCTTTAACTAGAAAAGAAGTAAAAAGGGTAATCAAAGAACAAAAACCAGATATTATCCACGCTCATGATATGAGAGCGTCGTTTGTTGCTTCAAGATGTTGTAAGAAAACTAGATTAATTTCGCATGTGCATAACAATAATTTTAATTCTCGTGGTTTATCCGTTAAATCAATTGCTTATTTAATCGGATCGAGAAAGTTTGACCACATTTTTTGGGTTTCACAAAGCTCTTACGAAGGATACGCTTTTCATAAGTTTCTTAAAAAGAAAAGTGAAGTTTTATATAATATAATAGATATTGATTCATTAAAACAGAAAATGTCTTTAGATAAAAATGAATACTCATACGATATTGTTTATTTAGGAAGATTAACTACTCAAAAAAATCCAATCAGATTAATGAATGTATTTAAAACTATTATTGATCTAAAACCAAATGTCAAAATTGCAGTAATCGGTAGTGGAGATTTAGAAAAAGAAACTGTCGATGAAGCAACAAGATTGGGTATTAAAGAAAAAATTGATTTCCTTGGTTTCCAATCAAATCCATATAAAATATTAAAAGATTCTAAAGTTATGTTAATGACTTCTTATTGGGAAGGAACACCAATGTGTATTCTCGAAGCATTGTCTTTAGGCGTTCCAGTTGTTAGTACTCCAGTTGATGGAGTTAAAAATGTTATAAAAGATAATTACAATGGTTATCTAAGTGAGGAAAATAACGAATTGGCAAAAAAGTGTATATTACTTATAGAAAATATAAAAATTCACAATGAAATGTCTGAAAATTGTCTAAAAACCGCAAATGAAATGATGGATATAGCGAAATACAAAAACGCTGTTAAAAAGGAATATTTAGTAAGAAAAGGAAATTAGAACAATGAAATTGCTTTTTTATATAAACATTCTTAGTGACGGTGGAGCTGAACGCGTTGTTGCTAACTTATCAAATTTATTTCAAGCAGATGGAAACGATGTTGTTTTAGTAAACACATATAAAACACTGAACGAGTATTATACTTGTCATAATGTAAAAAGAGTTTATCTTGAAGAAAAATGTAATGAAAATAAAAGTAGATTTATTAAAAATATAAAAAGGATTAAAGCATTAAGAAAAATTATCAAAGCGGAGAAGCCTGATGTTGTTCTTTCATTCATGTTAGAGCCTAATTTTAGAGCTATACTTGCTACCAGGGGATTAAAAGTTAAGACTATTCTTTCTGTAAGAAATGATCCAAAAATTGTATATTCAGGCAAAATGGGTAAATGGATAAGTAAAAAACTTATGCCAAAAGCTGATGGATGTGTATTTCAAACAGAAGAGGCAAAAACTTTTTTCCCTAAAAAATTGCAAAATAAATCAACAATTATTTTAAACGCGGTGAAAGAAGAATTCTTTTCTATAAGTAGAAATCCAATTGAAGGAAATATAATATCTATTGGAAGATTAATGCCACAAAAAAATTATAAATTACTTATTAATGCATTTAATTTAATTAAAAATGAAAATCCTAAGACTACATTAAGCATTTATGGAGATGGAAAAATTAAAGAAGAATTACTTGATTATATATCTTTGTTAAACCTTCAAGAAAGAGTCCGTTTGTCTGGTCACGTTGATAATGTTGAACAGATACTTTCCACTGCAGATATGTTTGTTTTGTCTTCTAATTTTGAAGGAATGCCAAATGTTTTAATGGAAGCATTGGCTTCTGGGACACCATGCATTTCAACAGATTGTCCGTGCGGAGGACCTAGATATTTAATTGAAAACAATGTCAATGGATTATTAGTACCTGTAAACAATGTTGAAATATTAGCTAAATCAATGCTATCTTTATCAAAAGATATTAGTCTAAAGAACAAATTTTCTATTGAAGGAAAAAAGAAGGCTGCTAGTTTTAAACCGGATGTAATTTATTTGCAATGGCTGAATTACATTAAAGATATAATGGAGAAATAAGATTATTATGAATAAAAGAAAACAAAAATATACATTCAAAAAATTATTTTTTTCATTTCGTGATCATGGTTTTCTAAATTGGATTAACGACAAAACATACTTAAAAATTTGTTATAAAATTGAAACTGGCGAAAGACTAAATTTAAAACAGCCAAAAACATTTAATGAAAAACTTCAATGGCTGAAACTGTATTATCGTAAAAAAGATTTTTCGACAATGGTAGATAAATATGATGTTAAAAAAATTATTTCCGAAAAAATTGGTGAACAATATGTTATTCCTTCAATTGGAATTTATAATTCTTTTGATGAAATTGACTTTGATATTCTGCCTAATCAATTTGTAATTAAATTAACCCATAATAGCGGTGGCGTCGTTATTTGTAAAAATAAGAATGAATTTGAACCTGGTTTGTATAAGGAAAAGTTTAAGAATCTTATGAAACAGAATTATTTTTATCGTGGCAGAGAATGGCCATATAAAAATGTAAAACCAAGAATTTTGGTAGAAACATATATGAAAGATGGAAACTACGATGTGTTACCAGTTTATAAAGTCCTAAACTTTGGTGGCGAACCAAAACTTATTCAAGTAATTTTGAATGATAAAACAAAAAATGAAACTGTTGATTATTATGATGTAAATTGGAAAAAGCTTGATATTAGACAGAATTTTCCAAATAGTTCTATTGTTTTGCCAAAACCTAAAAAACTAGATGAAATTTTGAATTTAGCAAGAAAATTAAGTGCTGATTTTCCACACATTCGTACCGATTTTTATATTATTAATAACAAAGTGTATTTTTCAGAATATACATTCTTTTCCGATTGTGGATTTAAGAAATTTATTCCAAATAATTGGGACTTAACATTGGGAAATTTGATTGAACTCCCACCAGTAATAAAAGGTTAATAATTATGAAAAAAATTATTTTAGCAGTTGGTCAATTATTTGGTGGTGGAGCAGAAAGAGTTGTTTCTATATGGTCAAGCAAGCTTTACAAAGCTGGTTATGATGTTTCGATTCTAATTTGCGGAAGAGGAGAAAACGAATATCAAATTTCTCCTAATGTTAAAATTCTTTCGATAACCTCAAAATATAATGATTTTCAAAAAATGAGTTATATAAATAGATATTTTTCTTATCGCAGTATTTTAATAAAAGAGAAACCTGATGTTGTTATCTCCTTTCTACCTACTACTCAAATTTGGTGCAATCTTGCTTCGATTGGACTGAAATTTAAGAGGATAGAAACTGTAAGGAATAATCCATGGTATATTTTTCAAAAAAATAGAATTTGCAAGTTTTTGTGGAGAAGATGTTTTAATAAAGCAAATTGTATTATTGTTCAAACAAATGAACAAATTAAATTTTTTTCTAAGAAAAATCAAAAAAAATGCATAGTTATTAGCAATCCGTTAACACCAAAAATAATTGATAATGAACCGATGAAATTATCTAATGAAATCCGCAATTTTATAGCATCTGGGAGACTAAACCCTCAAAAAAATTATCCCTTAATGATAGAAGCATTCAGAATTGCGCATAAAAACTATCCAAGTATTAAGTTAAATATTTTTGGAAAAGGGAATGAACGATATGCTCAAGAATTGGAGAAAATAATTAAAGAAAAAAAATTAGAAAATGTTGTTTTCTTAAAAGGATATTCTTCTGAAATACTGAAAGAATATGAGAATGCTGATGCATTTTTGATGACGTCTGATTATGAAGGACTTCCTAATTCATTAATTGAAGCAATGGCATCTAAATTAATCTGTATTTCAACTGATTGTAAAACTGGACCAAAAGATTTAATTGATGATGGTGTAAATGGTTTTTTAGCCAAAACAGGAGATGCAAAATCTATTTGTGACTGCATTATTTCTGCTATTAATTTGTCTACTTCTCAAATTGAAAACATGGGCAACAACGCTCGTAAAAAAATAATTGATTTTTGCTCAGATGAAAAGTCATTTAAAACATTACTTGAGATAATTGAAAATTAGAATTAAGTTTTAAAAAAATTTTGAAATGATATAATTTTTAAAAATTATGGAAACTAAACCAATTACTAAAAAAGTAGTAGCGTCATCAATGGCGTATTCTGTAATAATAAGTCTTATTTCAAAAGCTATTGGTTTAATAATTAGCATAGTTTTAGCAAGGATTTTGTCACCAAATGATTTTGGTATTGTTGCTATTGTTATGGCTTTTGTTGATATTTCTCAGACAATCATTGCTGGTGGGTTTAAAGTAGCTCTTGTTCAAAAAAAAGAAGTTGATGATCTTGATTTTTCTACTGTTTTCATTATTAATTTAGCAGTTTCTGCTGTAATGGTTGTGGTGCTATTTTTTTGTGCGCCAGTAATTAGTCAGTTTTACCATTCTGATTCATTAGTAAAAATCATTCAAGTTTACTCATTTTCATTGCTCTTTGTTCCATTTAGTTCTGTTTTATCAGCTAGATTAGAAAAGAAAATGAAATTCAAAGAATTGATGCTGGTAAATATTGTTTCTAGTGTTATTTCAGGAACTGTTGGAATTGTTTCAGCTTATCTTGGCTTGGGAGTTTGGTCTATTTTGCTTTACTATGCGTTACATAGTTTGCTTTCTTGCGCTGGTATGGCAATTGTTCAAAAATGGTTTCCAAAATTAAAATTTTCATTGGAAAAAGCCAAAGTATTATTTAGTTTCGGTTGGAAAATGCTTGTTTCCGCATTACTGACTGCTTTTTATAACAACATTCGCTCAATTATAATTGGGAAAAAATATTCTGAGGCAGATTTGGCTTATTACGATAGAGGCCGTCAAATTCCTTATATAATTGCTACCACATTAGATAGTTCAATACAAAACGTTATGCTTCCTACAATAAGCTCTGTTCAAGAAGATAAGAAGAAAGTGAAATATATGCTTAGTAAGACAGTAAAAGTTAGTATTTTGCTAATTTTACCTGCTATGTTTGGATTATTAGTAATAGCAGAGCCACTTGTTAAATTATTATTAACAGATAAATGGTTACCTTGCGTGCCTTATCTACAACTTATAGCTATAGCTTGGGCTACTATGCCTTTCTCTTCTGCTAATTTAGTGGCTATTAAAGCACTTGGAAAATCAAATGTTTACCTTATACTTGAAATTGTTAGAAGAATAATTATGATTGGCATTTTGATTATTTCGCTTGCTTGTTTTAATAGTGTTATTGCTGTAGCAATTGGTTTTGCTATTAGTATGTGGGTTGATGTAATCGTTATTATGATTCCTGTAAAAAGAATAATTGGTTACAGTTTATTTGACATGTTTAAAGATTCATGGAAAACAATATTAAGTGCTGTTGTTATGGGTGGTGTTGTTTTGGGATTAAGTTACATTAAAATAAACTACATTGTTTTACTAGTCGTCCAAATTGTTGTTGGCGCTTGTATTTATCTTTTATTGTGCAAATTATTAAAAAATGATGTTTATTTAAATATACGTCTCGAGGTTATAAATTTCTTTAAAAACCATTTTCATAAAAAAGATAGAAAGGAAGATAAGTAGTTGTTATTAACTATTTATCTTTATTTATGATAAACTTTAAGTGGCTTAGGAATAATTAAATGATGAACGCGTTAAAAAAACCTTTAGAATTAGTAAGTTTTAAAATGCAGTCTTTGTTTAATGCATCGAAACTACAAAAAATTATTTTTATTTCGTATTTAGTATTGCTTCCGCTTTTGTGTTTAACAAGAGATGTATTTCATATAGCTATAAATAAATACTTGTTTGTTGCTTTTTGTCTTATTTTTTCGATCTTATTAAATAATAATTATTTTTTATATCTTTTTGTTTATACCGTTCCGTTTGCAATAGGCTTACCAGATTTATTTATTTTTGGCATTTTGGTAGCTTTTATTATAATTAGATTTTTTAAGAAATTTTCAATTAAAACATGGATTTTAATAATTTCTGTTCCATTATTTTTCTGTTTATTAGAAATAGTTTTAACGCTTGCCTATGGAAATTTAAACATTAAAGATTCAATTCGTTTGTTTTGTGCTCTATTCTTCTTATGTTTTTGTTTTTATAATAGAAAGTTGTTTAATTATAAGCACGTTTTGATGCTTATTTTTGGGTATGTTGTTACTTATATTTTAGTTACTTTCCAAGTAGTTGAAGTTGGCATTTGGGGTATTCGACATAGAGCTTATGATTGGGTTAATTTTAAAAATTTATTAAATTCATATCGTTTTGGCTCAAGGGACAATGCTGTAAATTGGGTTAATACTGGATGTAAAGTTCCTTATCCATATGTAAGCGATATGCGTATAGGTGAAAATTCAAATAATGTTGGATTAAGCGCCTTAATTGGTGGAGCGTCCGCTTATTTTATTTATCCGGTTATACAAAATAAAAAAGATAAAATTGCATGCATTATTCTTGGCATTGTAATTATATTGTTCGGTTTTTGGACAAACTCTCGTAGTTTTATATTGTTTGTAATTTTGTTAGGAATTGCAGTACTTGTGTTTTCAATAATTCATAAAAGAACAAAACCAATTGATGCTTTTATTGTTTTATTTTCAGTTTTATTATTTATATCCTTACTATCACTTATAGATACTAAAACTTTAATTCGTATTGTGAATAGATTCTTTGAAAAAGATGCTTCATCTGCCGGCAATCGTTTAACTTTGATTTCGGAATATTTTTCTAAAATGTTCACTAAAGCAAATTATGTTCTTTTCGGTGTTGGAGCGACTAATATTTTGCATGAATATGCTCTTTCTGCCCCTCCACACACCAATTTTGTCCAACTTGCATGTGGGTATGGATTACCAATAACTTTACTTTTTATTGGTTTAATTGTTTATTGTTTAATCAAATTTCAAAAGAGAATAAAAATTACCAATTATCGCTTTGGCTTTTATGTCCCAATGATGTTCGGATTCTTGTTTACTTTAACTGATCAAATTTTCTTCCCTACATCAATATTAATCTCATTAATCTCAACAATAATTATTGCTTCATTCAATAATAAAAAAAGTGAAATTGTTGTTCCAGAAGACGTTCATTACAAAACGCTTATGGATAATTTTGATAGCTCTTATTATTTTGCTGCTGATGGTTTATTAATTGATGACAAGAAACGTAACAACATGATTTTTAATCCTAGTGAGATAGTTACAGAAGAACAACGCACTAAACTTATCCAAGATATAATTGAATACAAACCAGCATACATTGTGGTTAATTATGAAGATTTAAACCATCGAAAAATTCTTTCAAAACAATTTAGAAAGATTAAAACAAGTGTCTTGATAGTTGTGTGTGATAAAAATACACATATAAGCTTTGTTGAAAAAGCCAAGAAATCTCTAATTTGGAGTAAATGTTTATTTGTTTATAGGGATGAAGCTACTGCGATAAAGTTTGAAAATAAGAAATTTGTTCAAAAATATCAGAAATTAATTGTTGGTGATTCATCATTAATAATTGAAGATATATTAGGATATTTGAAAAAATAATAAAAGAAGTGGTGATTATATGTTCGAAAAGAAAATTTTAGTTACTGGTGCTGCTGGATTTATTGGAGCCAATCTTGTTAAAAAATTATTAAGTACTAACTCTAATTATTTAATAGTTGGTTTAGATAATTTGAATGATTATTATGATACTAAAATTAAAAATTTTAGATTGTCTGAAATTCAAAGTCTTGATAGTAAATCTTCTTTTAAATTCATTAAAAGCGATTTGTGCGATATGCAATCGCTTCTTAAATTGTTTAACGAATATAATTTTGATATTGTTGTGAATTTAGCTGCTCAAGCTGGCGTTAGATATTCAATTGAAAATCCAGATGCTTATATTCAATCTAATTTAATTGGTTTTTATAACATTTTAGAGGCTTGTAGAAAATATCCTGTTGAACATTTAGTATATGCTTCAAGCTCTTCGGTCTACGGTGGAAGTAAAAAAATTCCATTTTCAGAAGATGATAAAGTTGATAACCCAGTAAGTTTGTATGCAGCAACAAAAAAATGCGATGAACTTTTAGCGCATTGCTACTCAAAACTTTACAATATTCCTACTACAGGATTACGCTTTTTTACGGTTTATGGCCCTGCAGGTAGACCTGATATGGCTTATTTTTCTTTTACTAATAAGCTTGTTAAAGGAGAAAAGATTAAAATCTTTAATCATGGTGATTGCAAACGTGATTTCACTTATATTGATGATATTGTAGATGGAATTATCAAAATAATGTCAAAAGCTCCGAAGAAAAGCGATGGTGAAGATGGCCTACCAATTCCTCCATATAAAATTTATAACATTGGGAATAATCATCCTAAGAATTTGATAGATTTTGTTCATATTCTTGGAGATAACCTTAAGAAATTTAAAGTTCTCCCTAATAATTTTGACATTGATTCTCATCTTGAATTCGTTGATATGCAACCTGGAGATGTTCCTGTTACCTATGCAGATACAAGTAAATTAGAAAAAGATTTCAATTATAAACCAACGACTTCTCTGGAAGATGGCTTATCAAAATTTGCAGAATGGTATTATAGTTTTTACATTATCAAAAAAGGAGATAAATAACATGAACAAAAACGTAGTTATTGTTGGTGCGGGCTATGTTGGACTTAGTCTTTCAGTTTTGCTTTCTTTATCTAATGAAGTAAAACTTGTTGATATTGTTAGTGACAAAGTTGATCAAATAAATAAAAGAATATCTCCTATAAAAGACGAATATATTGAGAAATATTTTAAAGAAAAACAATTACATTTAGTTGCGACCACTAAGACAGAGGCAATTTATAAACAAGCTGACTTTGTCATAATAGCTACCCCAACTAATTATGATTCAAAGAGAAATTTCTTTGATACATCAAGTGTTGAAACCGTAGTTGAAGAAGTGCTCAAACAAAATAAAAAAGCTACGATTGTTATTAAGTCAACAATTCCTGTTGGATTTACAAAAAAATTAAATGAAAAACATAAAACCTCAAATATTTTATTTTCCCCTGAGTTCTTAAGAGAATCAAAAGCTCTTGAAGATAATTTATATCCTTCAAGAATTATTGTTGGATTTGATGGAAAAAATAATGAACGCGCCTCTGAATTTGCGACTCTTTTAAAAGAAAACACGATAAAAGAAGATGTTCCTATTTTGTATATGGGGACAACAGAAGCAGAAGCAGTAAAACTTTTTGCAAACACATATCTTGCAATGCGTGTTTCGTATTTTAATGAACTTGATACATATGCTGAATACATGTCTCTTGATTCAAAATCAATTATTGATGGTGTGTGCTTAGACCCTCGTATTGGGACCCATTATAATAATCCATCATTTGGTTATGGAGGATATTGCTTACCAAAAGACACAAAGCAATTACTTGCTAATTTTGCTAATATTCCTCAAAATCTTATATCGGCAATAGTGGAATCAAATAAAACAAGAAAAGATTATATTGCTAATAAAGTTTTAGAAAAAGCTGGCTCGTATTCGCCGTTTGAGGAATATTCAAAGAACAAAGAAAAAGAAATCATTATAGGTGTATATCGTCTATCAATGAAGACAAACTCTGATAATTTTAGACAAAGTGCCATTCAAGGAATAATGAAAAGAATTAAAGGAAAAGGTACTAAGGTTATCGTTTATGAGCCTACTCTTGAAGATGGAGAAACATTTTTCGGCTCATTAGTTGTTAATGACCTTAAAAAGTTTAAAAAGATGAGCCATATAGTTATCGCAAATCGATATGATTCATCTATAGATGATATTAAAGAAAAAGTTTATTCAAGAGATATATTTAAAAGAGATTAATAATTGTTAGATGAAAATGCCGATGCAACATAATCGGTATTTTTCTTCTAGTAAAATCAATTAAGCAATATTTGTTGCATTTAGTTTGACAAAAATTGCATTTTTAAAGTTGTGTTTATGCTTTTGATGCCAGCAATTGCCGATACACGATACCCTAAAAATCTCAATTGACGTTACACAAATAATTAAGATTTGTAGAATATACTCGACAAAATTCATAGAACAGAGACGAGAATTTTTGTTCTAAAAAGTTGTTCATTTAAAAAGAAAAAGACTGCTCTCCAGTTTGTTAACTTTTTGCAGAGTTTTAACGGAAATTTATAACAACTTTTTTATTCATACCACTTGCTATTTTTTGTAGCAATGAAATAGATGGGTTAAATAATCCTTTTTCTATTTTTGAAATATGTCAAACATTAATAGTGGTGTTAAATATCACAATAGTTGGTCGATATATCACAAGCATAATAGAACCTATCACGTAAATTGATAGGTTTTTCATTGACTGTGTAGTAAAATATGAAAGAAATAAAATGTTGTAATCAAAATAACAATTAATTCTTTCGTTTCGGGTTTAAACTATAAGGAGGGGATTCGTTATGCTACTTGAAATAAAAAATTTGAATAAAACATATGGTGATTCAAAAGATAATTTATTTTATGCTCTTAAAAATGTTTCCTTTTCTGTTGACAAAGGGGAATTTGTTGTCATTCTTGGCCCTTCAGGATGTGGCAAGTCTACTTTATTAAACATCTTAGGTGCAATTGATAAGTTTGATGATGGTGAAGTTACAATTAATGGATATTCTTTATTTAATTTAAGTGAAACTAAAGCGACTCAATATAGAAGAAAAAATGTTGGTTTTGTTTTCCAGAATTATAATTTAGTTCCTAATTTAACAGTACGTGAGAACATAGCATTAAGTGCTTCACTTGTAGAAGACTCTCTAGATATTGATGAAATAATTGATTCACTTGGTTTAACTGACCATAAAGAAAAATTTCCTCGTCAAATTAGTGGTGGACAACAACAGCGTGTTTCTATTGGTAGAGCCATTGCAAAAAATCCTGATATCATTTTAGCAGACGAACCTACTGGAGCATTAGACTATAAGTCTAGTAAAGAAGTTTTGTCCATATTTGAAGAAATAAATCAAAAATATCAAGCGACAATAATAATGGTAACTCATAACTCCGCACTCAAAGAAATGGCGGATCGAGTTATAACTTTAAAAGATGGAGTTATTGTCTCTAATGAAGTTAATAATAATAAGAAAGCAATAAGTGAAATCGAATGGTAGGCATTTTTCAAAAAACCATATTAAAAAGAGCACCTCGTGAGTATAAAAAGAATTACTTCAAGTTTTTTATTTTGCATGTATTTCTTATTGTTTTATTGTCTCTTGTTTCTGGTTACCTAACAGGAACTCAAGCAGTGGATCAATCATATTATTCAATGTTAACCTCACAAAATGCTGAAGATGGTGAATTTTCAACTTTCTTTAAGTTTGGCGACGAAAATATAAAAACTATAGAAGATAAATTTGATTTGAACATTGAAGATAATTCATACTACAACGTTAAATTTGTAAATAAAAATAATGAGAATAATTATGTAAATATTTACACTAATCGTAACGAAATAAATAAAATATCTCTCGTTAGTGGGCGCATGCCAAATGCTGTTGATGAAATTTTATTAGAAGATAGTTATTCTGATTATAATAAATATGAGATTGGCCAAACCATTTCAATAAATGATTATCAGTTTAATATAGTTGGTAGAGGCTATTTTGCTGATTTTCCTAGTATTAGAAAATCTAGCACTGATATAGCTTTTAAATTTGAAGAATTTTTGCTTGGATATGTAAATATCGAATCTTTTTCAAAATTTCCGGTCAATGATTTAACCTTTTCATATGCATATAAATTTAACAAACAATTAAGTGATGAAGAAAAAAGTGCAATATCTGTTGAAATGAAAAGCACTATTAATGATCTGACAAAAAAAGATATGAATTTTGTCATTAAGTTTTTGCCTGCTAATGAAAATAGAAATATAAGCACTCCTAAAAATTATGCCTCACAATATACACCTATTATTCTAGCATTTGTGTACGTTATGATTGCTATTATAGCGTTTGTTTTCTCTATTGATACAACTTCAAGAATAATCGAAGAATCGAAAGTAATTGGCACTTTAAGAGCGACAGGAATTACGCGAACACAACTCACATCGTTTTATTTATTATTACCTTTATTTGTAATTCTTATTTCATCAATTGTTGGTAATTTGTTAGGTTATTTTGTTTTTGCACCAATATTTGCTAATATTTTCACAGAACTATTTTCTTTTAAATTAATTTCGATACCTTTTTATTGGGATGTATTTATATTAACTACAATTGTTCCATCAGTGATATTATTTGCAATTTCATTATTGATTGTTGCTTTGTTTATTCAAAAACCGACATCTGCATTTTTAAAAGGAGAGATTGAGCACGTTTCTCAACAAGGCACAAAGGTTTTAAAAAACAAAAAAAGATTTTTTGCAAGATTAAGAGAAAGAATTTTCATGAAAAACTTTGCAAATTACGTATTTTTATTTATTGGTGTTATTCTTGGTTCAATTCTTTTTACAACAGGAGTTTCTCTTAAAACTTGTGTTGATAATCAAATAAATACTGTGGTAAACGAAGCTTTTTGTGAAGACATGTATTTATTAAAATTACCAGTAGAGTGTAACGAACCAAACGTTGAAAAATTTGGAATGTATTCATTTGACTATGAACAATCTGGTTATAAACGAACCGCTATATCTATGTATGGTATTGTTGATAACAGCAAATATATAAATATTGATTTTTCAAATTATGAAGAAGACACTATTTTTATTTCCTCTGGCTTCCAAGAAAAATATAATGTTGGTGTTAATAGCGAACTAACATTTTTTGATACTAGTTCAAGAACTAATATTACTTATAAAGTTGCTGGAATTTACAAATATTATTCTAGCCCTTGTTTGTTTGCCCCGATTAAAGTTACTTCAAATTTAACTTATAAGAATAGAATCGAACCTTATGAAGAATCAATTGAGAGAATTTTGAAATTCTATGGCATCGAATATGATTTGAAAGGAATTATTTTAAATGGATACTTTTCTGATCATGTTTTAGATTGCTTTAAAGATGAACACATAGAATCCATAATAACTCCATTAACGTTAAAAACAGATACTCAAATGATGGTTAAGACTTACAATACTATTTCAATAATGGTTATGGCAGCAGGCACAATTGTTTATGTTTTAATGATGTTTTTATTAACAAGGCATTTGATGGATAAAAATACTAAAAATATTGCATTATTTAAGATTCTTGGAATGACAGATAAAGAAATTTTAAAGAGCTTTAATATTCCCTCTTTTATTGTGCTTGTTCTCTCGCTAATTATAGCAATGCCAATTTCAAGAATTTTTACCAATATGTATATAACAAAGATTGCTTATAAAACTATGCTCCAATTCATACAGTATGTTTTCCCACTTTGGATTTATCCGTTATGTATAGGCATTGGATTAGCATCTTTTATTATTGTTTTATTGGTTTCAAAAGCAAAAATTAAAAAAGTATCTTTAATTGAACTATACAAATCAGAATAAGATATTTGGTTTCACAAAGTGAAATGTCGGCCTTTCTTTTTATTTTGGCCTAAAATCAGTGGTTTTTTGTGTATATAGTTATATAATCAATTCTTCATTAATTTGATGCCTGCTTTTATTTTTTGAATAATCTAACCCTAGTGTCCCTGCAGTTTTTATTAGACTTTATTATTTTGAGTCCAAAATAGTGGGACAAGTGTGCTTAGTTCAAAATCCCTGTTTTCTTCGCCTGATAGGACTAAATGTTTGGACACGTAAAGACAAACGGCATGAAAATAATAACTTATATAAAGTATTGAAATTCTTGCCGATTGGTATTAATATTTAATCATGAAATATTTAACAGTAAAAGAGTATTCAAAGAAATGGAATATATCAGAAAGAACTGCACGTAATTATTGTTCTTCTAAGAAAATCAAAGGTGCCTATCAAAATGGAGGCTGCTGGTGTATTCCAGAAGATGCTGATTTGCCACGAAGAATTAACGAAAATAAAAATAACAATTATCTTTTAAAAGCTCTTCGCTTAGAGAAAAAAGACGGAATAAAAGGAAGAATATATCATCGCTTACAAATTGATTTAACTTATAATTCGAATCATATAGAAGGTAATAACATGAAAATCAAACTAACTTTGTTTTTGTTGCTACCATTTGTATTAGTGGGTTGTGATAAGAAAACAACAAATACGGTCGAAACAACAAATACGGATCACGGCAATCTATTAGAATCCGTGAGTGAAGAAGAGCAATTCAAAATAAGCGATGTCGTTTGCCTTGCTACCTATAATCACAGGGCGCACACTGAAAGGTATGAAAATATCGTCTATACTATTTATTACATCAATGTTTCTGAGATGTTGAAAGGTAATAACGAAGTGACATATGTTTATCTCCGAGGAGATACCACAAAAGCCTCATCTATGTCCACCTCTGTGGATGAAATCATGAACGAAGATAAAACATATAAACTTTTTTTGAAAGAAAAAGATGGTAAATATTTCACGACCGCAGGATATCAAAGTATTATAGAACAATAATAAATCCAATAAAAAACTCTTTTAATTGAGGCGCACCACTTTAATTAAATCTAGCAGGAATTCTAATAAGACAGATAAGTATGTAACTACGATGGCTCTAACGCTGATTATTGTTTTAGATTGGCTAGCCTGTTTATAATACACAAATCTTTGCTATAATTCCATTCATTGGACTAACGATGACACAGAGATATTTATCCCAATGTGTGTGTTTTAAATTCTCGCGTCTATCCTTTATCCCTAAAAGTTTGTTCTCTATAAATGCTAAAAATATTTTTTACAATACCTTTTTATAAATCTAAATACATTGAGCCTTTTAAGTGTTATCGAAATACTTTGATTTTTTGACTATTTATAATTTACACCATATTTATGCCAAAATTGGTGACATAAGTATTTTTATATGATGTTCTTTAACTATCCAAGGAGGCGCCAATATGTTCAAACGAGAAAGCGAAAGGTGGAAATTATAAAAGATAATAGACGAAGGGGTTGATAGTATGAAGTCTGTATCTGCTACGCTCAATAAATTCGGCGAATGTGTAATTTATTATGACATAAAAAACAATGGAGCCATTATTAAGAACGAAATAACCGATTCGTCATTAAGAGATGCTTCTCGAACCGCTTACGAATTCATTGAGCCTAAAAACACCTTATATTAATACTCCTTTAATTGACAGCATAAAAGTGGTGCGTCTTACATTTCAAGGCAATAATCAACCATATTCATTAAAAGGCATATAATATATATTTTTTTCTCAATATGAGCGATAGGTTTAAACCCTCGTGTCTGTACAGTTTTTCTAAAGATTTTAAAGTATCCCTATGCCTTATTTATATCTTCAAATCTATCAAAAGAAAAGAAATTTAAGTTGTATTGATAGAATTAAAAAAACTGGCTTGTTTTTATTTTAAATAATAGAAATGCTATAATTTAAAAAAGGAGATAAGTATGCCAATTACCAAATTTGATAATTCTATTTTTAATGGACAGCCTGAACTGTCGTTTCTTCATTTAAATAATTCTTTTAAAATTGATTTCTCTAAAAACAATATCATTTTTGCATTTAATGGAACTTGTAAAACTACAATTTCAAATTTTTTAGCAAATCATTATAGTGATCAATTTTTCTTGATAAATTATGAAGATAATAAAGATTCTATTAAGGCTGTTAAAAATGGTAAAACGATTGAAGTGTTGCCAGATGTTGCAGCGCTAGAAAAAGCAAGAACTGAATTAGATTCTATAAAGAATCAAATAAGTGTGTTTAATAGAATTGAAAACGGATTTGGTCTTGGTAAGAGCAAAATTTCATCAGCAAAGATATCTTTTCTTAAATCTATTAAAAATAATGATGTTATCTCACCTATTTCTTTGACCGAAGAAGAATTTAATGAAATTAACGATGTGTTATTCCCTGTTAAGAAAGAATTTGGTATACATTTTAGGGATTTAATTGATGAAACCCATAAAGTTTCAGACGAAGTTGAAAATATGCAGAAATGTTTGGTTAAAGAATTTTGTGATAACTATTTAGAGCATCTACAAATTGATGAAGATCAGCCTGTTTGCCCGATATGCGGTGGAAGTCTTGAAAATGGGTTGAAATCCATTTTAATTGATAAAATATCAAAACTTGCTTGTGTCATAAGTCCTTATTTTTCTAGTTATTTAGTTCAAAACACAAAAGAACAAAATGATGCTTTTTTATTAAAATTATCCAATCTCATAACAAAATATAAAAGTAACGAAGAAAAACTTTGTGAGTATTTATTAATAGACAGTTATTCAGAGATTATAAACATTAATTCACTAGTCGCCATTCAAACTGCCAAACAATCAAACTTGAATGCTGTCGAATCTAGCATTGCAACAATTTCTAATGGCATTCGTGACTCTGAATCATTTATTAAAGATTTGTTTGTTAACAGGCTTAATTTCAAGGATGCCAAATTTGATATTAAGAAAAAAGGACTTATTTTGAGTGTACCTGATGATAGACCAGCATCCTCATATTCTCAAGGTGAATTAAATCTTATAACACTAATGACGAGACTTACTATTGCTAAATCAACAGACAAAACAAATATCATTTTAGATGATCCTTTAAGCAGTTATGATATTCCTAATCAATACCGAATTGTTTATGAAATTGTTAAATATATTAGGGAAAACACTGACAAAAAAATCTTGATATTTACTCATAATACCGATGCTCTTAACATAGCCAAGCAATACAATTATGGTTGCAACTTTGAATTCTTTTATGTGGAAAAATTTAATGGTGAATTATCTATCGAACAACTTCGAATCAACAAAAATGTTATTAATATAGATGATATTATAAAATATCATGATGATGAAGGCATTCTTAGGGCTAATAGGGATAGAGAAAACCCGTTATTTATCGAGTCTACAAATGCAATTAAAGACGATTTAAATAAATTGTTTCATTATAATGGCGTTTTTACGACTTGTACCTACAATGGGAAAAATCTTTCTAGCGAACAACTTTTCAACAAAATTGATGGGTTTGGTAATAGGGCGCTTTCAGATGAAGGATTCATCAAAAACACCATCAACAAAGTTTTACATTTAATGGGAATTAGAATATTTGTAGAGAAAAAACTGTTTGATATAAACCCCACTGTTGCTGCATCGTTAGCGCCAGTCGAACAATTTGGTGACAAATTAAGGGAAGTGCAAACCAATTATTTATCAGATGCTGCGAGCAAATATCCTCATTTCGACATGGAACTTTTGAAGCGGATGAAAGTCATGTTAAATCAAAATGATCATTATAAATCTCAAATCCAGCCATATTATTATGCAATGAATATCTCTCTTGATGAGTTGATACACGAAATCAGCGAGATAAAAAGCATGTTTTCTTAAGGTTCTTGTATTTATTCAGTCGGTAAAAGATACTAAATTTACATGTACATTTAACTAATTTGCATATATTGGCATTTTTTTCAATAAATAACGAAACAGTAAGATGACTTCACTGGATTACAACGTGTTTGTATTTTAATATGGCGTCAATAAGATAAAGTGAAATCTTGCAAAGCACTCAATTGTTGTGAAGTCTGGGTAAATATCCCAAATATCAAGGCATGGTCTCTTATTCTCAATTGTTTGGAGAAGTTAGAGAATATGAAAAAGAAGTTTTGTTAAAAAGATAATAAAATAATAGTGCATGGTTTCAACCCTCGTGTCTGTCCAGTTTTTATAAGGAGTTTAAAGAGTAACCCTATATGACTCTCAACAAGGCGTCCTAGAAATAGTCAACATGTTAAAAATTTTTAAAAAAGCAATAAAAAACACGTATTTTTACGTACGTGTCTCGACAATCGATGATGGCGGAGGAACAGGGATTTGAACCCTGGCACCGAGTTACCAGTCTACGAGCTT
>JAKSVK010000049.1 GCA_024408075.1 Bacilli bacterium | reverse complement strand
TCCTCAGTAATTGTTTTATAACTTCTAGCTGTTTCATTTAATTTTGAACCGCCACCGCTATAGAAATTACATTCACAAGCAAATACAGTTCCTAATGCTCCAACAAAGACAAAATCGAATCGTTTTTCTGCTTTACCATCATTGCTTAATGCAGATAGATCTAATCCGAACTTCTTTTCAACATCAGAAGCATACATTTCTTTGAAATATGTTTTGCCTTTAACTAATCCAGCCTTAATCAAATAAGATTCAACCAAATCTTCCATGACATGACCAGTTCTATTCTTTCTTCCGTTTGTATCCATGCCTACTTCGATACCTAGAACATAATCAACTAAGTTGTTAATGATGTGGTTTTGGAGCAAATCAAACAATCCACTATTTCTCATAAAGAGAGTATATTGTTCAATTGTATAGTTCATTTTAACAAAGTTAAATACATAGCTTCCCTCTGCGTCTTGAACTTTAATTTCAGCTTCTCTTTTTGCTAAAAGAATTGGTACCACGACCAAAACATTCGGATATTGTTTAACGATAGTTTTAAATTCTTCTTCAATATTTTTGGAGCCAATAAGTGAATTCAAAATATTGAGTTCAACTTTTACTTTTTGAACATTTTCATAAACCTTTTCAAAATCAGTATAGTAAGTCCAAGTAGCAATGCTATCTTTCATTGTTGATAGCCAAGTATTGAAATCTCTATTTGCCATCGCTTTTACCTCCAATGTATCTATTTTTCGTTAATTCTAGATATTCTTTTTCTAGTTCAATTCCGATGTATCTTCTATTCATATTCGCAGCAACTATTCCTGTTGTACCAGAACCATTAAACGGATCTAGTATTAAGTCATTTTCTTTAGAAGCTGCAGTAATGAGTCTTTCTAATAGTTTAACAGGTTTTTGTGTTGGATGCTTACCAAATTTCTTTTCACTCTTTGGAGAAGTACCACATTCAAATACTTCAGGTTCACTATCAAATTCCCAGACATCCTTCATTTGCTTTCCACCATTTTCTTCTTTCATGGCTTCGTAATTGAAGTAATGTTTGCCTTTCTTTTTAAGAGCTAATTGTTTTCTTGCCCAGATTACTGTTTCAGTAGAATGAGTAAAACATCTACAAGCCAAATTAGGAGCAGGATTTGTTTTTCTCCAAATAATGTTATTAATGATTGAGAAGCCTTCCATCTCAAGTGCAACACCAATAGCATAAACACTATGAAGAGTGGCACTAATCATTATAGTTCCATTGTCCTTAAGGACATCTCTACATAAAGCTATCCATTTTCTATGGTATTTAAGCTTATCATCAATTGTTTTTGAATAGTCCCATTCACCTTTATTAACAGATACTTGTTTGCCGTTCTGACAGCTTATTCCACCACTTGAAAGAAAATATGGAGGATCTGCAAAAATCATATCAACTGATTTAGGTTCTATCTTCTTAAGTAATTTAAAAGAGTCTCCTTTTAGAAGAGTGAAAGATTCATCCTGAAAGAAAACATCTCTTTTTGTATACATATTAATAGTTTGTTATAACAACTTCTTCAACCGCTCCACGTCCATCGCCTTTGGAATTTATCATTCTTTTGGCATTGATTACATGGATGTTGAAATCTTTATAAATCTCATCAATAAAGGCGGTATGAGCATTGCTGGCCATAACTAGAACGCCTTTATCAGTAAGTTCTTTAATTAAATCTCTGAGTCTTATTTGTTCATCTTTTCCAAATCCACCAGCTGTATAGGAAGTGAATGATTGTTCGCCAACTACATCATATGGAGGATCAAAATATACAAAATCACCAGCTTTAGCAGTAGCAACAGCATCTGCAAAGTCTTTATTTAAAATAACTGGTTTTCTCTTGTTGAAATATTTATGCAAAGCTTGGATATTTTCTTCATCAAAGCATTTAACTTTTTCTTTTTTTCCTGAAGGAACATTGAAGTATCCTTTGCCACTGACTCTAAAGAGTCCATTAAAACAAGCTTTATTTAAGTATAAACATCTAGCAGCTTTTTCAGGCATTGTCATGTTAGCAAATTTGGTTTTCTTTCTATCCAAATCTCTGACTTTATAATAATATTCTTCAGAGTGATTGGCCTCATGTATTTTGCAGATGTCGTACATCTTTTTAAATAATCTTTTACTTCTTAAGCACTTATAAACATAAATGAGTTCTTTATTTGAATCGTTAATTGTTGCGTGAATTGGTGCAAGTTCCAAAAGTAAAGCGCCACCACCTACAAAAGGTTC
>JAKSVK010000048.1 GCA_024408075.1 Bacilli bacterium | reverse complement strand
TCTCCAACAATAATATTTGGATTTTTAATTGTTGGTTTTATATATGTTTGTTTGTTGTATCCTGGAATCGGGAACACTAGATTTGGATTTGGTTTCATATAAATGTCCACTTATGCTTTAGTAATCTCTAATTCAAGTTTTAATGTAGCGTAATCTAATATTAATTTAATATTAAAACTTTCTTTTGAAACCCTGGGACTTTTTGTATAAGTAAATGTTTGTCCATTTAACGTAAAATTAGAAGTGCTTGTAGCATCTGTAAATTTAAAATTTTGAAAGATATTTAATGAAGAAGAAATACGAATTCTAATCGAATATGAATAGGTTTCTCTAAAAGTAAAACTGTTGTATTTGTAAATAATAGATGTTTGGCTAGATGATATATAGTTCAAATCATCATAATCTAGCATACTTGATCCATATGAATAAATTTTGTAATTGTTAATTTCCTTGTTTACTACTTTTAACCCGTTTGACTGGGCTTCTGGATTAAGTTCAATATCATAACTTCCAAAAACAACAAATTGTAACCCATTTGTAACTTCTTTGACTAAGTAATCTGTAAAAGAATTAGTTGTTTTATCAAAAGCTTTATATTCATTATTTTTGCTATCAACAATTTTTATTGTTGTGCCAGGTCTAATTTCTTCACAACTTAATGAGACTTTATATAATGTGCTACTGTATCGATCAAGTTCAGTACCATAATCAATATCAAATGGTTTAGTTGAATCTGCATAGACAACAAAATATCTTTCAACAACTTCTTCCCATTTTGCATAAAGTGTTGTGTCTTTTATAACTGTATCAACATTAAATTTCCATTCATTTTTACATGTAGATTCTTTATACCAGCCAATAAACTGGAAGCCTTCTTCAGTTGGATCGGCAGGTCTACTAACTTTGCTACCTTTCTCAATTATTTGGTTTGATGGCGCTGAACCATGACCTTGAGTATCAAATGTAACTGTGTATTTTTCTACTGGAGCTAAAGACCACTTAGCATACAAAGTTAAATCAGAAGTAACAGTGTCAATGTTGAAATTCCATGCATTAATGCATGAAGACTCCTTGTACCAACCTTCAAAAATGTATCCTGTTGCAGATGGATCAACAGGTTTATTAATCTTTGATCCTTCTTTTACATTTTCGATAGATGATGGGGCTGAACCATGGCCATTTGCATCAAATACAACTGTATAATAATTAACAACTGGCTCTTCTTTCTTGCTAATAGTTAATCTATTACCATTTTCAGAAATAGAAAGAGTAAATGAATAGGTTCCTTCAATTGAAGCTTTGAATGAATCAACGACAAAACTAAAACCATATCTTTCACCACTAATAGAGATTCCATCAACTAATTTATATGGATTTTTAGATGAATCAACAAATGAAATTTTATCGTCAACCTTAAATAGCAAATCAGATACTGAATAGTTGTTAGTACCTGTTTTATTCACTAATTTAATAGGAGAATCATTATTAAAAACATAACTATAAACTGGATTTATTACTGGTTCTGGTTTAATTTCAGGATTTGGCTCTACTGACGTTGAGCAACCACAAATCATCATTGCTGAAAATGAACATAATATAATTTTTGTAATCTTTTTCATGTCTTATATGTTATTTTACCTATGAATAAAAAGCAACAATACTTTGTATCATTACTATTCTTCTTAAATGACTATAATGTAAAATTTTAGTACAATTTTAAAAAATAAGTTTTTGCATACCTAATTAGACAATATAATTTATTGTCAAGCAGGCCGGTCTAATTAAGGAAACTATTTATTTGCTCCAGGTGTTAAGTGGATTCATTTCGCCCCTGCATCGCATGTAATACTCATTCTCTAGAATGCGCCGTGGTCGAATGCTGAATTTCCACCTTTGACATTTTTATTTTATCAATTTTGTAGAAATAACTGATTTTCCAGTTTTTGATTCTATTTCTTTTCTTGCATTTTTTGCAACGCTTCCACCCATTTTTGCAACGGTTTTATTTTGTTCAAATCCTTCAGGTTTTATAGATTTACTAATCTCTTTGGTTGAAGCTTCAGATAGCATTGTTAGAACAAGTTCTAAATCAGTCATATTATCACGAAGATTTTCTTTCTTTAAACCTTTTACTTCTTTATATTCTTTAATGCTCAAATCACTCCAAGATTTGCATATTTCATCTGTTAAGATTGCATATTCTTTTGAACTAGATACGCCACGTTCTTTCCATTCATCAGTAAGTTCATGTCTTATTTTAATAGAAAGCAATCTTTGATATATCCATTCATCTGAATAACCTTTTTTCTTATAGTAATCCATTGCTCTTTGCATAGCGAGTTCTGGATCCGCAATTTCATTTAGTCTCTCATTTCCAACTTTTGCTAACCATTGTTTAAAAGGCTCTGCTTTCTTAGAAGGAATAGATTGAATAATACGCAAAAGCACTTCTGCATTAGCGACATCAGTCA
>JAKSVK010000047.1 GCA_024408075.1 Bacilli bacterium | reverse complement strand
AAATCTAAAAATTGTAAAAATTAATAAAAAAAAGATTGCTTTGTATAAGCAAACACATATAATAATAATCGAAGGGTGCAAACCTTCACTTACAAATGGAGGAAGCATCTCTCACAGGGATGCATGTAAGTATAAAACACAGTTTGTAGATTCTCGTTCTCGAGATTCTGCAACGTGCGGTGTGTCGACACTCAAATGTCCTGCGATCAGTAAAAATTGCTTTACAAACGATGGACAAGCCTCTAGACATTGACCTGGATTTGAATCCAGGTTTTATTTTATATTTTTGCAAGACTTATAATAGCATTTGGAGATAAATTATTTTGAATAGATTTAGCAAAATCTTTAAAAGCAACATCAGTAAAATTTGAAATCTCAAAAGCAACTGCACAAATATATTTATAGTAAATTGATCTATATTGATTGGTCGGATCATTAGGATTAAGTAAAAAATTAGTTCTTACATTATCGAGATCTGTTTTTTGTAATTTAACTTTTTTCTTAAAAACTTTGAAATACTCATCAGCATATATGTCTTTTATATATTTAAAGCGTTGATTCCATGTCTTTTTTAATACCCATGGATTTAAAGCGACATAATCCAAAACTTCTTTTACAACCAATTGGCAATTCATTGTATATGCTTTTTTATAATCAAAACCATAAGATACTTTTAGAAAGGATTTTTGTGCTTTAGTTAAAGCTAAATCCTCATAAATTTCTTCAATGTTTGGTTCTTTATTGTATGGAAGGAAAGCCTTGTCTAATTCCTTTATGTAATAGTTTCTAAGTATATACCTCTTATTTGCATTTCTAAGATATAATGGGTTTCTATAATATAATTTTTGTAAATCTAAAAAATCTGAATTTTTAGATGCTATATCATCAGCAACCCTAACATAATAACCAGTTTTATAAAGTGGTTTGTCATCTTTTTTCTTACGTTTAAATAATGAAAAATTGGCTATCTTTTTAAATTGTTCATCAACAAATTCAAAATAAATAGAGCCAAGACACTCCTTCTTAAAGGAATGTTTAATCGTTGAATCAATTATCATTTTCATATCATTTTTTGAATTGTTAAATAGATTAAGTTTAGACAAATCACTTTTCTTTTTATTTGGATTAGCAGCAATAGCGAAAACTAATGCGCCATTTATTGAATGTGAAAAACCAGCTTCATTTGGCAATACATGCAACTCTTTAGATATGAAATCATTAACTATTACTTCAGTTTCATGAGCAAAACAACAATGACCGATGTCATGTGCATAACAAGATTCTTCCAAATTATAAACACCTTTAATTTTATATTTGGATATAATACTATTTTGTAATTCTTTTGCTGTATCAACCACATCAAATGTATGGTTTTTTCTATTTGTATAGGTGTTTGGTGGCGGCAACATTGTAGTTACTTGGGATAATCTAGTAAAAATTTTGTTCTTTGTTAAAGCTTTTATATAATTGTTTTTCAATGTAGTATTCATAGATAATCTTCCTTATATTCTAATGGTTTCTTTCTTTTGTTTTTATAAGAGCTTCTCTAACTGTTGAACATGTAAATAATAAATCGAAATCAGCCCAAGCTCTTAAATGCCAAATGTCGCCAGACTTAATATGAACATTTTTGTTTATTAAGTTTGGTCCTAATATAAAAACTAAATGTAATGTTTTATTTTTATACTCTAATTCAATCTTATCTACATGACTTATCCTTTTTAATTCGCCATCATAACGGAAACCAAGATATTCTGGTTGATTCTTAAAATATTTTGTTTCAGCTGGTGAACAATAGATATTTTTATTTTCAAGATCACTAATCGAACCCAATTCATCATTTAGTGATAGTACATAAACTTGATTATTGTGTTGTTCTGACATACTTTCTCCGGCTCTCCACTTTTTAATGGGGTGGGTATTTTTTACTAGCCCCACCAAAGTGCGGAGCTAGAATAGTATTTTTATTAAATCCTTGTAAAATAAGTTTGGGCAACAATTTACAAGGAGGGATCATATGACTGATACCACTAATATTCTATCATTTTTAGGTATTCCTGAGAAAGAAATTAAAAATATTTCTATCGAATACGAAAACGAAGAAGCTTTTGTTGTTATTGATTTGAAGGACATTAGAGAAAAATGCCCAAAATGTGGATCAAAAAATATAGCAATAAAAGATTACTACGATGTTTGCATCAAAAATTCAGTTCTAACAAATAAAAAGATGCATGTTGAAATACACATGCGCACGTATGGTTGTAAGGACTGCAAAAAATCATTTAGACAAAAAATTAATTTCTATGATGCGTATTGTGACATTTCAGGAACTTAAAACATTTAAAAATATCACCGAAATATCAAAGGAATTTAATGTTTCTCCTTCAAAAATAAGAGAAATTCTTGATAATGACATAGTTCGTGTCGTATTAACCCTTAACTGATATTCGAACTATGTTTTTTTATGCTCCAAACCGACTAGAGAGTTCTATCTAAGTGCAAATTCATCGGTTCGAACCCTTGAATATGTAAAAATAGCCCTTAAAAACACGAAAAAAAAGATAATACTATGTATTATCCCTATTTCACATTAATGG
>JAKSVK010000046.1 GCA_024408075.1 Bacilli bacterium | reverse complement strand
AGACTGCTTTAATCGCGTCTTTTTCTCTTAAATATATTGTTCTTTCAAATCTTTCTTTAATAGAGAGCTTTCTAACTCTTGGCAACTTGTCATCATTTATTACAATAACATCAAGTTTATTTCCTTTGGCTAGTCCAGGTTTTTCATCAAAGAATTTATTGGCAGCACTTGTTGCTAAATAGAAAGCTTCTTCAACGGTTAAGAATGGAGTTTTATAGTTATCAATTATATTTCTAGCTTTGCTAGCTCTTATTGTTGCTGCGACATTATCAAACATTGATAGATGATCTCCTCCAGCAACATCACTTCCTATAACAACATTAATTCCTTCATCTAACATTTTTCTAATTTGAGCGTATCCGCTAGTTAAATCTTCGTTACTACTTGGACAGTGAACAACATATACTCCAGCATCTTTAATTGCTTTTCTTTCTCTTGTAGAAGAATGCACACAGTGAGCCATAAGTGTTTTATTGTTCCACATATTATATTTAGCATATGCGTCCCAATATTCTTCACATTCTGGATGAAGCTCTTTGACCCAGGCGATTTCTCCAAGATTTTCAGATAAATGTGATTGAATCGGTAAATTATTTTCATTAGCAATATTGCCTAATTCTTCCATCAATTTATCTGTACAACTTGGAATAAATCTAGGAGTAATGATTGGTTTAATAAGTTTGAATTTTTTACATTCTTTAAGCCATCTATTAGTTTCTTTAATAGATTCTTCGGTTGTTTCCTCAAGTCCTGGAGCTCCATTACGGTCCATATTGACCTTTCCAACATAGCCTGAAATACCTACTTTTTCTAATTCTTCCATTAAGACAATAGTGGAATCAGTATGCAAAGAAGAAAACATACATACTCTAGTAGTTCCGTTAGAAATAAGTTGTTTTGCTAAATCTTTGTAGATTTTTCTAGCTAATTTAGGGTCTTTAAATTCTCTTTCGGTTGGGAATGTGTATGTATTTAACCAATCTAATAATTGTAAATCCATCCCCATTCCAAGCATTGCGTATTGAGGAGCATGGATGTGCATATCAGAAAAGGATTGAATGATTAAATCATTCTTATAATCTATATATTTATATTTAGAATATTTTTTAGGTAATGATTTATATATTCCTACAATGACTCCATCTTCAGCAACTAAAAAAGATTTCTCATAAATTGAAATCTTATCAAGTTTTTCAGAAGAAATAATGTTTCCCTTTAAAATAGTGACCATAATAAAATCCTCCATAGAAACTCATAGTAGGTTTTATAGCCACCTGTAGAAACTTGCACGCTTACATGTGCAACTATATAAGTTCCTTAATATTATAACAAATAATTTTTAGTTCACCAATTTGTTGATATAATTATCACGATTTATGAATAATATAAAAGCTATTTTTGTTGATATTGATAATACAATTTTTGATCATTTGAAGAAGCATAAATATGATGAAAGAAGTATAAAAGCTTTAAATAACTTATATGACAAAGGTGTGAAAATCATTATTTGTAGTGCTAGACCAATTTATTCTCTTAGAGAATTTGGAGTTCTTAATCGTATCAAATATAGTGGAGTTATTGCTTCAAATGGCGCGGTTAGAGTTTATAACAATGAATGGTTTGATAAATATGTTTTTCCTAAGAAAGAATTAAAAGAAATTGTTGATGTTTGCAAGAAACATAAACTTTGTATTGAACTTGTTACTTTTGATGATAGATTTTATGTTACTCAAAAGACTAAAGAAGTTGATTATCACCACAAAATATTCTTCGAAATAGATGCAAAATTTGAACAATATAACTTCCAAGAAGTTATTTCTATGCTTCTTTTTGCTGATCGTTCTGTTGATCCTATTTTAAACAAGGAAATGCCTAAAACTATTCATATGTTTAGATTTTCTGAATATGGACTCGATGTTTTATCTAAATCTCATTCAAAAGGTGAAGCAGTTATTTCTATGCTTAATAAAATGGGAATAAATAAAGAAGAAGCTTTAGCTTTTGGAGATGATTATCAAGATATATCTATGTTTGAACAAGTTGGCACTGGTGTTGCTCTTGGAAATGCTAAAGATGAGCTAAAAAATATCGCTCAATTTGTTACCAAACCTGTATACCATCATGGGGTATATAAGTTCATTAAAAAAGCTAAACTTTTACGTTAAAATTTACATAGATATCACATTTATAATGAGATATAATACTTTCGAGGATATGAAATATGATTATTGACGAAATTAAAAAAGCTAATGTTGAAGCAATGAAAAATAGAGACACAATTGCAAGAGGTGCTCTAGCAATTGTTATGACTAAATATAAAAATTTAGAAGTTGAAATGCGTGCTCAAGGAAAAGAAATTGGTGATGCCGAATTGTTATCAATTATTCAAAAGACTTTAAAAGAATTATCTGATGAAAAAGAAGGATATGTTAAAGTTGGAAATACTACACGTGTAGATGATATTTCTAAACAAGAACAAGTTCTCTCTGGATATTTACCAAAACAATTATCCGCAGACGAAATTAAAAATATTATCATGTCTCTTGATGATAAAAGTGTTCCATCTGTGATGAAACATTTTAAGATGAATTACGCTGGCAAAGTTGATATGACTCTTGTCAATCAAGTGCTACGTAGTTTATAATCTATTCTCGTTAGCGCTTGCTAGCGATAGGGGTATCGTACAAAGGCAGTACTTCGGTCTCCAAAACCGCCAATGTGGGTTCGATTCCTACTACCCCTGCCA
>JAKSVK010000045.1 GCA_024408075.1 Bacilli bacterium | reverse complement strand
AATTTCTCATATTTAACAATGAGGAAAATTTTAACTGCTTCAAAAAGAATAACAACAATTGGGAAAAGCCAGAATTCTAATCCGATCATTCCTGGAATAGCAACTCCTAAAATAAGGAGTAAACCAAGAAGATAAGTACGATAATTAAAAACTAAAATATTAGTTAAAATAATGGTATGATTTGTGCCTTTCATCCACATTTGAGATACTTTTTCAGGTACAACTCCATTATTTTCATCAATCTTTTGCAGGAGTTTTTGCAAATTTGGAGTATTTTTTTCTTGGCTTTTTGTATAACTTATATAGCTTGAAAATACTAATTTTTTAAACCAGTTTGTAGAATCTTTTTTAACTTCTTCTTTTACTTTGTTACTACGAGAAAGTTCGCAATGAGAATTATCACATAAATACATATAAACATTTTTATAATAATCTGCGATACGAGATTGACCGGCGTGGAAATAGACTCCAGTAGGCACTACGATTAGCCATATCCAGCCATTCCAAGGAATATTAGTAAAAGGAATATTCCCATATAGCATTAATCTAACCCCAACACATATATAAATTGCAAAATAGACAATTCCATCAGAAAAGCCATCAAAGCATCTTCCATATAAAGAACCTTTATGAAGCGCTCTAGCGACTTGTCCATCAGCACAATCAAAACAATAAGAAAATAAAATAACAATAACTCCAACTACGGTTGTCCATATATTAGAAAAAATGAGACATACACTTCCTAAAATACCTAATACTGTAGAAAAAAGAGTAACAGTATTTGGTGAAGCATTTCGTTTAATAAAAAACTTAGCAATAAATACCGATATTCTTTCTGCTACATACGTGTCTAAAGGATCGTTAATCTTGCGACACTTCTGCATTTCTAGTTTTTCTTGTTTAATTTGTTCAACTTTGTTCGCCATAATAAACACTACTATTTCTTATAATTTCTTAAAAAATCTAAGATAACATTATTATCATTAGTATCTCTAACTGCAATACGGATAAAGTTCTTGTTTTTAAATCCGCCTTTACTAGATAAGTCTTTAATAATTAACTTGTCTTCATCAAGTGCTTTAATAGATAACGAGGTTGAATCAACATCTTTTAAATCAACCATTAGATAATTAGCGCTAGATGGATATACTTTAAGCCAAGAAATCTTACTAAGTTCTTTAAACATTCTTTCTCTTTCTTTTGCGATGAGATCACAACTAGCAAGATAATCTTTTGCGTATAGGTTATATATTTGTAAACAATATTCAGCAAAAGAGTTGATGTTCCATACTGGCAAATCTTCTCTCACTGTTTTAATCAAAGTTTTGTCACTACATCCAAGTAGGCCTAATCTAAGACCAGGAATGCCAAAACTTTTAGAAATGGACTTAATTACAATCACATTAGGAAATTCACTTAAAAATTCATTATCAAGCAACGTATATCTATCATTTGCACCAGCAAAATCTATAAAAGATTCATCAACAAGGAGTTTCTTATTAGCTTTTTTAGCATAATTAGATAATGTAATAATTTCTTCTTTAGAAAGCATATATCCAGAAGGATTTTCTGGATTAACAATCACAGTCATATCGTTTTTATCAATAGACTTTTTAATTCTTTGAACATCAAGTTTATAGTCAATATCACTGTTATCAATAGCTTCAACTTTCGCGTTTCTAAAACAGCGGAAATATTCATTAAATGTTGGATAATTTACTCCAACAGTGCCAGAAGTAATATGAGCAATAGAATCAATTAATTCAGCCGCACCATTTCCAACAAGAAGATAATCTTTTTTAACATTAAAACTTCTTGAAGCATTCATGATTTGAGTATCTAATCCACTAGGATATTGTCTAATTAAAACTGGATATTCATATTGAAGTTTATCGATCATGTTTTGCTTAGGAAAATATGGATTTACGAGATATGCAAAATCGATATATCCACTATATCTCCAGAACCCTCCATAAGTTGAAGTAAGTTCTTTATATCTTTCTATTCCTCTACCAAAAAGAACATTTGCGATTTTTAAATCTTGTTCATCATCTATTTCATACCACACTATATCTTTAATAATATGTGCCTTAATCTTATCATCAGGCAATTTGCAGATAAGTTTAAGAGTAGTTTCATAATATGAATCAAGTCCATAAGCGGACATATATGCTTCTAAAAATGGGAAATATACTTTTGAAAGGAAAGATTTAGAAAATTTATAAATATTAACAGTTTTATAGTATTTATCTATGTCATTAAAATTAAATTTTTCTTTTCCGATAAAAGAATGAATATCTAAATTATCTTCAACAGTCACAACTGTTCCATCCATCCATGATTCGTATTTAGCTACTGCGGCAACATTTTCAAATTTATTATTAATTAAATCTTTAATTACTCTTTTTTCATATATAAGATCGCTTTCTAAAAGAATTGTGTCATCTTTAACAAGTTCATCTTTAGCAAGATAAAAAGAATATATGTTATTCGTTGTGGCATAATCTTTATTTTCAACGAATACCAATTCGAGTTTATCTTTATATTTACTTAAAACATATTCTTTCAAAGAGTTACCTTTATATCCAGTAACAATAACAAAACGTTTTATATTAGCTTCTAGAAGAGCATCAATTGCATGATCAATAAGTTTCTTGTTAGCAACTTCAACCATACATTTAGTATTATTCTTAGTAAATTCAGCAAGACGTTTGCCCATTCCTGCTGCTAACATAACTGCCTGCATACTTTTCTCTCCTATATATATTTTTTATTTCTTTAGCTATCTATTATAAGCAATATTTTATATTACCTAATAATGATTTCCTGATACATTGTAGCATAGTTACTCATTATTGGGTGGCTTTTTATTAAAAA
>JAKSVK010000044.1 GCA_024408075.1 Bacilli bacterium | reverse complement strand
CCTTGATAATTTTGAACGCCTAAACCTAATCTATATAAAGCATCAACAGCTTTAAGTTTTGCAAACATCACTGCAAGTTCCTCATCCGACATCTGTCGGATTCTATCTCCATTTGTCATTCACTCACCTCATCCATCTTTGCTCCACAGTTCGGGCAATAGTTAAAATCAAACAGTGAAATTCTATCGTCAGCTCTGCAATTCCCAAACTGTGGACATCCATGCCATTCAACTTCAACGGTAAAACCAGTAAATGGTTTTATTTTACTTCTCCGCTTAACGGTTAAATATGGGGTACTATATGTCATTTCACCACTGCAAAACTCACACATCTTCGCTCATATCATCCATTTTCGCTCCGCAATCACAGCAATACTCCGATGCTAACCTCGGATGTTGAATATGACATATAGAACATTCCAAAATATCTATTCCACACGATTCACCGACCTTTATCCAATGACCGTGCTTTACAGGCTCGGCATCAATTGTGGGTACAGATTTTAACGAACTGATAAAGTTATTTATAGAAACAGAATACTCTCCATGAATTTTCTTGCTCTCTTCCATTGCTCCAATAACATAATCTTTGTCAATCAATCTCATTCGCTTACCTCCTCAATTTTAGGCAAACCTTTTCCACTTTTGATACATTCCCATAATTCTTGCTCTGTATATTGACACGAGAACTGTGAGCATTGTGTGTAATTTTCGCCAGTGAAATATAAACCACCACAAGTTTGATTACTTTTCCGTGGGCAATTATTACAACTCATTATCCATCTCCTCGTAAGCCTTATCAATTTGATACTGAATACCAACACTCAGTTCTTTAAATTCTTTAACAACTTCAAGCGCATCTTTCATACAATCTCTAATGCAGTTACCATCATCATTCACTTCATACGGACATCCAGTACAAATTCCATCCATCGTGCAACATTCAAGTCCTTTAATAATCTTTTCTACATCCATATTAATTTTTCCTTTCTTTAATTTTCTTAATCACATAAGGCACAATATAAGGAGAATATACAACTAAAGCAAAAGTAACCAACACAAGCATCAAATAAATAAAATCTTTCATTGTTCTTCCTTCAGTACCTTTTAATTTTTATTTTCTAAACGCCATATTAATTCATTAACAACATCTAACATGACATTATAATCATAATTCAAGTCTTTATTGTCTCCCCAAATATCCAACTTATCATGCCAATTTTCAATATAATAAATTAAGTCTTTATATAATTCTTTATCAGAATATCCACCATAATATTTACTCATATTTATGTACCTCAGTTCCTAAATGCCATATCAATTTATCATCATCAAAAGTCGAAATATTTATTCCAAATAATTTATCATAATCTTTAATTGATACATTGGGGGCTATAAAATTATATAGCCCACTTGACATAAAAATTATTAAATTATCTTTCTCATTAAGATGATTACTTAATACTGAAATAATATCGTTTAATATATAAGCTTTATCTATCATATTTTACTACATTAACAGTGCAGGTCAGACAATTATCTTCAGTCTTAAACACACTCATATATTCCATACAAGCTTCTCCGAACTGTTTAATAATAGACTGTTTAAGTTTTGCAACAGCTTCAAATTCATCAAGATTTTTCCACGCAGGAGAAGAATTAAGGTCAATTTCGGCGGTAATAGTTACAGGGTTTGTAAGACAATTCTTTTCTTCAATCATTTTTTCATTATCTTCACGCAACCATGTAACAGAATCTTTTGCTCTCTGTAAAGCTTCCATTACGGCATTATACTGTTTTCTAAGGTCATCATACATATCGTTATATTCTTCTATTTCTATACCTTTTGCCCACTTTAAAAGCAACTTCCTAAACCAATTTTTAATCTTTGTAATCATTGTCATTATCCTCCGTATTTGTTATTTTATAATCCATAGATATATCTTTTAAACAAATTTTTTCCATCAAAAGAATTTCACAAATTGTTATTATTATAGTGCATATATAAATTTTTACATTAATATTATTTAAAAATCTAAAAGCTATCAATAGATTAGACATCCATATTCCAAAATAACAATTCAATGTAAGCCATATTACGAATATTTTAGCTCTTATCATTCAATACACCTTTCGTTTTGCCGTGCCATATATCTCCATAATCATAATCTATATCACAACAATAGTTTACATCCATATATTCGTGATGAAGTTTACATCTGATTTTATTGTTTTTTAATCTTTTACCATCTGCATTTACACAATTAGCACAGCAACAAATTATTTCTTCCACAATTAATCCTCCAGTTTATAGAGTGCATACTTATGTATTTCTCCAAATCTATTAATATGAGGAATAAGAGTTGTTGAAATATTATGCCCTTCATTTCTTAGCTTATTAATAATGGCGGCAAGACGATAAATTCCATATTCTTCAAGTGCCATCATTGGAGTAATGCTATTTGTTTCTTTCAAATGCTTAATTACCATTTCCTTTTGTGTCATTATCTCTTCTCCTTAATCGTTACAAAATCACGCCAATTAGAACAAAAATAACTTGGATAAATACGATTGCCAAATCTGATTGGTCTATTTATATGTTTAATTCCCTTATCTTCCATATGTTTATGAGCCATATGGCGCTTCCACTTACGCATTGACATTTTTCTTTACACCTTTCTAAAATATATTACCTTTCCAAATATTGTAAATTTCTTCAACAGCATTGTTTAAATCATAATTCTCAACAATATAATCTGCCAAATATTTCATGCCTTTAAAAGCCTCTTGGTCATACTTAATTCGTTGAGCCGCTTCATATGTTCCTCTTGATGCCATCATCCTTTCAAATCTTGTTTGGTCATCGACATCAAGATAAACTACTATAATATTTTTCTTACCAGTATAATGTTCATCAAAATATTCTACACCCCATTTGTCAATAATGTATATTTCATTTTCTTCAACTTGATATGCGGTAGCAAAATATCTATTACCATTAAATTCTGTATAGCCAACAATTTCTTCATTATCTAATATTTCATCGGCTTCATAGTCATCAATAAATATATGACCCGTTTCATTCTTAAATCTTGGTTCTCTGGTTGTATAACTTTCGATTGAACTTAATCCATATCTTTTATATAGTTCTTTTGATATTTCGGTTTTTCCACTTCCAGAACCACCAACAAGTAATATAAAATTATTTTTTATTTTTCTCACCTCTTTGGTCTTATTATAACACATAATATTATATTTGTCAATACCTAAATTATGAATTTTTTGTAAACAATTTATTTCATTATTTATTAATATATTTAAGAT
>JAKSVK010000043.1 GCA_024408075.1 Bacilli bacterium | reverse complement strand
ACAAACAAACATATATAAAACCAACAATTAAAAATCCAAATATTATTGTTGGAGATTTTTCATATTTTGCAGATCAAGATTTTGAAAGTCATGTAACTCATTTTTACCCTTGGAGCAAAGATAAACTTATTATTGGAAAATTTGTTCAAATTGCATTTGGAGTTGAATTTATGATGAATGAATGCAATCACCAATTAAATGCTGTTTCGACTTATCCATTTTTCACAATTCCAGGATGGGACGCAAAGCGTCCAGATGACAAAGATTGTCCTTATAAAGGCGATACGGTTGTAGGAAATGATGTTTGGATTGGAGAAAAAGTCACCATTCTTCCAGGAGTTCATATTGGTGATGGTGCAATTATTGGAGCGTGCTCTGTTGTAACTAAAGATGTTGAACCATACACAATTGTTGGAGGAAATCCTGCAAGAGTTATAAGAAAAAGATTTGATGACGAACTTATCGAATTATTAGAGAAGTTTAAGTGGTGGGACAAATCAATTGATGAAATTAACGAATTAATTACAATGTTAACTAATTCAAATCTTAATGAAGTAAAAGAATTTTTAAAAAACAAAATACATAAAAAATAGATTTTTTGTAAATAACCACTCCTTTATAAAATAAAAAGATAATTTTACTAAATTTTGTTAATATATTGTTATGATTTCTAAAATATATTCTATAACAGGTTTTGATTGTCCTAATTGTGCTGCAAAAGCAGAAAGTTTTTTAGCAACTCAAGAAAACGTAGACTATGTTCATTTAGATTATTCACAAAATAAACTCTATATTACTTATAAAAATGAAGAGTGGAGTGTTAAAAAGTTAGCTTCAGTTATTAAGAAAGTTGAAAGTGATCCTTTAGAAATTGCTCTAGTTGGGGATGGCAAACATAATTCATCAAAAATATTTACTAGCAAAATGTGGATCATGCTTTCTCGTATTATTTTTGCTGTTGTTATTGCTTTGATTTGTATTTTTAGATTAGGAAAACAAGAATATCAATGGATTAGATTCTCACTTTATATAGTTGCAATAATTGTAATTGGATATGACATCTTTTATAAAGTCATTAACCATATTAAAAATAAGAACAATATTCTTGACCATAATTTATTAATTACAATTGCAGCTATAGGATCTTTAGCTATAGCTATTATTGCTTTAATTGAAGGAGAAGATGTTATACATAGATTAAATGATAACTATACGATTGCTTTTGATGATTGTTTTGAAGCAGTCATGGTTATTACATTATTCCAAATTGGTACAATTATTGAAAATGCCGCTACAAATAAATCAAAAGCAGCAATTATGTCTGCGGTTGAGCTAAGAGTTGATAAAGCCAATTTAATTACAAGTAATGGACTAGAAATAGTGTCACCTGATAAATTAAAAGTTGATGATCATATTTTCATTAAGGTTGGAGAATTAATACCAGTTGATGGAGTGATTATTGATGGAGAAGGATATATTGATACATCTTCATTAACTGGAGAGTATGTTCCAGTTAGAGCGTGCACTAATAATAAAGTTACAAGTGGATGCTTACTTAAAGAAGGCTCAATTACAGTTAAAGTAGAGAAAGAATTTAAAGATTCCGCAGTAAGTAAAATTATTGAATTAATTGAACATGGTGGAGAGAAAAAGTCTAAGGCCGATGAATTTATTGCTAAGTTTGCCAAAATATATACACCTATAGTTGTTATTTTAGCTTTAGTGGTTTTTGTTTTTGGTGGACTTATTTCTTCTTTAATAAATAAAGATAATACGCTTTGGTTAACATGGCTTCATACTGGATTAGAAGTTTTAGTTATTGGTTGTCCTTGTGCAATTGTTATTTCTGTTCCATTAGCTTATTTTTCAGCAATTGGTTTAGCTAGCAAACACGGAATAGTAGTTAAAGGTGGAAATTATATAGATTCACTTGCAAATATGGGTAAGTTAATTACTGATAAAACAGGTACCTTAACTCATGGCTCTTTTACGATTCAAAAAATAGAAACATTTGATATTGATAAAGAACTATTTTTAGATTACTTAATTGCAATCGAATCTTTATCAACTCACCCAATTGGAAAAGCTATCGTTCATGACTATAAAAAGCGAAAAACTGCTGCAAAAGTCAAATATTTTAATGAAATTGCAGGTTTTGGATGCGTTGCAAGCGTTAAAGATAAACAAGTTATTGCTGGTAATGATAAGCTTCTTGATAAGTACAAAATTACCTTTAATCCATGTAGTGAAAATGGCTCAATTGTCTACCTAGTTATTGATAAAAAATGCGTAGGTTACGTGGTCTTATCTGACACCATAAAAGAAGATGCTCAACCAATGGTAGATTTATTACATTCTCAAGGTGTTGAAATAATATTACTTACTGGTGATAACGAAGAAAACGCTAAAGAAATTTGCTCCAAACTTGGGATTGATAGATATCACTATAAATTACTTCCTGAAGATAAAACTAATATCTTAGAAAAAGAGATGGAAAATACTGATAAGTCAGTTGCTTTTATTGGGGATGGAATTAATGACGCTCCTAGTATTATTAGAAGTGATGTTGGGATCGCAATGGGTGGAATTGGTAGCGACATCGCTGTTGAAAATGCAGATATGATTATTATGAATGACGATCCTGCCAAAGTTTATGATGCGATGATAATTGCGAAAAAAGGAAAAAGAACCTCTATTTTTAATATTTGCTTTGCACTAACAATAAAATTGGTAGTATTTGTTTTAGCATTAATCTTTAAAGATGAACGTTTCATGATGTATGTCGCAATACTTGCTGATACAGGTCTTACTGTTTTACTCGTTATTAACTCTTTGCTTCTTTTATATCACCCTATAAAGCGAAAAATTAAAAATGTTTGATTTCTTGTGATTACTAACTACAATTATTTTATAAATAAAGGAGAAAAAACATGGATAATGTAAAGAGAGCTCTTAACTATTTAGCTGCTAGCATTGGCTGCATACTTGTTAGTGTTGGCTTAGCTTTTGCCGCTGGATTTATTGATTTGTCAAAAGGTGATCTTATCTATACTCTGTTAAGAGTATCTGAAGGTGTTTCATTACTTGCTTCTATATTCTTACTTGTTGGATGTTTATTCGGAAAATTTGGTAAAAACAAAAACTTTGCCAGAGCTTTTTGGATTAATATAATTTCAATTGTTTTAGCAATTGCTGTTACGATTATTGGCTATGCAAAAGTAGAAGTTGTATGGGCTGTTGTCACTTTAATTTCATTAAACACATTAGTTCAAGTAGGAACTTATTTCTTTGTAATTTTTGGTTGTAGAGAAGCTGTTCCTGCTGTTTCAAAAAGAGCAATTGTTACTGCTGTATTTTTATTATTAGGAATAGCTTTAACAGGTGCATTTAGATGTATGACAGATTGGGACAGCGATCCTGCTAAAGTTCTTGGCGGATTCGGTGGAAT
>JAKSVK010000042.1 GCA_024408075.1 Bacilli bacterium | reverse complement strand
TATTATTCTCGAATGGCACACATATGTTTGAAATTACTTACATTTTTCAAAGACAAAAGTTTTCAAATATATAATATAAATTTATAATAGTTGTATGAAAAAATGTGGTTTTGGTTTGGCGCTAATTTCCTTACTATCATTAGTTTCTTGTAATAAAAACATCATTGACTATAAAAGTTGTTTAGATCTCTATATTGTTAATAAAGAAAAAACTCCAACTTACTATGATGGATTTACAATTGTTCAATTAGCAGATATTCATTGGAGTACAACGACTAATGTTTTCGAGCAAAGACAGTATTTGACAAATTTGTTAAATGAAATAAGTAAAGAAAAAGGCAAAATTGATCTTTTAGAATTAACCGGAGACCAAGTGATGCTTTTTAGCAAAGATGTTATTACTGATTTAATTAATACACTTGAATCAATTGGTATACCTTATGCGGTAACTTGGGGAAATCATGATAGACATGGTGAAGCTAGCCCAACATGGATTAGCAACGCTTTTTCAAGTGCGCCTCATTGTTTGTATACTCAAGTAGATAATGATAATGTATATGGAAATTCTAACTATGTTATTAATCTTTATGATGACTTTAATAATTGCAAATGGCAGATTGTTAATTTAGACAGTGGAGCAGATTATGCAGATAATTCCGTTGGAATAGGAATGACTTATGACTATATTAGAGAAGATCAAGCCGCTTGGTGGAAGAGTGAACATGATTTAGGTGGAAAAGATGTTCCAGTAATTGCATATTATCATATAGCTCAACATGAAATAGAAGAAGCATGGAACGAATTTAAAGATGCCGGTGACTCATACACTGGTAAACAAAAATTCTTTAAGTTTGAATCTTTTGCATCATCTTCAGCAAATAAAGTCCCATATTTCTTTAACATTGCTAAAGATAATGGACTAAAAGGAATATTTGTTGGTCATTGCCATGCAAATGATTGGACTGCAGATTACCAAGGTGTAACTATTGGGTGTGGAGTCAAAACTGGCAAAGAATTATATTATGCAAAAGTATCTTTGGAAGATGCAAAAAAAGTAGGAATTAATCGCGCTTTTGATTTAGTTGGTGCCTCAGTTGTTAGCTTACATAACGACGGCACATTTGATTTAGATCATTTCTATTTTGATAATAACGGACTTAATGAGTGGGTTAAATACTAATGAATTGTTTTTTACAAGAAAATCGAATTTTTAAAAGTATGTCACATAACGCAAAACGCGATTACGTTATTTTAAATATTCTTACTTCATTAGTGTTCGTAATTCTTGCTTTTGCTCTATTTGAAACTGTTTATTTTATTTGCAATATTTTAGGCTCTATTGTTTGTAGAGCTCCATATCAATCTTTGGAGGAATTAAAAAGAACTTTGCCTTTAATAGTGGGCTGTTTTGCTGGTATTTATGTCCTTGCTATGCTCTGTAAATTGACATTTGGTTTAGAAGGCACAAATAAAAATAAAATTCTTTTCTCGACTAGTATTGTGATGCTTGTTGTTGGCTTATTTATTTTGATTTATTTTTCAATTGGTTTATCTAATGGTTTATATGTAAATCCAGTTGGGAAAAATATTGCTCATAAAAGAATTTTTGTTAGCCTTATAATTTCTTGCATTTTGTACTTCTTGTTAGGTGGTGCAAGTTTAATAATTTCTTTAAAATATAAGGGTTTTGCAGGTGAAATTCCATATAGAAGTAAAAATTATAAGACTTTTGTTAAAGTTTTAAGAGGCATTGCCACAACTGGATTAGTGATCGGATCTGGATACTCTTTGAGTGCTCTAATTCATGCTACTTATACAGTTGATTTAACTAATAATATTGACTATTCTCACAATGCTTCTTTCTATGTTACTTGTTTAATTTTTGTCTTCTTAACTTGCTTATTAATGGTAGTGACTTACTACTTTATTTATCTTCCACTTAAAGAAGAACACAAACTAAAATTTCAGTTTATTTCATCTATTATTTTTACATCAGTTAATATTGTAATTTTTGTTTTGTATGAAGTAGCACATGGGTTATTTCCTAATGCTCCAATTGTTTCATGTTATGCAATTTTGCCAATTGATTTTGCAGCAACAATGAATGTATTTGGAAAGATATATGGAATTATGATTTTATTTCCACCTATCATTGCATTAGTTATTGCTATTATTAAGATTAAAAATCAAAAATCTTCATCAATTAAATGAGCAACTTTATATGCTCCAATATCGTTGATTAATGAAGAAACAAAACCAACGATTAACATCAAAGGTAAGTTAATTAAGAATGAATATCCAGCTTGTCCAGCTGTAGTGTAAACACCAAGAAGCCAATTTAATAAAGTTAAAGCAGGTGTAATGGTGCAATAATAAATTAAAGTAATAATTAAAGTTGCTAATAAACGATATTTCATGTTTCCAGCATAAGTATCGTTTTTTACATGGAATAATGCAGTAAACCATCTACCTATTTGAGTAAGTGGCAAACAATTTCCAACAATCATTGCAATACCAAAGCCTACTAAAAAGTTCCAGAGAAGATTTAACCAATTAAAATTATTAAAATTAATTAATAAAATACCTGATTCTATACTTGTACATCCAATTATTGCTGCAGTTAAGCATAAGAAAAAACAAACTGGGATGTTACAAAGTAAACAATAAACAAATGTAGCTGCTTTAATTCTCATAAACGTTGTGATTATATGTAAACAAAGTAATATTTTCAACAAAATAATTGATTTATCAATATTTTTTAATAAAATTTAAGGAATATGAATTCTTCCAAATTATATTTATTTGATTTTGATGGTACTTTAATAGACTCTCATGAAGCAATGGTCTATATTTTTACAGAATCTTATGCTTCTGTTGGTATAAAAGTAGATCCTTCATATATTTGGAGATTGATGCGTATTCCTTTGGAAGTTGGCTATGATGAATTAAACGCACCTAAAGATAAAACTGACATTTTTGCTAAGACACTTATTAGCTGCTTAAACAATAAAAAGACATTGTCTTTAACTAAACTATATCCAGATACTTTAGATTTACTAAATAGATTAAAAAAGGAAAACAAATTAATTGGGATAGTTACTAGCAATAGTCGTGAACATGTTTTAGATGTTTTAGATTCAATCGGAATTGATCCATCTATCTTTAACATTATTATTGGTAATGGAGAAACTAGTAAACATAAGCCGGATCCTGAACCAGTTTTGACTGCAATTAGCAAAATGAATATGAATAAAGAAGAAGTTGTTTATATTGGTGATGCGTTAGATGATATGACATGTGCAAAAAATGCAGGTGTAAAACATATTTTACTTGATAGGATGAATGAATATTCAAATATAGATTGTGATATTATTCATTCTTTGAATGAGGTTGAATAGATATGACTTTAGTCTCTTTAGGATCTTTAATACCAATTGCTCTTCTTCTTGGAGTTGGTTTAGCAATGGATTCATTTGGCATATCAATTTCTCATGGATTTAAAAATCCTAAAATTACAATTTATAGAACATTAATTATTGCTGGAGTTTTTGGCTTTTTCCAAGGCTTAATGCCTATGATTGGCTGGGCAATTGTTTATGGATTTTCTAGCATTAAATCTTTTAGTGATATTTTTAGACAAATAGTTCCTCCATTAGCGTTTTTAATCTTGACCATGATTGGTGTTGGCATGATTAGAAATTGCTATAGCAAAAAAGAGGATAATGATATAAGCGACAGCAAGAAATCGTTCGCGTTAGTTCTTATCGCACAAGCTATCGCTACCTCAATTGATGCTTTATCTAGTGGTTTAGCCATGAATAACTATAAAGCTGCCGAAGCTGGTATTTCTGTCGCAATAATTACTTTAGTTACATTTGGCTTCTGCATAGTTGGTGTTTACTTAGGAAAACGTTTTGGACATAAATTTGGTAATAAATCCGAACTTATCGGTGGAATAATTTTAATATTTGTTGGAATTTTAATTCTTGTTAAAGGGGAAATATCAATAAACGCCCCACACATTATTCCATCTTGGTTAGAATGGTTCTTTTA
>JAKSVK010000041.1 GCA_024408075.1 Bacilli bacterium | reverse complement strand
AGAAGAACAACCAAAGAAAAAAGGTATTATTAAAGAATTTAAAGAATTTATTTCCCGTGGAAATGTTGTTGACTTAGCTGTAGGCGTTATTATTGGCGGTGCATTTACTGCAATTGTTACAGCTTTAACAGGTCAAATCCTTCAACCAGTTATTAATTGGTTAATTAGTCTCGGTGGGGGCGGATCTCTTGATGACGCAAGAACAATTTTAGGAGAAGAAGTATTCATTTTAGATACTACTACTGGTCTACCAGTTATTAATCCAGTTACAGGACTTAGATCGACTGATTGGTCAAAGACCAATTATATTGATTGGGGAGCATTCATTTCCGCAATTATTAACTTTATCTTAATCGCCATCATTCTCTTTGCTTTTGTTAAACTTGTTAACAAATTCAGAGAAAAAGAAGAAATGGTTAAAGCAAAAGTTGCTAAAAAAGATAAAGAAGAAAAATAATTTAATTATATTCATTAAAACAAAAAACCAGCAATTTTTGATTGCTGGTTTTAATTTGCTTAATATAAATATTAAAGTTTGTTATTTGAACCAAGAACATCAACAATCTTGTGTTTAACAACATCTCTTACATAATTTCTAGCATCGGTGAGGTATTGTCTTGGATCAAAGTGATCTGGATGAGCAACCATGTGTTCTCTTACGCCAGCAGTTAATGCTAAACGGAGGTCGCTATCAATGTTAATTTTACAAACAGCAAGTCTTGCAGCTTGTCTAAGTTGTTCTTCTGGCACGCCGACTGCATCAACAAGTTTTCCACCATTAGCGTTAATAATATCAACATATTCTTGGTTGACAGAACTTGAACCATGTAAAACAATTGGGAATCCAGGAAGTCTCTTACTAACTTCTTCTAAGATATCAAATCTAAGAGGAGGAGGTAATAATTTACCTGTTTTTGGATCTCTTGTGCATTGTTCTGGTTTAAATTTATATGCACCATGAGAAGTACCAATAGCAATAGCTAAGCTATCAACTCCAGTACGTTTAACAAATTCTTCGACTTGTTCTGGACGTGTATATGATTCATTACCATGCTCAACTTTGACTTCATCTTCAATACCAGCTAAAGTACCAAGTTCAGCTTCAACTGTAACATATGGTTTATGAGCGTGAGCATATTCAACAACTTTTCTTGTAATTTCGATGTTTTCTTCAAATGGTTTGCTACTTGCATCAATCATAACAGAAGTAAATCCACCATCGATGCAGTCTTTACAAATTTCAAAGTCTGCTCCGTGGTCTAAGTGAAGAACGATTGGTAATCCAGTATCTTCGACAGCTGCTTCAACCATTTTCTTTAAATAAACTGGTTTAGCATATTTTCTTGCACCGGCAGAAACTTGAAGAATGACTGGTGAATTACATTCTTTTGCAGCTTCTGTAATAGCCTGAACAATTTCCATATTGTTGCAGTTAAAGGCGCCGATTGCATATCCGCCTTTATAAGCTTTTTCAAAAAGCTCTTTAGTGTTTACTAATGGCATTTATATTTCCTTCTTTCTTTTGCTTATTATGCATTAACAATCAGTCAATGCATTTGATAATTCTACTATTATCAAACTAATTATAGTTAGTTTGTACTTTCTAGCAAGAAATAATTAATATTTCTTTGCTTATTAACCAACAAGAACCAAAATCATGTTAATAAATTGTTGGATAGTAAGATCTCCAATGCAGGCTCCACCTAATAAAGGTGTTGGAATCAAAAGATTACTTTCAAGAGAAGGGTCAACAGTAATAACATTGGCATTTACTAAATCAATAATGTTTTCATTTTGAATATGCCAAGTAATATTACTAACAAGTTTATCCATATCATTAACGGTATAATTTTTACCACGTCCCAAATCATAGAAAGGTCTATGTCCAGCACTGCCATCAAATACTTCATCGCTTTCAGTCAATAGGTACCACCAAATACCAGAAATTTTTCCATCGCTTGAACCTTCTTCATAAATCTTATCTTCCAAAACAACGGTCAACTTCATATTACTAATTTGATCTGGTAAGTCTTCAATTGGTAGCATTCCACCTTCAAAACCTTCTAAATCCCATAAAGCTTTGAAGACTCCAGAAGTTAACCCACTTCCGTCATAAACATCTTTAAGTTTGAGATTAATTAAAGCTGATTCCAAATTGTCGATATCTCCAAAAACCTCAACATTTGCAAGTGATTTTAAAATTTGTGGAGAATTTTCATCTATTACAATCATTTGGCCTAAAGTAATTGTTTTTACCCTATCAGCAATATCACACAAACGTGTGTCCATAAGGTGAACAAGTATCTCTGGTGAAGTTTGTGGATCAATATCAACAACATCTTTAAGTGTTAAATTTGTCTTTAATGCATTTTCAAATTGTGCACTATCGCTAATCTTGGTATTTAAAATTTCAGGCTTATTAAATGGCGAATCTTCATCAACAGGAACGCAATCTCCAATTGTCAAATTAGAAATTGCATTAGGTAAGTTTGCTAAAGAAGAATTTCCTAATGCTTTTAAAATACTGTTGCATGTTGGAGAAGTTGTATCGAATATTTGGCTAACTAATAAATCTTCAAAATGATCGCCAACTTCATTGATTGTATATGAATCCAAAGCCATAACAATTTTGTATTTCATTGAAGTTTCTGGATCACCACTAATATCAATTACATCACTTAGTTTAAGTAAATTAATATTCTCACCCAATTTTCCAACGGTTGTATTCATATTAACAAGAGCTTTAATAATTTTATTATTTTCAATTTCAGATGCAGGTAAAACATCTTTAATTAACATATTGTTTATTGTGTCGTCGTTTAATTCAGATAATTTTTTGCCATACAATGCTCTAATTAATTGTGAATCACTATCAGGGAAAACATCCTCAACTTTAAATGTTTCAGAGAAATTCATACTCTCAATTTCTGCTAATGTTTTTTCTCCAAGTATTGTAACAATAGGAGTTGTATCAGACAAATTTAAGACTTCTTTTAATTTCAATGTCTTAACATTGTCAGCGTTCATTAAATCACCAAGAGTCCATCCTTTAGCAACCATTGTTTCTAAAATTGTATTGCCAGCAATATCTTCAGCCTTGAAAAATGAAGAAATTTGTAATGTTTTAAGTTTTTCTTGATTAAAATCAGAAATTTTCCAATCCTTAACGGCTTCAAGTAAAGGATCACCGTTTGTATCAATAACATCGCCAATTGTAATTTGATTAATAATTCCATTAAAGAAATCACTATTTGCATTCATATAATCTTTTAATGTATATGGATTGCTTTTATCAATACTGCCTGGAATCTCATTTCCCTCTTCGTCATACAAAGGATGATAGAAGAAATGTAAGAAAACACCTTTTAAACTATCTTTATCGCTAATAAAATCAGCCAAAGCAACATTTTCTTGAATTTCTCGGAAAATATAATCTCCAATACTCATTTCTCCTTCAGCCGTAGTAAAAGTAATCTCTTTTAACTCATCCCAGTCTAACTCAAAATGTAAATTTTCATCTAAAATTGGATTTAAGGTATCAGTTAAAAAGGCTTCTATTAAAGGAGTAAATTCAGCAATTGCAGCCAAATTATCAAAATCAGATGATGCAAGCGTGGTAATTAACGCTAATAAAGATTGCTCTTGGTAAGATTCGGTAATTAATTTATCAGGATCTCCACCAAAAGTTTTTACTACAGTTCTAACTGGCGTAACAGCTGTAAAAATAGCTACACCACCAATTGTCGCTACAATACCACCAAAAAAAGTAATTAACGAAACCCACCAAGGAGTTCTTCCTTTTTTCCTTCTTTTTGGTTCAGGCATTGCATCATTTTTAATCTTAACTTCATCATTTCCCATATCAGTTTCCTCCTAAATCATTTTATTAAGTTTATTAATAGATATGTAACCGTGATGCACAGCATATGCATCACTATCTTTGTCTTCACATAATTCATCTAAAACATCTCTTTTAGCAAGATATTGTTCATCGCCACTTTTTACATAATAAGTGGTTTCTTTTCTATAATGATAATGAGTCATTTTTATTCCTTTTGTTTCATTATCTTTTGGAAAATTCACGTTTAATAAATATTCTGTCGACAACAAATTATTATTAAGGATATAGTCCATTACTAATTCAATATTTTTTTCAGCTGGTTCAAATTTTCCTTCGTATGCACTGAAAGCAATTGCAGGAACTCTATATGAAAGGGCTTGCAAGCACGCTCCAACAGTTCCTGAATATAAAACATCCATACAAATGTTGCTTCCATCATTACATCCTGAAACAACCAAATCAAATTTTGTATCTAAAGAAGATAAACCAAAAGCTACACAATCAGCCGGAGTACCTTCCATTGCATAAACATCATCTTGAATTTTTTTAACTTTAACAGAGCGACCAAAAATAATTGCTACGCTCATGCCGCTCATTGCTGACATAGGAGCTACAACAACTACATGGCCATATTTTTTAAGCTTTTCTCTTAACAAAGATAAACCATGAAAATTGTAACCATCATCATTAGTTAATAATATGTTCATAACAAAAATATAATATATTT
>JAKSVK010000040.1 GCA_024408075.1 Bacilli bacterium | reverse complement strand
AAGAAAATACTTATTAATGGTAAGATTTACACTGAAGATAAATCTAATCCATGGGCTGAAGCTGTTGCTATTAAAGATAATATCTTTGTAGCAGTAGGCAGTAATAAAGAAATAATACAGTACGCTAAATTTAATTTTGGTGAATATGAAATAGTAGATTTAAAAGGTAAAACTGTTCTTCCTGGATTTATCGAAGGACATTCTCATCCTTCTTTAATCTCTAGTGCATATTGGGTTATATTTTCAGAATTACCTTTTGAAAAAGATAAAGAAAAGTTATACGCCAATATTAAAGAAGCAGCCAAAAAGTATCCTAAAGAAGTTAGACCATACTTTGTATATTCTTCTTACTGTATAGATACTTTTAACGGTGAAGGACCTAGTATGAAAGATCTAGATGAATTAATTCCAGATCGTCCAGCTAGAATAAATGATGACTCAGGTCATGGATGTGTATATAACACTATGGCTTTAAATATGATTAAAGATGAAAATGGAGTACCTCATTCTCTTGCTCCAGTTGCTAATCAAACCTTCTTTAAAGATGAAAATGGTAACTATACAGGAAGAGCATTCCAAACTGTTCAAAATGGAGACATTGGAGTTTTTGAAGCTCTTAACTGGAAACCAGATTTAGCAATGAGTGATAACTCTAGTAAAGATATATTAGATTATTTAAATCACTATGGAGATATCGGAGTGATGGACGCTCTTATATTAAGTGAAGAAGATGTCGCATATGTCTCTAAAAGAGACAAAGAAGGACGTTTATATTTCTATTATGATGTAACAGTCATGTTAACAAGTACTGATAGCATTGAAGAAACTATTGCTACTGCTCATGACTGGCAAAAGAAATATGAAACTGATCACGTCCGTATCCGTACAGTTAAATTCTTCTCCGATGGCTCTAATGAAGCAGATGATACTTTATCACTTGAACCATTTGGTGCTGATCCAGAAGGAGTTAGAGGTAAACGTTGTAATTTTGAATTAGAACCTATGATTAAAGCTATTGTAAGACTAAATGAAGAACGTTTAGACTTACATGTCCACTGCGTATGTGATGGAACTTTACGTAGACTTCTTGATGCAATTGAAGCAGCACAAAAGATATGTGGAGATGATTGGTGCATCAAAGTCACTATTGCTCACTTAGAAATCATGCATCCAGATGATGCTAAGAGATTTAAGAAATTAGGAATATGTGCAGATATATCTGCTCATTGGTTAGGTTCTATCCCTGAAATTACTGAAGCCTCTCTTGGAGAAAAAAGAAGTCAACACTATTTAGATTTCACCCAATTCATTAATGATGATATATGTTATGGTTTCTCTAGTGACAATATGTCACCAATTGGAATTCAACTATCATCATTATTCATTGGTATTGAAATCGCTATGACTCGTATACATCCAGTTTTCTTAGATAGAAAGAAATATCCTAATGGAAGACCACCAATGTCTTCTAAGTTTACTTTAGAGCAATGTATTCATGCGATTACATATAATAACGCTAAGCGTATGCGTATATTAGATAAGGTAGGATCTATTGAAGTAGGTAAACGTGCTTGTTTAACTATCTTAAATAAAGATATATTTACTATCCCAGTAGAAGAAATACATACAATTGAACCTGACTGTATATATTTTGATGGAAAAGAACTTCGCATTCCTAATCCATTACTAAAAAAATAGTTGAGCTACTCACCACCTACGCTTTAGCCTAGAGGTGGGAGATTCCTAGGCAAGATTGTGCAGGTTATGAGCATTTGTATGAGTCTTTAATAAGCAACAATTGTTTTTAATATATTTTACGATTTTTTATTTTTTTACACAAAATCACTACTTTACCAACTATATATTAATTGAGGAGGGTTGGTATGGCATCATACAAACCGACTAACCCTAAGACAGCAAGGAAAGGAACTAATATTATGAACGAGGCCGTTGCGCTTCTTCTAATAATATTAGGAATAATTATTGTTGTTAAAAGAAAATCCTAGCAAAAAAGCTAGGAAATCTAATAACAATAGTATTATAAATTAACCATTAATTTGCTGTCAAGGGGCTAGTCTCCTCTTCAATATATTTTTGAACTACTCACCACCTACGCTTTAGCTTAGAGGTGGGAGATTCCTAGGCAAGATTGTGCAGGTTATGAGCATTTGTATGAGTCTTTAATAAGCAACAATTGTTTTTAATATATTTTACGATTTTTTATTTTTTTACACAAAATCACTACTTTACCAACTATATATTAATTGAGGAGGGTTGGTATGGCATCATACAAACCGACTAACCCTAAGACAGCAAGGAAAGGAACTAATATTATGAACGAGGCCGTTGCGCTTCTTCTAATAATATTAGGAATAATTATTGTTGTTAAAAGAAAATCCTAGCAAAAAAGCTAGGAAATCTAATAACAATAGTATTATAAATTAACCATTAATTTGCTGTCAAGGGGCTAGTCTCCTCTTCAATATATTTATAAAACTTATTAGTTTTATCAAAAAATCAGCAAGAATACCCCATCATATAAACTTGTCTAGTTAACGAGTTGTTCAAATGTAAATCACAAATAATACGAAAGTGAGAATGAATGAATATAAATTTCATCATTACCTCTGATTTCACATTTAAGTACTAAAGAAGATAGATCAAGAGTATAGTTTTGTGAATTTAAAAGAGTAATTTCTCCATCTTTAATAATATTAATGAGAAGAGTTACATTTCTAAATCCACTTAAGTAGTTGTCTATTTCTAAATTTATAATATTTTCTTCATTTCCTCTTACTCCATAAATAAATTCTGGATCAGGATAATGTCCTATTTCTGCCACTGGAGAAGAAGATGAGAAGCTGACATCATATATTTTGGTATCAGTATATTTAGTAAGATGAAAGCTCTTATCAGCTTCAATTTGAGAAGTCTCAGTAATCGCTTGTTCAGGATTAAGAGAAAAAGAAAATAAAGTAGGTTTAACCCTTTTTGAATATCTGACTCCTACTAATATAGAAATAAGAATAATTATTAATAATACTATGAATATCCCAATAAAGAGTTTTTTGTTCTTCTTTTTTTCTTCCATACCACCATTATTTTCTTATTTTGTAAGAAAGAATACTAGTGAAAATTAATAATTGCTATATTCTTTTTTTCAAAATACATCTTAAATGGTATAAAATGTACACATATGATTGTTTCAATTAAAGTAAGTAAAGAAAAATATGACGAAATAAAATCTTTTTACCAAAGTTTTATTACTCAAATCGATGTTGGAGAATATACAGATTTTATTGCAGAAGTAAATGATGTAATAATTACAGGATTTGAAAGTAAAAGAGAGAATAAAACTATTACTTTTAATGGTAAAAATGCTCTTGAAGAAGCAAAAATCTGGGATCCAGAAGCTAAAGAAACAGTTTCAAAGTCAAAAGTTGCTACTCATTTTATTGATGACCAAGATCAGATTGGTAGTGATGAAGTTGGAGTAGGAGATTATTTACTTCCAATGATTGTAGTTGCTGCTTTTGTATCAAAAAATCAAATGTCTAAAATTAAAGAATACGGAATAGATGATTCTAAAAAGATGACAGATACCAAAATTTTAGAAATTGGACCAAAAATTGTAAAAGAGTTCAAATTCTCTAAACTTACTTTAAGTAATGAAAAATATAATGAAATGATTCAAAAAGGTGAAAATATCAATTCATTAAAAGCTAAAATGCATAATCGTGCCTTAGCAAATTTACATAAACAATATATTAATGTTGATCATATTTATGTTGATCAATTTGTCTCACCTGAAAAATACTATTCCTATTTTGATAAAAATGACGAACCAATTGTCAAAAATATATCATTTAAAACTAAAGGTGAAAGTTATTTCCCTTGCGTTGCTCTTGCTAGTGTTATTGCTCGTTATTCTTTTCTTTTAGAAAAGAAATTACTTGAAGAGAAACTAGGAATAGAAGTTCCTTTTGGAGCAAGCAAGAAAGCTGATGAAGCTGCTAAAAAAATAAAAGAAAAAATCGGACGAGCCGATTTTGATAAACTTGTAAAAATTAACTTTGCAAATTATAAAGAATCCTTATAATGTTTTCTGAATAAATCTTTTAGGATCTCGTATTCATCGAGGTCTTTTTCTGTCATATTGTATTTTTGTAATAATGTAGCTATTACCCATTCTTCATCTTGAGTATGAAAAACATAATAGTTATCAATTATGTCATAAATATTGAAGGTCTTATACAAGTGACGTGTAGTTATTTCTCTTGTATAACAGATATATCTAGTTAAATATCCAAGATAATATAAGACATTAGCATTAATTTTCACTTTACCATATGTTGAATCACCATATTCTTCAAGTAAACTAGCAAAACACTCATTGGTATCATAGGAAAAAACATATCTTTCAGGCATATCAAGATAAAAGCCAAATTCAGACATAAAAAAGCGTCGTAAAAACACTTTTGAAGAACACATTGTTTTAGTTAAAGACTCTTCAAATATTTTTGCTTGATAAGAACATAATTTGCTGCCTAATAAATCTAATTTTCTCATTTTAAAATCTCATCTATATATTGTCCTTGGTTACGAAATTCCCTTTTTGCATAGAATATCTTGCTTTCAATCTCATTTGCTCTTTCTTGAGAATCTTTCGTTGAATTTTCTTTTTCTTTGTCGCAAACAAACATTTTATTTAA